>JBKHXL010000008.1:0-8958 GCA_046566045.1 Candidatus Limnocylindria bacterium
CTCAGCCACGACGGCTGCACGTTCGTCGAGCGGCGCGAGGACCTGTTCGAGGAGCCGACCGGGACGCTCCCCGGCGCGGCGCAGATCGTCGGGCGACGTGACTTCCGCTCGCTCGTCGGCGGCCAGCACGAGACCCTCCACCGGTCACTGTCGCACGCCTGGCGTCCCGATCCGATCGCGCCGCTGGCCGCCGCGGCGGTGAGGCCGATCGTCGCGGACCGGCTCGCCCGGCTGGCCGAGCGCGCGGGCGTCGAGCTGTACGAGGATCTGGCCCGCTTCCTGCCCATCGCGGTCATCGGCCGGGTACTCGGGCTGCCCGATCGGGACGTGGCCACGCTGGAGGAGGCCAAGGGCTGGATGGAGGCGGTCCTGGCCTGGCGTCACACGTACGGCGAGGATCCCGAGCTGCGTGACGCGGCGATCGCGGCGACCAAGCGCCTCGATCCGCTCCTCCTGGACACGGTCCGTGAGCGCCGCGACCGGCCGGAGGGCGACGCGATCTCGCTGCTCTGGGAGACCGGCCGCGAGGTCGCCCCGGACTGGAACGAGCAGGACGTCATGGACAACGCCAAGTTCCTGTTCGAGGGCGGCTCCGAGACGACGGCCTTCCTCATCTGCAGCGCGACCCACCGCCTGCTCGAGCTGCCGGTGGCCGACCGGCAGGCCCCCCTGGGCGACCCGGCCCGCTTCGCCCGCTTCCTCGAGGAAGTCCTCCGGCACTCGACGGTCGTGCACCTGCGGGCGCGTCGCGCGACGCAGGACGTCGAGCTGGCCGGGGTGACGATCCTCGCCGGCGAACGGGTCATCGCGGTCAACGCGGCGGCCAACCGGGACCCCGACCGCTGGGAGCGACCGGACGTCCTGGACCCGGACCGCCCGCGCCTGTGGGGGCACCTCGCCTTCAACGTCGGGCCGCGGCACTGCGCCGGCGCACATGTCGCCCGGATGGAGGCGACCGAGGCGATCGGCGGGCTGTTCGTCGCCTACCCCGACCTCGACCGCGCGCCGGGTGCCGTCCAGGCCGTGCCCATGGGCTTCGTGTCGCGCGCCTGGCGCCCGCTCCAGCTGCGCCACGCGCCGATCGATCCGGCCGTCGCACGCGAACGGATCATGGGCCGACCGGCGTGGGCCGGGACCGTCCCGGGGCGATAGGTACCCCGACCGGTCAGTCGGGGTCGCCCACCCGCTCCCAGACCAGGCGCTGGATGCGCGTCGCACCGCCAAGGACGAGTGGCGGCGAGGTGAGGGTCAGGCGCCGGCCGTCCTGGTCGAGGACGAAGTGCCGGCGCTGCTCCGTCCCGATCCAGTTCGGGAACAGGCTGGTCTCGACGACGTGGATGACGGTGTCGCCCGCGACCGAGTAGCGGCCGCCGTAGGCGATGAACGTGGCGAACGCCCGGGCTCGCTCCTCGTCGGTGCCGCCGGTCACGTCGTCGGTGGCGAACCGCGGGCGGTCGCCCGGACCCATGATCCCGATCATCGTCCCGCCCGCGCTATAGGCCAGCAGGCCGTCCGGGGCGTCACCCATCGGCCGGGTCTCCGAGCCGTCGTCGCCCGTGGCGACCCAGCTGCGCAGCCGCCAGCCACCGACGAGTGGGTGGCCGGCGGCGCCGGCGATCGTCACGCGGGCACCGGCGCGTCCTCGCGGAGCAGACCTTCGTGCTTGAGCTCGGCCCACAGGTCGGCCGGGATCGGGTGGCGGAACCACTCCACCGTCCGGGCCTGCTGGGCGGGCGACGACGCGCCCGGGATGACCGAGGCGACCGAGGGATGGCCCAACGGGAACTGCAGCGCGGCCGCCGCGAGGGGCACGCCGTGGCGGTCGCACACCTCGGCGATGCGGGTGACCCGGGCCATGATCTCCGGCGACGCGTCCGCGTAGGCGTACTTCGCCCCGGGGATCGGGCCCTTGGCCAGGATCCCGGACGCGAAGACCGCGCCGATCACGAACCCGACGCCTCGCTCGACGCAGGCCGGGAACTCGCGGTCCAGGACCCCCTGGTCGAGCAGCGTGTACGGCATCGCCACCAGGAACGCGTCGATGTCGCCGATGTCGAGGAAGCGCGGCATCAGGTCCAGGTCGTTGATGCCCGCGCCGATCGCCCCGACCTGGCCGCTCGAGCGGAGTTCCTCGAGCGCCTTCCAGCCCGACGTCGCGAGGTCGCGCACGTGGGCGTCCCACGTCGGCTGGTCGAAGTACAGGCGGTCGAGGTCGTGGATGAAGGCGATGTCGAAGCGGGTGATGCCCAGCCGCAGCCGGCTCTGCTCGACCGAGCGCATGATCCCGTCGTAGGTGTAGTCGAACACGACCTCGTTGGGCGCGCCGCCGAGCCATGGCGAGCCGTCGAATCCCTCCGCGGACGCGGGCCGCAGCCAGCGCCCCACCTTGGTCGACAGGGCGAACTCGCCGCGGGCATGGTCGCGCAGGCCGGACCCGGTGCGCAGCTCGGACAGGCCGCGGCCGTACCACGGTGCCGTGTCGAAGTAGCGCACGCCCGCGTCCCAGGCGCGGTCGATCGTGGCCAGCGCATCGTGCTCGCTGACCCGCACGAACAGCTCGCCGATGGAGGCGCCGCCGAAGCCGAGCTCGGTGACCTCGATGGCCGTCCGTCCGACCCGCCGACGGGCGGTCACTTCCGCCATGGCTGCGTCTCGCCCGGCTCGCCCCACGAGGGGATCGGCGCCTGGAGCGGGTCGTCCACCCAGCAGAACTGGCCGTTGACGTCGGCGCCCTCGTCGGAGGTCAGGCGCAGGATGAGCGTGACGGCCTTGTCCGGCGGATCGCCACCGGTCTCCTCGACCCAGGCCGCCCACTGCCGATACGGCTCGGCCTCGGGGCCCATCACCGCGACCCGGTCGCGGATGTCCTGCCACATCGCGGTCTTCACGTCACCCGGATGGATGACGTTGGCGGTCACGCCGGTCCCGGCGATCTCCGCGGCGAGGTGCCGCGTCAACTGGTTGAGCGCGACCTTGGCCGTGCCGTAGGCGCTGTTCAGGGCGCCGGGTGGATGGAGCGAGGCCGCGGACGTGATGTTGACGATCCGACCCCAGCCCGCGTCGATCATCCCGCCCACGAACTGGCGGATGGTCAGGTACGGGGCGATGCCGTCGATCATCACGGTCTGGACCCAGGCGCGCGGGTCGGTGTCCCGGATCATGGCGATTGGGCCGAACACGCCGGCCGCGTTGACCAGGATGGACGGCGGGCCGAGCTGCTCGTGGACGAACGCGGCGAGCGCCTCGACCTCGTCCGGGTCGGCCACGTCGGTCGGACGGCTGACCATCCGGCCCCCCGCGGCCCGGACTAGGTCGGCGGTCTCGGCCAGCGCCGCGGCGTCGCGAGCGACCCCGACGATCGGATGGCCGCGCCCGGCAAGCGCGATGGCGGTGGCACGACCGAGGCCGCGGCCCGCGCCGGTGACGACCGCGACCCGGTCGCGCGCGACTGGATCCATGGCCTGACCTCCTTCCGCTCGACGGGCTACGACGCGTTCGTCCGCAGGTTGAACACCTCGCGGAGCTCGCTCGAGTCGACGATCCCGTCCTCGTTGAACTCCATCAGCGGGTTCATGATCTCGGCCCACCTGTCGTGGATGGCGGTGTGCCACAGCCGATCCCACGCCTCCTCGTCGCGGATCTCCGAGTACAGGAACAGGACGGGGTCGCGCTCGAAGATCGTGATCTGGGCGATCCCCTGCCGCTCGATCTCGTCGACCAGCTCCTGCCAGATCGCGTCGTGGTGGGCCTTGTACTCGGCCAGGCCGCCCGGCTTGAGGCGCATGGTGAAGGCGCGACGGATCATGGGTTCACCTCCTGTTCGCTGGCCGCGCCGGGCGCGCGTCCGGTGTTGATGGCGTGGAGCAGCGTGCTGTCGTCGACGCTCCCACCGGCGAACTCGCCGGTGAGGCGCCCGCGATGCAGGACGAGGATGCGGTCGGCCAGGCCGGCCAGCTCGGGCAGCTCGGTGGAGCGGAACAGGACCGTCCGGCCGCCGTCGGCGAGCTCCCGGATGAGCCGGTAGATCTCGCGTTTCGCGCCGACGTCCACGCCCCGGGTCGGGTCGTCGAGCAGGAAGACCGACGGCGAGATCTCCAGCCACTTGCCGATGACGACCTTCTGCTGGTTCCCGCCCGACAGCCGGCCGACGACCTGGCCCGGGCCCTGGGCCCGGATGCGCAGTGCGTCGATCTGGCGGCGCGCCGCCGCGCGCATGGCCCGGCGGTCGAGCCACGGGCGCCGCGCGTGCAGCGCGCCGACGGTGACCTGGGCGATGTTCGACTCGATGGTCGCGTCGAGCATGAGGCCCTGGTGGCGGCGATCGGCCGGGACCAGGCTGATGCCGCGCCGGGCCGCCGCGGTCGGCGACGACGGGGCGCCGCGGCCGTCGGCGAACTCGACGGTGCCGGCGCTCGGCGGTCGCGTGCCGTACAGGGCGCCGAGGAGGGTGGCCACGCCCGAGCCCTCGAGCCCGGCCAGCCCGATGATCTCGCCCGGGTGGGCGTCGAACGACACGTCGCGCAGCTCGCTGCCGACGGTCAGGCCCTCGACCCGCAGACTGGGCGCCGTCGTGGCGCCGCCCGCCGGCCGTGCCGGTCGCCCGGGGAAGAGCGCCTCGGGCGAGGTCCCGACCATCGCCTCGACGATGGCGGTCATGGTGGCCTCGGCGCGATCGACCGTGAGCACGACCGCGCCGTTGCGCATGACCGTGATCCGGTCGGCGATCGCGAAGACCTCCTCGAGGCGGTGCGACACGTACACGATGGTGATCCCGTCCGCGGACAGCTCGCGCAGGATGCCGAACAGCCGCTGGGTCTCGGCCTCGTTGAGGGCGGAGTTGGGCTCGTCGAGGATGAGCACCGACGGGCGCTCGATGAGCAACCGGCTGAGCTCGACCAGCTGCCGCTCCGCGACCCCGAGCACGCCGACCGCGGTATCGGGGTCGGCGACCAGGCCGATCCGCTCGAGGACCGGCGTGGCCCGGCGGCGCATGGCCGCCACGTCGACCAGCCCGCGGCGGGTCGGCTGGTGGTCGATGAACAGGTTGGCCAGGATCGAGCGCTCGGGGAACAGGCTCAGCTCCTGGTAGACGATCCCCACGCCGTGGCGGCGGGCGTCGGCCGGGGAGGACAGGTGGACCGGCGACCCGCCGACGGCCACCTCGCCGGCGTCCTGGTGGACGGCCCCGGCGAGGATCTTCATGAGGGTCGACTTGCCGGCACCGTTCTCGCCCACGACGGCGTGCACGGTGCCGGCCTCGACGGCGAGATCCACGCCCACGAGGGCCTGGATCCCGCCGTACGCCTTGCGCAGACCGGTGACGGCGATCGCCGGAGGCGTCGCGGTCGTCGGTCGCGCGGTCATGCTCCTGGCTCCGTCCTACTCGGACTCGGCCGAGATGGGCTCGATGAGGGTGGACCAGAACTTGATCTGGTTGTCGACGAGCGGCTGGTAGTACGCGCGCGTCTTCTCGGGAGAGGCGGCCAGCTCTTCCAGCTCGGCGAAGGTGAGCGGCGGGAGGTCGTACGGCTCCTCGACGCTGTCGGCGGTGACGATCTCCGTGCCGGCATCCAGGAAGCCGCCCTCGGAGAGGTCCACATCGACCTCGCCGCGGATGACGTCAGCCAGCATCTTGACCGGCAGGTAGCCCTGCATGAACGGCGTCTGGCCGAGGCTGACGTAGGCGTTCCCGGCCTTGATCTCGGCCAGGTTCTCCGCGGTCAGGTCGTAGCCGCCGGACACGAACGGGGTGGACGGGTTGGCGGCCTGGAGCTTGCCCAGGCTGGCGATGTCCGGGGCGCACAGGCCGACCATGGCCTTGACGTCCGGGTTGGCGGCCAGCAGGGCCTCCCAGGCGGCGTAGTTCTCGTTGGCCGCGACCTTGACGTCGAATGGGCCGAGGATCTCGATGCCGCTCGCTTCGGACAGCGACTCCTGCACGCCCTTGGCGCGGTTCTCGAGGACCGGGAAGCCCGGGAAGCAGTTGCCGATGATGACCTTGCCGGTGGCCGACTCGCCGCCCAGCTTCTCCAGCACCTTGGCGCCGAGGATGCGGCCGGACTGGACCGATCGCTCGCCGACGTAGGGCGCCTTGACCGAGGTCACCAGCAGGTTGAACTGCACGACCGGGATGCCGCCGTCGATGATCTCGTTGAGGCCGCTCGCCATCGACTCGCCGGGGACCGACGTGGCGATGCCCTGCGCGCCCGAGGCGACCAGGGTCTGGGCGGCGATGAGCTGGGCGTTGGCATCGCCGCCCTCGGGTCCGGTGACCTGCAGGTCGACGTTCAGGTCGGCGGCCGCGGCGTTCGCGCCGTCGATGATCTGCTGGATGAACGGGTTGCCGATGACGTGCGTCACGAACCCGATCTTGATCCGCTCGGGCGGCGCGTCGGTGGCCGGTGCGTCGGTGGCCGGCGCCGTCGTGGGCGCGTCGGTGGCCGGTGGGTCGGTGGCCGGCGCCGTCGTGGCCCCGCCGCCGGTGCACGCGCTGAACAGGATGGCCGAGCCGGCCAGCAGGGCCAGCCAGGTTCGCTTCGGCATATCGCTCCTCCGTCGTTCGATCGTTCCGTGCTCGGGGTGCTCCACGTGCATGCTGATCGCTGCCTCCTCTCGTGCGGCCCGCCGCGGGTCACTCACCCGAGGTCCACCGCGTCCCGCGTCCGGTGCTCACGCTGGCGCCGGACGAGCTGGTCGACGGCGACCGCGATGATGATCACGGCGCCGGTCACGAACGTGCTCCACTTGACATCGACACCGAGGAACAGGATCCCGGTGGTGATGACCTGGATGATGAGGGCGCCGATGACGGCGCCGATGATGGTCCCGCGGCCGCCCGACAGGGCGGTCCCGCCGATGATCACGGCGGCGACCACGGGCAGCAGGTAGTCCCCGCCCGTGACCGGGTCGATGGCCTGGCGGAAGCCCAGGAACGCGGCGCCGGCCAGGCCGGCGATGGCGCCCATCAGGACGAGGACGAGGATGCGCGTGCGGTCGACCGGGATGCCGCCGAGGCGGGCCGCCTCGGGGTTGCTGCCGATGGCCTGCACGCGATAGCCGAAGCGGGTCCGGTGCAGGAGCAGGTGCAGCCCGATCGCCAGCAGCACGAACAGGATGGCCACGAACGGCACGAGGTCGAAGAGCTTCATCTCGAACAGCGCGAAGAACGAACTCGTCTTGTCCTCGGGCACGACGGCGCGCGACTCGTTGACCACGAGGCTCAGCCCCCGGTAGGCAGACAGGGTGCCGAGGGTGATGATGATGACCGGGATGCGCAGCCACACCGCGAGCACGCCGTTGACCAGGCCGAGCAGGCCGCCGAAGGCGATCCCGATCCCGGCCGCCAGCCACGGATCGATACCGGCGACCATGGCCTTGGCGGCGATGACCGCCGAGAAGTTGAACATCCAGCCGATCGACAGGTCGATGTCGCGGATGACCACGACGAAGACCATGCCGAGCGCGAGCATGCCGATGAAGGCGGCGCCGGACAGCTGCTGGAAGAGGGTGCTCGGCAGGAAGAAGTTCGGCCGCAGCACGCCGACGATGACGACCAGCGTGACCAGGGCGACGACGACACCGGTCTCGTCGGGCAGGCGGCGACGCGAGGGGGCCAGGGCCGCGGCGGGGCTGGGCGCTCCGGACGGGGACGGACCGGCGGTCACGAGGCTCCTTGCCGTGCTGGTGGGGTGACAGGCGGGCCGAGGGGCCGATGGTGCGAATCCGAGCCGGTGTATCGATATACTCCGCTCGGGCATCAGACGATACCCGAAACGTTTCCGGTGTCAAGAGGGTGACTGGAAGGAGCCGCTCGGGTGACGACGCTCAGGGACGTCGCGAGCCAGGCCGGCGTCAGCGTGGCCACCGTCGCGCGCGTCCTCAACGAGGATCCGGCCCTGCGCGTCCGGCCCGCGACGCGGGAGCGCGTGCTGCATGCCGCGGCGGAGCTCGACTACCGGCCGAACCGCGTCGCGAGCGGCCTGCGGACGCGGCGGACCGGCACGATCGCCCTGGTCCTGCCCGACCCGCAGAACCTGGCCTGGAGCGAGACCCTGCGAGGCGTGGAGCGGGCCGCGGCCGAACGCGGCTACGTGGTCGTCGTGGCCGACGCGCACGGCCCCACCCTCGACGGTGAGCAGTTCACCCGGTTCGTGCTCGAGGGGCGGATGGACGGCCTGCTCGTCGCCTTCGCCACCATCGTCGACGAGCTGGTGGCGCAGATCGCCAGCCGCGGGCTGCCGCTCGTGCCGATCAACAGTCGCTCGACCATCGTGCGCGGCTCGGTGACCATGGACGACGAGCTGGCGAGCAGCCTGGCGGTCGATCATCTGGTCGCCGCGGGCCACCGGCGCATCGGCTTCCTGGCCGGCCGAAGCGACACCGACGTCGGGCGACGGCGCGAACAGGGCTACCGCGAGGCGATGGCGCGGCACGGCCTGGCGGTCGATCGGTCATGGGTCGTGCCCGGGGACTACACCGAGCGGCAGGCGGCGGTGGCGGCCGAGGCCCGGCTCGGGGCGCCGGCCGCCGAGCGCCCGAGCGCCATCGTGGCGGTCAACCTGCCGTCGGCACTCGGCGTGCGGCTGGCCGCTCGACGCCGCGGCCTGCGCATCCCGGACGACCTGTCGCTGCTGACCTTCGACGACCACCCGATCCTCGAGCACACGGACCCGCCGCTCACCTCCATCCGGCTGCCGATGGCCGAGATGGGGATGCTCGGGGCGCGCATGCTGATCGATGCGGTCAACGGGTCGCCGATCAGCCACGTCCGCACGACGGCCCGGCCGATCCTCGTGGTCCGTCGCTCCACGGCGCCACCACCGGACTGACCGGCCTCAGCCGGGGGTCAGCACCGAGCGGAAGCCGCGGCCGGCCTTGAGGTCCTCCAGGGCGGCGTCGGCCTCGGCCAGCGGCCGGACCGTGTCGACCAGGTGGGCCACGTCGAGCCGACCGTCGAGG
>JBKHXL010000009.1:0-24862 GCA_046566045.1 Candidatus Limnocylindria bacterium
CCCTCGTCCGGCTTCGGCTGCTGCGCCTCAACGGCACGTGGTCTCGCTATTGGTCCGAGCGCTTCGCGGCAGCCCTCCGGCCCTGGCCCTCAGCGGCCTGATCCAGCACAGAGAATGGGATGCTTCCCGGTGCGGTCCCGGCCGGCGGGTCAGCGGACGACGACGATCCCCTGGCCGGGGACGGACTCGACCGTCCCGACATCGTCGCCGACCCACGCCGCGACCTGGACGTTGCTGCCCTCGCCATCGGCGCCCGGAGGGCCGACCCAGGCCAGCCGGCCCTGGGCGATGGAGAACCCGGCGAGGGCCGGGTCGCCCGAGGGCGCGCCCTCAGGCTGCTCGATCGTTCCGGTGATCGGGTCGACGTGGTACAGCGACAACCGGCCCACGCCGGTCCCGAGCGGATCGCCGATCCAGACCGCGACCCACGCGCCGGTCTCGTCCCAGCGGACGTCGAGGTCGCCGATGGGCCCGGCGTGCAGCACCTGCGGGGCGACGCCCGGCTCGGGCGACGCCGATGCGTCCACCGCGACGGGCGGCCACGCGACGAGCGCGAGCTGGCCGTCCAGCGGCTGCCAGGCCCCGTGCTCGGCGTCGAACCTGACCGTCCCGAGCCAGGCGATCGCGCGGGTCGCGCTCGGATCGAGTGCGGGCCGCCAGACCGGACCATCGAACGCGGTCGCATCGCCGGTCGTCGGGTCGATGGCCACCGACGTCCCGGCCGTGGACTCGAGGCCGGCCACGTCGCCCGGCCGGCTGACGACGACCGTGGACCCGGACCACGAGGCGAAGGTGGACGCGCCGTCGTCCGTCAGTCGCGTGGCCGCGCTGTCGCCGACACGCCAGACGTACACGTCCGGCCCGCGCGAGGCGTCGTTCGGGCGGGCGGTGAAGGCGAACCACGTGCCGTCGGCGTTGAACGCGGCCGATTGCCCGACCAGGGTGATGTCGCTGGCCAGGGCGAGGTTCGCCACTTCGGCCGGCTCGGGCGACAGCGTCGGCGTGGGCTCGGGGGTGTCGGTCGGCTCGGTCGGCTCGGGCGACGGCGTCGGCGTCGGCGTCGGCGTGGGCGTCGGCGTGGGCGTGGGCGTGGGCTCCGGCGTCCCGGTCGGCTCGGTCGAGGGCGAGGCACTCGGATCCTCGCTCGGGGTCGGCGTCTCGACCGGGTCGGGCGAGGCGGGCGCGGGACCGCCGCGCTCGCGTTCCGGCAGCGACACGACGACCAGCCGGTCGCCGCCCTGCCCGTCGTCGGTGACGATGACCGCCTGGTCGTCCACCGGCGAGCCGATGACGGTCTTGGGCGTGACCGTCAGGTCGAGCGGCTCCTCGGCCACATCGTCGAGGGCGGCGCAGCCCGCCTTGCCGTCGGACGGGCAGACGCGATCGACCGGTGCGTTGGTGAAGGCCAGGGTCCCGTCCGGAGCGCGACGGACCCAGGCCACCGCTCCGGCATCGGTGAGGAGCGGCGTCGGGGCCGGCGAGAACGAGTCGCTGGTCGGGGCGGGACTTCCCTGCACGGCGGTCGGGCCGCTCGACGGCGTCGCGCCGGGGTCCACCACGGCGACGTCCGGACCGCCTCCGAACAGGCCGACCGATGCGACCCCGAGGGCGATGACGACGACCGCCGCGGCGGCACCCGAGAGGACCCCGATCGGGATCCGGCCGAGGCGACCCCGGCGGGCGCGCCGCGACGCGCCGGCGGGCAGCGCCGACTCGCGCTCGATGGCCGCGGCCGTGCGCGCCCACAGGTCGCGCGGCGGCTGCGGTTCGCCGTCGCGCAGCGCGCGGAGCGCCGCCCGATCGAGGTCGTACTGCTCGGCGATGGCGGCACACGCGGCGCACGCGACGAGGTGCTCGTCCAGCCAGGTCGCCTCGGCCAGGCCGAGCGGCCCGTCGATCCGCTCGGCGGCGCGTGCCCGTGCCCGGGCGTGCGGGCTGGACCAGTGGTCAGGGCGGCGGTGGATGCGGTTGAAGCGGGTCATCGGCCGGGCCCCGCCATGCGCGCGCGTCGAGCGGCCTCGGCCGCCTCGGCCTCGGCCGCATCGGCGGCGGCATCCGCATCGGCACTGGCCTCGCGCTCGGCGGCGAGCGCGAGGCGCAGGTTCTCGCGCGCGCGGGTCAGGAGGGCGCGGGCGGCCACGTGGGAGACGCCGAGCGCGGCCGCGAGCTCGATGCCGGTCAGGTCATGCAGCTCCGCCAGCAGCAGGGCGGCACGCTGGCGGTCGGGGATGCGGGCGAGCGCTCGCTGCATGTCGCCGGAGAGGCGGGCGTCCATGGCCAGGTGCTCGGCCGACGGAGCCGCGCCGCGCGATTCGCCGGTCCACGGCAGGAAGCGCACGATCTTGCGCCGGCGGATCTCGTCGAGCGCCACGCGGTGGGCGATCTGGTACAGCCACGCCCGCGCGTTCTCCGGCTTCTCGAGCGTGTCGTAGTTGCGGTACGCCTTCACGAACGTGTCCTGGGTCATGTCGGCCGCGACCTCGGGGTCGCGCATCATCCGCAGCAGGTAGGCGTAGATCTCGCCCTGGTGGCGGGCGAACGTGGTCTCGACGAAGGCGACCGCCTCGTCGCGGTCCCACGTGTCGCTCATCGCGCGCGACCGATGACCGCCGACCGCAGCGGGGCGGCCGATCGGGGCGCGGAGCGAAGCGGATGCGTCGATGGCCACGGTGACTCCGTGCGGAGGAGGACGACGGGCGGAGGCACGTGACGGTGCGCGCTCGTCGGGTCAATGACGATGCGTCCCCCGCGCATGTGACGGCCCGTCACGTCCGACACCACCCGACTCAACCCGTGGTGCTCCCTGGGGTGTCGTCCCGGCCGAGCAGCTCCTCGACGGCATCCTCCGGGGAGACCGGGTTGACCGGCAGCCCGGTCCCGAGCTCGAGGCCCGCGATGTCGCGCAGGCGAGGGTGGATCTCCCAGTGCCAGTGGTAGGTCGCGTCGACCTGTTCCTGCAGCGGCGCGGTGTGCAGGACGAGGTTGTAGGGCGGCCCGTCGAGGCTGACGGCGAGGCGGCCGAGGACCTGGCGCAGCGCCTCGGCGGTGGCCGCGACAGCCCGCTCGTCGATCCGGGAGAAATCCGCCTCGTGCCGCCGGGGGACGATCCAGATCTCGAACGGCGAGCGCGACGCGAACGGCGCGAAGGCGACGCTGTCGGCGTCCTCCCAGACCATCCGGTCGCCGCGTCGGGTCTCGTCGCGGACGAGGCGGCAGAACGGGCACTCGCCCTCGCGGATGACGAAGCGGGCCGCCCCGCCAAGCTCCTCGCCGATGCGGTGCGGGATCTGCGGCAGGTCGTACAGGTCGAGGCACAGGTGGTTGGTCCGCGCCCCGGCCTGCAGGCCCCAGTTCTGGACCACCGTCAGGTAGACCGTCTGGCCGGCCCGCGTGGCCTCCGCGACGGCGTCGCGGGCGCCGCGGACCAGGCCCTCGATGACCTCGGTCCCCACCGCGTGCAGCGGTCGGTGCTCCCCCTGCGGCGCGATGACCGTCCGCCAGCTGCCCGTCGAGCGGGCCGTCGCCATCGACACCTGGGCGAGGCCGTGATCGCGGTCGAGCTCGCGCGCCTCGTCCTCCGTCCCGACGACATGGAAGGCGAAGTCCTTGAGTGTCCGCGTCCGCACGCCCGCGCCCGGGGCGGCGCAGTTGGCGCACCCGAACATCGTGTCGTCCACGACGTCGGCCGACCGCGCGAAGCGGTCACGATGGAACTGGCGATCCACGACGGTCGCCACCCACCAGCCGGTGATGGGGTCCTTGCGCAGCTCGAACAGGCCGCCCGCCATGGTCAGCGCTCGATGTCCAGCGGAGCGTCGATGGCGGTGGCGAAGGCGTCGGCGAAGATCCACGCCGCGCCCTCGACCGAGGCGGTCGTCGGCGGCATGTCGTCGTCCCCGCGCTCGCGGGCGATCGAGGTCGAGACGACACCGGGCATGCCGCACGGGTCGATGAGGTCGAAGTCGGCGAGATCCACGCTGACGTTCAGGGCGATGCCGTGATAGCTCACGCCGCGTTCCACGCGCAGCCCCAGGGCACCGATCTTGCGCGGCGCCGGGCCGTCCACGCCGCACCAGCAGCCGGGGTGGCCGTCGCGGCGCGACGCGGGGACGCCATGGGCGGCACAGGTCGCCACGAGGGCGGCCTCCAGGGCGCGCACGAACGGCCGCAGGAGCAGCCCACGGTCGTGCAACTTGACGATGGGGTACGCCACCAGCTGGCCGGGCCCGTGATAGGTCACCTCGCCACCGCGCTCGATCTGGACGACCTCGATCTCGTGCGCGGCCAGCTCGGCCGGCGTGGCCAGGATGTGGGTCGGGTCGGAGTTGCGGCCGAGGGTCAGCACGCGCGGGTGCTCGAGCAGCAGGAGCCGATCGCCGATGGCGTCCTCGGCCCGCTCCGCCACGAGGCGTCGCTGGAGCGAATGCGCCTCGCGGTAGTCGATGCGCCCCAACCACGTCGCGGTCAGCGGCGACGGCCCGCTGGCGGCGACACGGCGCGCGGCGATCGTCGAGGCATCCACGAGCGCACGATAGCAGGGGGCCTCGTTCCGGCCCGTGGACGCGGCGGGCGCCCGCACGCGGTCCCATCACGGCTAGTCCATCCGGGGGATGCGCGGGTCTCGACCGTCGGGGTAGGCTGGGGCATCCCGTCAAGCCTGTCAGTAGGTCATGCATGTCCACCGTCACCATCCGTCCCCGGGCGTCGATCGTCGACGCCGACCGCGCCCGCACCGCCGTCGTCGACCTGCCGCTCGCGCGGGTCGTGCATCGTCCGCACACCCCGAGCGGCCTCGCCCGGACGATCGCCTCGCTGCGTCGCTCGCGTGAGCCGGAGCGGACGATCGTCGTGACGCTCTCGCCGGTGGCCGCAGCGGCCCGCCGCTAGCGCACGCCGCGCCGCGCGATCAGCCCGCGCCGGCGAGCGACCCCAGGCGCTCGGTCAGGCGCAGGTTCTCGGCGTAGTCGATGGGCACCTCGACGAGCGAGGGTCCCTCGACCTCGAGCGCGCGCATGAGCGTCGGATACAGGTCGGCCGTGCTCGCCGGGCGGAACGCGGCCATCCCGAACGAGCGCGCGTAGTCGACGAAGTCCGGGTTGCCGAACTCGACCGCGAACGGTCGGCCGAACTCGTTGCGCTGCTTCCAGTCGATCAGGCCGTAGCCGTCGTCGCGCCAGACCACGACCGTGATGTCGGCGCCCACGCGGGTGGCCGTCTCGAGCTCCTGGCTGTTCATCAGGAAGCCGCCGTCGCCGGACAGGGCGACGACCTTGCGGTCGGGGTGGACGAGCGCGGCCGCGATCGCGCCGGGCACGGCGATGCCCATCGCCGCGAACCCATTGCTGATGATCACGGTGTTCGGTTCGTACGCCTGGTACAGCCGGGCGACCCAGACCTTGTGCGCGCCCACGTCGCTGACCACGATGTCCTTCGGTCCGAGCGCCCGGCGCAGATCGGCGATGGCCCGCTGGGGTGTGATCGGCCAGGCATCGCTGGCCTCGTGCGCGGCCAGCTCGGCCAGGAGGCGCGTGCGCAGGTCGGCATGGACGAGGATCTCGCGCGCCTCGTGGCGCTCGGTCGCGCTGCGTCCGCCGACCCCGGTCGGCAGGACCGCCTCGAGGAGGCGTCGGAGGGTGCCGTCGATGTCGCCGACGAGCTCGACCGCGGGCTGGTAGGCGCCGTCGATCTCGGCCGGTTGCGTGTCGATGTGGATGATCCGCTTGGTCCGGCCCGGGTTCCACGAGGCCGGCGCGTACTCGACCAGGTCGTACCCGACGCAGATGACGAGGTCGGCACGGTCGAAGCCCGACAGCACGTGGTCGCGCGCCTGGAGGCCGACCGCCATGAGCGACAGGTGGGAGCGGTCGTCCATCGCCCCCTTGCCCATGAACGTCTCGGCGACCGGGACGTGCAGGCCGCGTGCGAAGGCCCGCAGGTCCGCGGCCGCGCGCCGGCGGACGACGCCGTTGCCGGACAGGATGATCGGCCGCTCCGAGTCGACGATGAGCGACGCCGCATGGGCGATCGCCTCGTCGGTCGGCTCCGGGAAGTAGGCCCGGCCGGGCTCGATGGCGGCCGGGCCGCCGTCGGCGATGCGTGCGATCTCGGTCGCGGCCAGGTCCTCGGGCAGCTCGATGTGGGTCGGGCCCGGCTTCTCCAGGGTCGCCGTCCGGAAGGCCTTGCGGACGATCTCCGGCAGGGCCTCCACGCGGTCGATGCGGGTACTCCACTTGGTGACCGGCCGCATCATCTGGACGATGTCCACGACCTGATGGGCTTCCTTGTGGAGCTTGAGCGAGGCGGCCTGCCCGGTGATGGCGACCATCGGGGCGCGGTCGAGGTAGGCGTCCGCGATGCCGGTGACGAGGTTGGTGGCGCCCGGACCCAGGGTGGCCATGGCGACCGCCGCCCGGCCGGTCAGGCGCCCGTGGACGTCGGCCATGAACGCGGCGCCCTGCTCGTGGCGGGTCGTGACGTGGCGGATGCGCGGTTCGTCGGCCAGGGCGTCCAGGATGTCCATGGTCTCCTCGCCCGGGACGGAGAAGACGATCTCGCAGCGCTCGGCGACGAGCGCCTCGACCAGCAGGTCGGCGGCGCGGCGCGGGCGGGGGCGCTCGGCGCCTGTCGCGGGCGAAGCGGGCGAAGGGTCCGGGGGCGTGGGCGGGTTCTCGGGCATCGCGGCTAGCCTATGCGGTCCGAGTCAAGCGTGCGACGTGACGATCCGATGCGTCCCGTCGGCCCCGACGATCGTCGTGTCCTCCACCTTCACGCCGGCGATGCTCGGATTCCAGGCGAGGGCCGTCCCGGCGTGGATCACCGTCGTCCCGACCGCATGGCATGGCCCCCCGACGATCCGCACCGCTGGCTGCCCGACGGTGGCGGCTGAGCCACGTCGGGGACGACTCAGCCTCGGCGACGAGGGCGCCGATCGCCGACAGGGAACCACACCCCCCGATCCTCCCAGTCAGCCATGTTCGGGAGCACGAGCCAGGGGCACAGTGAGCGGGTGTCGACGTCCTCCAGGACCAGGGACACAGGTGGCGGCGTGCCGGGCTGGAAGAGCGATGCCGCGAGCTCGGCCGCCTCGTCGAGGTCCAGCGCCGTGACGCCGATGCCCTCGCGGGCGCCGTGTGGGCACGGGTCGGTCGGACCGATCTCGAACTCGAACCAGAACCGACGGAGCGGCGGGCTCACGACGTGCCGTCCCCGGCCGTCGCCGCCAGGAGCGCCCGATCCAGGTCGGCGATGAGGTCCGTCACGTCCTCGATGCCGACGGACAGACGGATGACATCCGGCCCCGCGCCGGCGGCCAGGCGCTCCTCGTCGCTGAGCTGGCGGTGGGTGGTCGACGCGGGATGGAGGATGAGCGAGCGCGTGTCGCCGACGTTGGCCAGGTGCGACCAGAGGTCGACGGACTCCACGACCCGGACGCCCGCCGCGAACCCACCGCGGACCCCGAAGGTGAACACCGAGCCCGCGCCGCGCGGCAGATAGCGCTCGGCCAGCGCGTGGAACGGGCTCGTGGGCAGGCCCGCGTACGAGACCCACGCCACATTCGGGTGCCCGGCCAGGAACGTGGCCACTGCCTGGGCGTTGGCCACGTGCCGGTCCATCCGCAGCGGCAAGGTCTCGATGCCGGTCAGGATGTGGAACGCGTTCGTCGGTGACAGCGACGGGCCGAGGTCACGGAGCGCGACCGCCCGGGCCTTCATGGAGAACCCGAAGTCGCCGAACGTCTCGATGAAGTCGAGGCCGTGGTAGGCAGGGTCGGGGCCGGCCAGGAACGGGAACCTGCCACTCCCCTTCCAGTCGAACCGGCCGGATTCCACGACGACCCCGCCCATCGACGTGCCGTGCCCGGACAGGAACTTGGTGAGCGAATGGACGACGAGGTCGGCGCCCCACTCGAACGGCCGGCACAGGTACGGCGTCGCCAGCGTGTTGTCGACGACCAGCGGGATCCTCGCGTCGTGGGCGATGGCCGCCAGCGCCTCCAGGTCGACGACCACCCCGCCCGGGTTGGCCAGCGATTCGACGAAGACGGCCTTGGTCCGCGCTCCGATCGCGGCCGTGACGGCCGCCGGATCCGTGACATCCACGAACGTCGCGCTCCAGCCCAGCCGCGTGAACGTGTGGCGCAACTGGGTCAGCGACCCACCGTAGAGCTGCTTCGCGGCGACCACGTGATCGCCCGGGTCCAGCAGGGTGTAGAACGCGAGGAGTTGGGCGGCATGCCCGGACGACGCGGCCACGGCGGCCCGGCCGCCCTCCAGCGCCGCGACGCGCTCCTCGAGCGCAGCGACGGTCGGGTTGGTCAGGCGCGAGTAGATGTAGCCGAAGGTCTGCAGATTGAACAACGCCGCCGCGTGCTCGACGTCATCGAAGACGTACGCCGTCGTCTGGTGGATGGGCACGTTGCGCGAGCCCGTGGCCGGGTCCGGCCGGGCGCCGGCGTGGACCGCCCGCGTCGCGAAGCCGTAGGCCTCGTCGATGCGCAGCGGTGGCCCGAAGGGCGCGCCGGCCTCGTCGTCGATGGTCACGCGACCGGCCGCACGCGTCGGGCCGAGATGATCCGGGTGTTGATGCCACTCCAGGCGAGCTCGCCACTGAGCCGCCCGTACTCGATCTTCATGCAGCGGTCCTCGATGACGGTCAACCCCGCGATGCCCGCGATGGTCGCCGCGTCCGGGCTGCGGATGCCCAGCTGGAGCCACAGGACCCTCGCCCCGATGGCCGCCGCCGAGGCCGCGATGGCCGGCGTGTCCTCCGGCCGGCGAAAGACATCGACGACATCGATGGGCACGGGGACGGACTCCAGGTCCGGGTACACGGTCTCGCCGAAGATCGGCGCATCCAGGGCGCGCGGGTTGACCGGGATGACCCGGAAGCCCTTGTGCTGCAGGTAGCGCATGACGAAGGAGCTCGGCCGGTTCCAGTTCGGCGAGGCACCGACCATGGCGACGGTCCGAGTGGACCCGTAGATGCGGCGCAGGACGGCGTCGGAGTAGACGGTCGTGGAGCGCGGCAGCGAACACGCGGTGAGGCGGCTCAGGTCCATCGGCGGACCGCCTGACGTTCGAACACACCGAGGATCGCGTCGGTCGTCTTGCCCAGCACGGCGAGCAGGATGATGGCCAGCAGGATGCGGTCCACCCGTCCGTTGTTCTGCGAGTCGACCAGCAGGAAGCCGAGCCCCGCCGACGAGGCGATGAGCTCCGCGGCCACCAGGAAGAGCCACGCCTGGGCGAGGGCCAGGCGCAACCCCGCGATGACCGACGGCAGGACCGCCGGCAGCTGGATCGTCCTGAACAGGTGCAGACCGCGCAGGCCGAAGGCGCGACCGGCTTCCACCAGCTGGCGATCGACGTGACGCAGCGCGACGGCGACGGTCGTGAACACCGGGAAGAACGCGCCGATGGCGATGAGCGTGATCTTGGACGGCTCGCCGATCTTGAGCCACAGGATGAGCAGGGGCACCCAGGCCAGCGAGGGAACGGCGCGGATCGCGCCGAGCGTGCTGCCGAGCGCCGTGTCCCAGACGCGCGACAGGCCCGTCAGGGCCCCCAGGGCGAGGCCCAGCGAGGCGCCGATGCCGAACCCGATGAGCACCCGCTGGGTGGACGTCCAGACGTACGAACCCAGCAGGCCGCGGTCGACGAGCTCCACCGCGGCGGCGAGCACCGACCCGGGAGACGGCAGCTGGACGGCCGTGAAGACCCCCAGCGACGTCGTGATCTGCCACGCCAGGAGCAACAGCAGGGGCAGGCCGGCGCCGCCCAGGATCCGCCGGACGTGGGGGGACGTCGAGCGATGGGAGCCCTGGGCGGCGACGGCTGCGGCGACGGCCGACCGCGGCGGAGCCACGGTCGGGGTCGCGTGGGATGGGCTGGCGGTCATTCGAACCGGCCTGGATCGGCCTTGGTGATGAACGTGTCGTTGATGAGCGTCGCCAGCGCGTCATCGATGGTCGCCTGCTCCGACACGTCGCCCGACTCGACGAAGATGGGCCCGATCTTCTCCAGCACGGCGATCTGCGCCGGACCCGGGACCGGGTCCACGTCCAGGTTGGAGCGCTCGGTGATGACCTTGGTCGCCACCGCCGGATCGAGCCCGGCGACCTCGGCCAGGATGGCCGCGGTCTCGTCCGGGTTCGCCTGGGCCCACGCTCGAGCATGTTCGTAGGCGTCCACGACGGCCTGGGCGAGGTCCGGCCGCTCGGCGATGAACGATTCCGTGGCGTTGAGGAAACCGTAGCTGTTGAACCCGACGTTGCGGTACAGCAGCTGGGCGCCGGCCTGCTCGGCGCCGGCCATGATCGGGTCGAGCCCGGCCCACGCTTCCACGGATCCGTTCTGGAGGGCCGCCCAGCCGTCGGCGTGCTGGAGGGTCTCCACCGTCACATCGCTGAGGGCGACCCCGGCCTCCTCGAGCGCCTGGAGCAGGAAGAAGTACGGGTCGGTGCCCTTCGTCGCGGCGATGGTCCGACCCTTGAGGTCGGCCACGCTGGTGATCGGCGAGCCCGCCGGGACGACGATGGCCGACCACTCGGGCTGCGAGTAGATGTCGATGACCTGGATGGGCGAGCCGTTGGCCCGCGCGAGCAGGGCGGCGGAACCCGCCGTCGAGCCGACATCGATGGCGCCGGCGCGGAGCGCCTCGTTGGCCTTGTTGGAGCCGGCGGACTGGACCCAGGTGACGGTCACGCCCTGGTCGGCGAGCTCGGCTTCCAGCCAGCCCCGCTCCTTGATGATCAGGCTCAGTGGGTTGTAGGTCGCGAAGTCCAGGGTCAGCGTGCCGCCCTGGGTGCCGCTCTGGGTGCCGGCACTGCCCTCGGCGCTGGCGCCGGCGGCCGCTCCGCTGGAGCAGGCGGCGGCGAGGAGGGCGACGGCGGCGAGGAGGCCGACGGTACGGGTGGGTCGCAGGCGGTTCCGGGGCATCGGATGGTTCCCTTTCGTCGTGGTGGTCAGTGGCTGGTGGGGCGGTCGGCGTGGTGTGCGTGTCGATCGATACCGAGGCCGGACAGGAGCTCGGCGCGGAGCTCGGCGAGTTCGGCCGAGCCCCGGTCGCGCGGTCGCTCACCGGGAACGGCCACGACCTGCCGGACCGTGGCGCCCGGGCGGCCGGGCTCCCGGGCCAGCAGGATCACCCGGTCGGCGAGCTGGAGAGCCTCGTCCACGTCGTGGGTGACCAGCAGGACCGTGGCCGGGGCGGCCGCGTGGACCTCCAGGAGGAGGTCCTGCATGCGCAATCGGGTCAGGGCGTCCAGCGCCCCGAACGGCTCGTCCAGCAAGAGGACCCACGGGCTGCGGGCCAGCGCCCGGGCGAGTGCGGCACGCTGGGCCATGCCGCCCGACACCTCGCGCGGCCGGTGGCCGGCGAAGGCGGTCAGGCCCACCAGCGCCAGCAGGTCCGCGATGTGCTCCCGTCCGGCCCGAACGGGTGTGCCCGTGGGCAGGCCCAGCGCGACGTTGTCGGCCAGCGTCCGCCACGGGAGCAGCCGCGGTTCCTGGAACGCGACGGCGCAGCGCGGATCGATGCCTGTGACGGCCGTCCCGCCGATCCGGACCTCGCCGCTGGTCGGCTGGTCCAGGCCGGCGGCGATGCGCAGCAACGTGGACTTGCCACAGCCGCTGGGACCCAGGATGGCCACGACCTCGCTCGGCCGGACGGCCAGGTCGATGTCGCGCAGGACGACGTGCGGGTCGCCGGTCGGACTGCCGTCGGCGGCCGGGAAGATCCGGCCCAGGCGCTGGAAGGTCAGGCCGTGGTCGGACCCGGGATCGGTGGTCGCTGGCCGGTGGCGAGCCACGGGCGGCGCGACTGCGAGGAGTGATGCCATGTGCGCGTCGAGGACCTCGGTCGTGGGGTGGTCGGGGTGGTCGATAGCGGTCGAGCGTCCCGTCGGGAACGGCGTCGGCGGCGCACCAGGAGTGAGTCGGGACACAGAAAAGCCGCAGTCCTCGAACGGACTGCGGCCCCGGGACCGGCGGTGGTCCCGACCGTCCTCGCTTTCGCGTGACGCGCGACTCCTACCCTGTGTCCCCTCCTTGGGGCCGCCAGGGCATACACATCGCCGCGGATCGTCGGGTCGGCGTCATCAGGAGCGCACTGTAGCGGACGGCGAGGAGATTGTCTACTCGTTGAGTAGGAGTTAGAACGACAGATCCCAACGGGGCGGACCCGCAGTTCGTGTCCGAGTCCGTGCTCGCCGACCGAAGCGCCTCCTGATCACCCTCGCTGGTCGCGAGGAGGCGCTTCTGCTTGGCGATCCTGCGGGCCAGGGCTTCCGCACGATCGCGGGCGTCGGAGAGCTCATCGCCACGAACGGGCGAAACCCCGCCGACGCCAGCTGCACTCAGCGACACGACAAGCGCGGCCAGCACGACGATCCGGACGATACGGGACGGCTGCCGCCGTTGGCCCGTGATCACCGTGGGGGCGATGACGCCGCGGTCAGGTCGCTCAGTTGGGATACCACGTGACCAGCCATCCCTGCATCTGATCGATCTCACGCTGCTGCGCTTCGATGATGTCAGCCGCCAGGAGCTTCAGCTCCGGGCGGTCTGTCGAGGCGGTGATGATCCGGGCCGCGGCGATCGCCGACTCGTGATGCACCGTCATGGCCTCGATGAACGCACGATCGAACGGCTCAGCCGTCCGCAACGCTTCGATATCGACGGTCATATCCATCGTCCCTTCCATTTCCATCCCGGGCATCCCGGGCATCTCCATGCCAGGCATCAAGGGCATCATGTCCATGCCCGGCGTATCGCTGCTCCCGAACCAGGCCTGACGCCATTCCCGGAGCTGCCCGATCTCCGCCTGCTGGGCACTGACGATGTCATCCGCCAGCGTGCGCAGTTCGGCGCGGGTGGCGCGCTGCTGGGCGATCTCGGCCATCGCGATGGCAGCCTGGTGGTGCGGAACCATCATGTCGATGAAACGCTGGTCCAGATCATCGGCAGGTGCTGGTGTCATCGAACCCTCGGCGGCCGGCGGCTGTGACGCCGAACGGCCGGGGTCGGCCAGGGAACACCCCATGACGATGATCAGGAGGGGCACGATCGCGGGGGCACGAGATGCCATGTCAGGTCCTCAAGTACGACGATGCGATGACGACGATGCGATCACGACCGTACCCGTTCCAAGCGAATCCCGCGCTGGGGCCGTTCCGGTCGGTCTCCCGATCCAGTGTCGGCCTGTCTGGACCGGAGCGACCGTGGCGACCGTCGCCGGGGTCCTGCTCATCGGCCGGACGAACGACATGCCCATCGTCGATTGTCCCCGGCCCGAGGGTGCGCTATCCTGCCGCTCCATGGCCCCCCCTGATCGTCGCGTTGGCGCCGACCCGAAGATCGAGAGCGTGCTCGGCCCGCTTGGCGCGTCGATCATGCGGATCGTGTGGTCCCAGGGCGAAGGTACGGTGCGCACGATCGCCGACCAGCTCGAGCTGGACACCGGCCGAAACCACGCCTATACGACCGTCATGACCATCCTCGCTCGGCTGAGCGAACGCGGCCTGCTGGACCGCACCAAGGTCGGACGTGGGTTCGTGTACCGACCTCGTGGCGACGAATCCGAAGTCCTGGCCTCCATGGGTGAACTGGCGGTGGATCGTCTGCTGGAACAGTATGGAACGGCGGCACTGCGACGCTTCGCCCACCACCTGTCGGATCTTGAACCCGACCTTCGAGCCCGGCTGCTGGACCTGGCCGACCGATCGAGGTGAAGTCCATCGATCGTGCTCGACCTGGGATCATCACGCTGCTTGCGGCCGGAGCCGCCCTTGGGGGGTGTACCGTCGCCGGCATCTCGGTCGGCGTGGATCCCATGCTCCTGTTCGAGGTGGTGGGCGTCGGTATCCTCGGTCTCTGGGCGGCCTCCCTCGGCCGCGATCTGCGGCGAGCGGGTCGCCTTCGTCGCCGACTTGACCTCATGTCCGATGCGCACACCATCGATGGGGTTGCCCTGCGAGTGATTCACGGTGGCGACGTCCAGGCCTTCGCTCTCGGCGTCATGCGGCCGACCGTCTACCTGGGCGATGCATCGATCGGCCTGCTCGAGGATGACGAGCTTGCCGCAGTCGTCCACCATGAGGATCACCATCGTCGGACACGTGCGCCGTTGCGTGCCGCGGCCCTGCAAGCGTGGCTGCGGATCGTCGGGCCATGGTCGGCTGCCCGTAGACTGCTCTCGGCCCGCCTCGCCCAGCTCGAAGCGGCGGCGGACACATACGCGATGCGGCGCGGCGTTCACCCCGCATCGATCGCAGCCGCGTTACTCAAGGTCGAACCGCAGCGTATGGCGGGAACGGCCTTTTCCGGGGCCGCCGATGTCCGGATCAAGGCGCTGGTCGATGCTGCGGCCGGCAGGCCGGCACCAAGGACGACGCCCCTGCCGTACGAGTGGCTACCGCTGGTGATGGCGATCGCGGTGGCGGTCGGATGTCACCTCGGCGAGGTGCCACCCCGCCTCTGAGGGTCGCGGCGTTCCTAATGCATACTTACGATTCTGTCGTACGAAACCGTAGGTGCGCCACCATGTCATCCCTGTCGACCTCGGTCCCTGCCCCGGCGCTGCACCTCGACGGTCGAGGCATCACGCGCCTGTTCGGCGACACCGTGGCGCTCTGGGATGTCTCCGTGGAGGCCGACGCCGGCGACCTTGTGGAGGTGCTCGGCCCGAACGGATCGGGCAAGTCCACCCTCCTCCGGGTCATGGCGGGCCTGCTCCGACCCGACCGCGGCCGGGTGCGCTGGGACCCACCGGACCAGGCCCGGCGCATCGCGTACGTCGGTCACAAGACGCAGCTGTTCGAGGGGCTGACCGCGCGCGAGACGCTCATCCTGGCCCTTCGACTCAGGGGCGGCGACCCGGGTGCATCCTCGGCCACGCTGGAGCGGCACGGGGTCGCACACGTTGCCGACCTGCCGGTCTCCGCCCTGTCCGCCGGTACGCGCCGGCGCCTGGCCATCGCCAGGGCGGTGACCAGTGGTTCCCGTGTGCTGATCATCGATGAGCCGTTCGCGTCGCTCGACGGTGATGCGTCCCGGCTCGTGGCCGATGCCATCCAGGCTCACCGTACCGCCGGGGGCGTGGCTGTGATCTCGGGTCACACGGCCTCCACCTCGCTGCGAGGTCCGACCCGAACGGTCGAACTCCGCGGCTGGAGCATGACGCGCCAGATGGCTCCCGTCTGACCATGCCCCTCATCCGCACCACCGTGTGGTTGGCCGGCAAGGATCTCCGGGTGGAGCTGCGGTCCAGGACGAGCCTGTGGAGTGCCGTGGTTCTCGCGACCGTGGCGGTCGTGATCGTCGGGCTGTCGATGACGCGCGGGGAGATCGGGCGGGCCGCGGTGGTGCCGCCGCTGCTCTGGATCTCCACCCTGTACGCGGCGCTGCTGATCGGCGACCGGCTCGAATCGATCGACCAGGAGGACGACGCCCGCGCCTGGCTGTGGCTGACCCTGGAGGATCGCCCGGCGGTCTTCCTCGGCAAGGTCGTGGCCTGCGCCGTACTGCTCACCGTCGTGCTGCTGTGGACCTGGGTGGCAACGATCGTCCTGCTCGACGTCGCGGTCTCCGCAGCGCTCCCGCTGGTCGTCGCTGTCAGCGGCCTGGTCGCCCTGAGTACCTCCTCCGTGGTGATCCTGGCGGCGACCCTCGTCGCCCCGGCCGCTCAGCGCTCGCTGTTGCTGCCGGTCGTCACGATGCCACTGCTCATCCCGACATCGATCGCCGGCGCGCAGGCGGCTCGGGGTCTGCTCGACCCGGATGCGACGTCGCTGGCCCCCTGGCTGGCGATCCTGGGGGTGGAGACCCTGCTCTTCTGCGGCATCGGCCTCCTGACCTACGAGCTCATCGGAGGAGCGGCGTGACAGCACCGGCGCGCGCCCGGATCGAGTTCCGTGTCCCCGGGAGCCTTGTGGGACCCGTCGTGGCGATCGCCCTGGCGACCGCGCTCCTTGGCGTGCCCGCGGACGCCACCCAAGGCGATGTCCAGCGGATCATGTATGTCCATGTCCCCAGCGCGTGGCTGGCGTACCTGGCCTTCTTCGTGACCATGGCAGCCGGCCTTGGATACCTCGTCCGGCGCGACCTTCGCTGGGACCGGGTCGCCGTGTCGAGCGCGGAGATCGGCGTCGTATTCACCGGCCTGGCCATCGCGACCGGGGCGATCTGGGGCCGCCCGACGTGGGGTCGCTGGTGGGACTGGGACCCGCGGCTGACGACGACGGCCGTCCTGTTCCTGGTCTATGTCGGGTATCTTCTCCTGCGGTCGGTCGTGGCTGATCCGGATCGTCGCGCGCGCGTCGCGGCGGTCATCGGGCTGGTCGGCTTCTTGAACGTCCCGATCGTCCACTTCTCCGTGCTGTGGTGGCGGAGCCTGCATCAACCGCCGACGGTGATCCGGACGGGCGACCCGACGATCGACCACCTCCTGCTCGCGCAGCTCCTGTACTCCGTCGTGGCGTTCACGCTGCTGTACCTCTGGTTGTTGGGCCATCGCGTCGCACTGGAACGTCTCGAGGCTGCACCGTGGCCGCGCACGGGCGGCCCGCAGTGACCGACCTGCCGTACGTGCTGGCAGCCTACGGCGTGGTCATCGCCACGCTGGGCGGGTATGCGTTCCAGCTGCGACGACGCCTCGATCGAGCGCGACGACGCCGCGCCCTGATCGACAGCACGGCGCGCATCGCCGGCGCCGACCGGTCCGACCTCGCGGCGACGGAGGATTCGTGACGGGCCGTCGAGCCCGACCGGCCACCGTGCTCGGCCTGGGCATGGTCGTGGCCGCACTGGTCGCGGTGGTCGCCCTCGGCGCGCCGGGTGCGATCGTCTACTACGTGACACCGACCGAGCTCGCCGCCGACCCGACCGATCGACCCATTCGACTGTACGGGGTCGTCGAGTCGGGATCGGTCCGCTGGGAGGAAAGCACCCGCGAGTTGCGCTTCACGGTGACCGACGGGCAGACGGCTATGGCCGTGCGCACCAGCGCCATCCCGACCGCCCTGTTCCGCGACGGCGTGGCGGTCGTCCTTGCCGGGCGCCGCGAGTCCGCGACGTCCTTCCTGGCCGATGAGCTGCTGGTCAAGCACTCGGAGGTGTACGCGCCCCTCGCGCCCGGTCAGACCATCCCGCCCGGCCTCCTCGAGTCGGTCATCGAGGCGTCGCCGTGATCCTCGCACCCCTCGGGTTGACGCTGAC
This sequence comes from Candidatus Limnocylindria bacterium, assembly GCA_046566045.1. Lineage (GTDB taxonomy): Bacteria > Chloroflexota > Limnocylindria > Limnocylindrales > CSP1-4 > SPCO01. The sequence continues at coordinate 17,214 of JBKHXL010000009.1, forward strand.
GCTCGTCGCCTTCGGTCTGTCGATCGCCGGCATCGTGGTGGCCGCTCGTTCGCTGGGGCGCGCCGACACGAGCGCGACCGTGCGTCACATCGCGACGGCGGTGGCCATCACGACGGTGTCGTCGGCCGTGGTCATGGAGATCGCGCTGATCACCCGCGACTTCTCGGTGGCCTACGTGGCCGAAGTCGGCAGCCGGGCGACCCCGCTGCTCTACACGATCGCGGCCCTGTGGAGCGCCCAGGCGGGCTCCCTCATCCTGTGGGCGGCCATCCTCTCCCTCGTGGTCGCCTGGTTCCTGCACCGCTCACCCGCGACGGTAGCGCCCCTCCTGCCGCTTGCCATGACCATCCTGTTCGCCGTGCAGGCCTTCTTCCTGGCCCTGCTCATCGGACCGACGCAACCCTGGGCGCGGATCAGCCCGGTCCCGGCCGACGGGCCCGGACCGAATCCGCTCCTGCAGAACCACCCGCTCATGGTCGCCCACCCGCCCCTGCTCTATCTCGGGTTCATCGCGCTCGTCGTGCCGTTCGCGCTGACCATCGCGGCTCTCGTCGCGCGCCGCATCGATGCAGCGTGGCTGGGCCTGACCCGGGCGTGGGTGCTCGGGTCGTGGGTGGCTCTTGCCGCGGGACTGGTCCTTGGCGCCTGGTGGTCGTATGCCGTGCTCGGCTGGGGCGGCTACTGGGCGTGGGACCCGGTGGAGAACGTGGCCCTGTTGCCATGGCTCACGGCGACCGCATTCCTGCACTCGGCGATGGTCCAGCGCCGACGCGGCGAGCTCGTGACCTGGAACGTGCTGCTCGTCCTGGCCTCGTTCGTCCTGGTGATCGTCGGGACGCTGATCACGCGCAGCGGGATCCTGGAGTCGGTCCACGCCTTCGCCCGGACCGCGGTCGGACCGATGTTCGCCCTGCTCCTGGCGGTCGTCCTGGTCGGGACCGCCGGCGTGCTGCTGGGACGGCTACCGCGCGAGCCCGTCGCGCGCGCCCCGCTGGGTGTGCGCGGGACGGCCTTCGTGCTGAACAACCTGCTCCTGGCGGGGATCGTCGCCACGGTCTTCGCCGGGACGCTCGCCCCGCTCGCGATCGAGCTGGTCACGGCCGAACGCGTGTCGGTGGGCGCTCCGTATTTCGAGCGGGTGGTCGGCCCCGTGGCGGCCGCCCTCGTGATCCTGCTCGCGGCCGGGCCGTCACTGCCGTGGGGTCGCTGGCACGAGCGCGGCGGGCGAACACTGGCGATCACGGCCGCCTTCGCCGTGCTCGGCGCGACGGTCGCGACCGTGGCCACCGGCCGTCCCGGGTTGTTCGTCGGCCTGGCTGTGGCCGCCTTCGCGCTGGTGCATTCGCTGTGGCTTGCGGGCGGTCGGCTCCGGGAGGCACGCGCCGCCGGTCCGGGTCCGGCACGCACGCGAGGCCGGCGGGCCGTCGGCGGTCTCGTGGCGCACGCCGGCATCGGCCTCGCCGCCATCGCGATCGTAGCGGTCGGCAGCGGCCGGGGCGATGCCTCCGATGTCCTGAGCGCCGGGGAGACGCTGCGCCTGGGATCCACCACGATCCGTCTTGAGGGCCTGCGGATGGAGTCGCGGCCTGACCGTTCGATGGTCATCGCCGACACGCTCCTGCAGGGGCCCGCCGGCGACCTTGCCATCGGCCCGTCCCTGAGCGTGTTCCCGACCTCGGGACCGAACGGTGCGGTCCCGACCCCCGCGATCGTGGCGTCCCCGCTCCAGGACGTCTACGTGACCCTGCTGGACGCCGACCCGGTGGCGGGGACCGCGACCCTGCGCGTGTCCATCCTGCCGTTGATGAGCTGGCTGTGGGTGGGCGGAGGAATGGTCGCCCTGGGTGGTCTCCTCGCGACGCCGATACCCTTCCGCGTCGCCCGCCCGGGATGGCAGGTCGCGCCTTGGGATCGCTCGCCGGTCGCGGACGCCGACGATGGCCGCGCCGGCTGACCCGGGCCGCCCTGGCCGCCCCGCCGGACGTCCGCGCTGGCTGGTGGCCTCGCTCGTCGTCGTCGCGATCTCGTTCGCCGTCCTGGCCCTGGGCACGTTCCGGATCCCCACCGATACCCGGGGCCTGCAAGGGCCGCAGATCGATCGCGCCGCACCCGACTTCCGCCTGGAGTCTCTCGACGGGCGACCGGCGGCCTTGTCCGACCTGCGTGGCCGTCCGGTCGTCGTCAACTTCTGGGCATCGTGGTGCATCCCGTGTCGCGAGGAAGCGCCGCTGCTGGCCGATGCCCAGAGCCGCTACGCGGGGTCCGGTCTCCAGGTCCTCGGCGTGGTCTTCCAGGACGATGCCGCTTCGGCCCGGGCGTTCATGGAGCGATTCGCGCTGCGCTATCCCGGCCTGCTGGACCCCGGGGGTCGCACGGCCATCGACTACGGCGTCTTCGGCATCCCCATGACGTTCGTGATCGATCGCGGCGGCACGATCCGGCGGGTGTTCCTGGGGCCGATGGCTGTCGGCGAGCTCCGCGCCGCGGTCGAGGAGATCCTGTGAGACACCGCCGCGCTGTACCCAGCGCCTGGATCCTTGTGGTCCTCGGCGCTCTGGCACTGGCGATCGCCATGATCGGTGGATCGATCTGGTCGCCGTCCGAGACGGACCGGGCGAGAGCCCTGGACCTTCAGCTGCGCTGTCCCGTCTGCCAGGGCGTGTCCATCGCCGACTCACCGTCCGAGTCGGCCGCCCAGATGCGCGCCATCGTCCGGGAACGGTTGGCGGCCGGAGCGAGCGACGACGAAGTCAAGGCCTATTTCGTCGCCCGGTTCGGGACATGGGTGCTCCTGGCGCCACCGGGCGACGGGCCTGGCGCGCTGCTCTGGATCATCCCCGGCGCGTCCATGCTCGCCGGTGCGATCGTCCTGGTCTGGCGCGCCCGGCGACGACCCATCGCCCGGCCCGGGACCGGGCCGGCGGACGCGGTCCGCGATGCGGACTCCCGGGATGCGGCCTCCACGGCCTCGGACCGGTGGCCGGCCGTGGCCGGTCTCGGCCTGATCCTCGTCGCGGTCGCGCTCCCGCTGGCCGTGGCCATCGTCCCCCGGGTCGCCGGCCAGGAGATCAGCGGTCGACCCGCATCGCAGACCCTGCTCGACCTCGCCGAGCTCGAGTCCCGGGCCATGGCCCGACCCGATGACACGACCATGGCCCTGGAGCTCGGCGCCGCCTATCTGTACGCCGGTCGACCCGCGGATGCCGCCACGGTCTACGGTGCCGTCCTCCAGCGCACACCGGACCTGGTGGAGGCCATCCTCGGGCTGGGGGTGGCGGCCCTGGACGGTGGGCGTCCGGACGCCGCGGTCGCACTGTTCGATCGTGCGCTGGCGCTGGATCCGGGGATCGCCGACGCCTACCTGTACCGAGCCATCGCCCGCTTCGCGGTCGAGGGCGGCGCCTCGGAACCGACCCGCGCCGATGCGCGTCGCTTCGTCGCCATGAAGCCGACCGATCCCCGGGCCAGCGCCGCCCAGCGTCTCGCGGACGGCGTCGCTCCGTGACCGTGTCCGCCCTGCCCCTGGTCCGCCGCCGGACGGCGCGTCGCCGCGTACGTCAGCTGTGGCAGGCGTTCATCTCCCTTCGCGTCGCGAATGGGCTGCTGCTGGCCATCGCGGCCGCGAGCCTGCCGGGTATCCTCGTCAGCCAGTTCGGCACGCTCGTCCTGGCGGACCCGGCCGCCTACGCATTGGCTGTGCAGCGCGCGGAGGTCAGGTACGGTCCGTTGCTGGGCGGCATCTACGAGCGACTCGGCCTGTACCACGTCTTCACGACCGGCTGGTTCAGCGCCCTGGTCCTCGCGTTCACCGTCAGTCTGGCCGGGAACACCCTCCAGCGTGCGCCCCGGATCTGGCACGACATCCGGCGCCCATCCGTCCGCCGGCCCATGCGCTTCTATTCCCCCGGTCTGCCCGGTCGAACCGATCCGCTCGTCGGCCTGGAGGCGGTACCACTCGCCAGGGGCCTGCGCGCCGCCGGCTACCGGGTCGACTCCAAGGTGGACGGCGACCGGACGTTCCTCCGGGCCGAGCGGCATCGCTGGTCGCCGCTGGCGTCGCTCCTGTCCCACGCCGCGCTCGGGTTGTTCGTCCTGGGCATGGGCGTGGTGACGCCGCGATTCGGCTCGGAGATCGTCCTCAAGATCCCCGTCGGCGAGGTTCGCCCGATCGGCTTCCCAGGCCAACCCGGCAACCTGCTGGTCCGTAACGAGGAATTCGTCGCGCGTTGGGATGAACACAACATCCCGGTCGAGTACCGGACTCGCCTGACGGTCTTCCGCGATGGCGCGCCGATCGCCGAAAAGGATCTGCTGGTCAACGATCCGCTGAGCGTCGCCGGCACCACCCTGCACCCGAATTTCTTTGGTCCTGCCGCGGAGGTCATCCTGCGTGACGCGACCGGCCAGCTCCTGTACGAGGGCGCCGTCATCCTGGATGGCCGAGCGGACGACATGCCCGAGGGCCTGCTGCGGATCCCGGGCACGGACGCGGCGATCGACTTCCTCCTGCGCAAGGGCGAGGGCGATGTCGCCGAGCTCCTGACGATCGGCCTGGGCCCCTCCCGCGACGCCTCCGGGGCGCCGAACATCCTGTTCCAGGTGATCCTCCGCACGGGCCAGGGCTACCTCGCCGCCGACCCGCCGGTCGGGGTCGAGTTCGTGCGGCCCTCGAGCTACATCGGCCTGATCGCCAAGCACGACCCTGGGCAGGGGCTCATCTGGCTCGGCGGTATCCTGCTGGTGACCGGCCTGACCATCAGCCTCGGGTTCCCGCGGCGGCGCCTCTGGATCGTGATCAGGCCGGATGAGACCCGGGTGGTCGTGTCGGGCCCGGCTCCGTTCGTCGAGCACGAGGCGCCGACGCTCCTGGCCGGACTCGGTGCGCGACCCCGCTATGGTTGAGGAGGCCCGATGACACCGCGGCGTACGGGCCAACCACGGCGGCGCCAGCAGGCTGGGACGTCGCGACGGGCTGCCGGAGCCCTGACCGCGGCTGTGCTGGTGATCGCCGCGGGGATCGCCGTCGCCGCGCTGATCGCTTCGCGGGCGCCTGGCGAGGCGCTGGCATGGGCACGCCTGGGCACGGAGGACGTGCACTCCCTGGCGTTCGCGGGCGAGGGGACCGACCGGGTCCTGTTCGGGCACCACGGCGGCCTGATGGCGTCCGCCGACGGCGGTCGGACGTGGGACGACCTGCCCGTCGGCGAGGACGCGATGTCGACCGCGACGAGTTCCGACGGTTCGATCATCATCGCCGGACACGAGGTCTTCCGGGCAAGTCGCGATGGTGGCGCGACATGGACGTCCATCGCCACCGACCTGCCCTCGCTGGACATCCACGGGTTCGCGCGCGATCCCGTCGACCCCGCCCGGATGTGGGCCTACCCGGTCACCGGCGGGCTGTGGGAGAGCACCGACGGCGGAGCCACCTTCCGCCAGGCACGAACCGACAACGTCCTGTACCCGACCGCGGTCGCCGGGGAGTCGGCGACCCGGCTGCTCGGGGTGGACACGACCGGTCTGATCGAGAGCGCTGACGGCGGGCGGACCTGGTCGCCGCTGACCATGCCGCCCACCTTCCCCATGACGGCGCTCGCCGCGTCCGCCGACGGTCGGATCCTGTACGCCGGTGCGCAGGACGGCCTGCACCGGAGTGAGGACGGCGGGCGCTCCTGGGCGGCCACGGCGTACACGGGCTCGGTCTTCGCGCTCGCGACGTCAACGGACGGGCGCACGGTGATCCTCGTCGACCGTGCCACGGAGGTCTTCCGCTCCGACGACGGTGGGGCCACCTGGCCGGGTCCTGGCGAGTGAACGCAGAAGGGGAGGCGCGCCACATGCGCCACAGCATCGACACGGGTGACGACATCCCGCGCTGCCGGCTGTACCGAACGTCGGCCAGCCTCCGCGGTATCCCGGACCCCGCCCGGATCGAGGATGCCCTCCGCTGATCACGAACGGATCCGGAGCGACGCGTCGGGTCCGGCAGTCCCGACCCACCGTGACGCGGTGCGAACCGATCGCCGCCGACCCGTGTCTAATGGGGATGAGAGACCGCCAGGATCCGATCGCACGCCGGGAGGCCACGTGGAGGACACCGTTCGCCGGGCCATGCGGGGCGACGCACAAGCCTTCGAGGTCCTGGTGGGCGCCGAGGTCGACGATCTCTGGCGACTCGCGGTCGCGATCGTGCTCGATCGTGACGTCGGGCACGACGTCGTGCAGGACAGCCTGGTGGCGGCCTGGAACGGCCTGCCTCGGCTGCGCGACCCCCGTCTGTTCCGCACGTGGATCCGGCGGATCGTCATCAACAGAGCACGCAACGCGCTGCGCCGTCCCAGGACGACGAGCCTGGTCGAAGCCATCACCGGGACGGATCCCACGACCGACTGGGACGACGTCCTCGCCATCGAGGCGGCGATGCGCCAGCTGACTCCCGATCTCCGGGCGTGCGCCGCGCTCTTCTATCTGCAGCGGGCGACCGTCGCGGAGATCGCCCAGGTCCTCGACTGCCCGGAGGGCACCGTGAAGTCGCGCCTGCATGCAGCCCGAGCGCGATTGCGCGAGGCTCTCCGATGAAACTCCCCGGCGAACCGCCCGAGGGTGACGAGCTCGATCGCCGGCTGGAGGCCGGGCTTCGTCGGCTGACCGAGCCCGGCCATGCGGCCACGCCCTCCTGGGTCCCGGCCCCGTCGTCAACGCGGGCCGCATCGCGAATGGGCTGGGGCGCCACGTTCGCCATCCTGGGCATCGCCATCGCCGCTGGTTCGGTGCTGTCGCTGCAGGCCCTCCGGGGGAGCCCGGGCAGATCGTCCGATCCGATCGCCGGACAGACGGTCGCGCCGCCGGTCGTCTCGAACGACCCGTCGGCGGCGATAGCACGGTCGACCGTCGACGTGGCCCGCTGGATCGACGACGCCTGGCCGCCCATCATCGAGGGCCCGTTCGGGACGCTGGATGCGACTGGCTACCTCGACGACGCCGGCGCGACGCTGGGCTACATGCCGCCCGTGGAAGGGCCGTTCGTCGAGCGTCACGGGGGCGGGCCGGCCGTGGAGACGTACCAGGCGCTGGACGGGCCGCAGGACCTGGCCGACCGGGCACAGATCGTCGTCCGGGGTCGGCCGCTGGCCTTCTCCCGGCCCTACTTCAATGCGACCGACGGCGCGTTCTGGTTGCCGGAGCTGGTCGGCGCCAGGGACGGCATCCTTCCGACCAGCGACCTGCGACGCGACGTCCTGTTCCAGATCGACGAGGTGATCGGCACCACGCTGGAGGGCGGCTTCCAGCCAGGGCTCGTCCAGTTCACGGTGCCCGCGGGACAGGTGGTCGTCGATGTGCCGAGCGACGTCCCGTACGCGCCGGGGTATGGGGACGCGGTCCTCCGGGCTGGCCGCCACCTCGTCAGCGAGGCGCCGGCCGCGGACCTGAGTGTCGGACAGGAGGCCATCCTGTTCCTCCGGTACGGCGAATGGCTGGGTCTCTACGAAGGAGATTACGGGGCGGTCCGGACGCTGATGCCCGTCCACGAGCTGTACTACGCGTTCGCCGTGGAGGGGGAGCGCACCCGGAACCTTTCGGCGAACCCGGTCGGCGACCAATGGCGACCGAGCGTCGGCGAGCTGCGAGGGATCGCGGGCACGCTCGCC
>JBKHXL010000010.1:0-54141 GCA_046566045.1 Candidatus Limnocylindria bacterium
GACGACCCCGGTCCCGATCCGCCCCGCGGGCCGGGGTCGTCGCCGGTCCGCCGTGACGAGTCCGCCGTGACGGGCGGGAACCCCGTGCGCCGCTCGGGAGTCGCGGCTACCTGACGGACCGGGCGATCGGATCGCACCGGCCGCGCGCAGGTGGCACGACCGATGCCCCGCTCGATCCGATCCCTCGTCGCCCTGCTGGGCGCCGGTCTCGTCCTCGTCATCGCCGCCGGGCCGGCGCTGGCCTGCGGAGGCCTCATCGGGCCCAACGGCGCGGTGAATCTCCTGCGGACGACCACGTTCGCGGGCTATCACGCCGGCAACGAGCACTACGTGACGGCGTTCGAATTCGCCGGTGGAGGCGGGGCGTTCGGCAGCCTGACGCCACTCCCCGGGGTCCCGACGAGCGTCGAGAAGGGCGGCGACTGGACCCTCCAGCGGCTCCGCCCCGAGACCGAGCCCATCGAGAGCCGGCTGTTCTCCCTCGACGCGGCTGCCGGCGCCCCCGCGGGCGAGGCCGAGGTCCTGCTCGAGGTCACGATCGACGCCCTCGACCTGACGGTGCTCCGCGGCGGCGCCGATGAGGTCGGCCGATGGGCCCCCAACCACGGCTTCCGCCTCCCGCCCGATGCCCCGGAGGTGCTCGACTTCTACGCGGCGCGCAGCCAGATCTTTCTGGCCGCCGCGTTCGATCCGACCGCGGCCGCCGAGCGTGGCCAGCAGGTCGGTGACGGCACCGCCGTCCACCTGACGATCCCGACCGACGACCCGTGGGTGCCGCTGCGCATCCTCGCCCTGGGCAAGACCGGCACCGAGCGCGTCGAGGCCGATATCTACCTGCTGACCGATGCCGCGCCGCGTCTGCTGCCGGCTCCCGACGGGTTCAACGGGATGTCGCTCGATCACAGCCAGGCCGCGTCCCCCGCCCTGCTCGACGATCTGCGCTCCGATCGCGGGATGGACTGGGTCCCCCGGTCGGCGTGGCTGACCAAGGTCGCCATCGACGCCGACGCGTCGCAGCTCGGGTTCGATCTGGCCGTGGACGCGACCGGCGTGGGGACGCCGTCTCGCATCGACGCCGGGCTCGACCTGCCGGGCGCCGTCGACCCGACGGTGGCGGCGATGATCCGCTGGGCCCTCGGGCTCGGGTTCATCGTGCTCGGGGTCGGGGGGATCCTCGTGCTCATCACGCGGCGGCCGTCCGAAGGCGGCCTGCGACCGGCATGACGGGGGCGCGCTCCCGGCGTCACGGAGCGGGCGGGGCGCTGGCCATCATCGGCTCGCTCGCGCTGGCGCTGGGTCTGGCCGGCATCGCCCTGGCGTGGAGCCAGGGTGTCGCGGCCGGTGTCGCGCGCACGGTCGAGATCGACATGCGCTGGTCGGCGTTCTCCCCGACCGAGGTCAGCGTGCCGGCGGGCGTGCCGGTCACGTTCGTGCTGCGCAACCGCGATCCGATCGACCACGAGTGGCTCGTCGGGGATGCCGCGTTCCACGCTCGCCACCGGACCGGCACCGACGGCCACCACGGCTCGCGGCCCGACGAGGTGTCCGTGCCATCCGGCGCGACCGTGGCGACCACCGTCACGTTCCGATCGCCCGGGGAGTACCGGTTCATCTGCCACCTGCCCGGCCACGAGGCCTACGGGATGGTGGGGATCGTGCGAGTGACCGCGCCGGCCGGTGGGTGACCGCGCCGGCCGGTGGGTGACCGCGCCAGCCGGGGGGTGACCGCGCCGGCCGGTGGCCCGCCGAAGTGCCTGGCGACCCGGTTGATGTCCTTTTCCGCCCGTCGCGCGACGCCCCGTTGGGTTGATGCCAATCCGCTGCATCAGCGGCCGGGCGCTGGGCAGGCGAGGCGCCACGGCAGCCGGCACGCCGGGCGCGGAGGCCGCAGCCAGGGCCCGGGCGGGGGCGGCGAGCGCGGGCGGCGCGGCGAGCGCGGCGAGCGCGGCGAGCGCGGCGAGCGCGGCGAGCGCGGGCGAGGGCGGCTGGTGATGCAGTGGATGTGCATCGACTACCAGGGGTCGTGTTCTGCGCCGAGAAAAGGACATCAGTTTGGGGCCAGGCGACCTTGGGGCCAGGCGACCGCGGCGGCGGGCGAGCGCCGCGGCGGGCCCGGCTGTGAGCGCCGCGGCGGGCCCGGCCGCGGGCGAGCGCGGCCAGCGGTGCGGCGGCGAGCGGCGGCAGCGGGCGCAGGACCGCCCTACCGGGTGGTCGGTTCGAACCGCGGCGGCTGGTGGTCCACGCCCGGCAGATCCAGGGTGGCCACCCACGCGGCGATCTCGTCGCCGGCGGCGATCCACAGCCCGTCGATCTCGCGGGCTCGCCGGATCAGGCCCTCCAGGGCGATCGCCCGCGCGGGCCGCCCACTGATGAACGGGTGCATGGTCAGGTCGAACAACCCGCCGACGGCGACGAGCCCCTCGAGCTCCTCGTACCACGCATCCACCACGACGGACGGCGGCAGGATCGGCGACGCGGCATATCCGGGCACGTAGTTATAGCGGTTCCAGTCGTCCAGGCTCCAGTGCATCGGCAGCTCGATGACCCCCGACGCGTGCCGATACGGATGGTCGCTGTCCATGAACCCGGAGCAGTACTGCAGCCCGTGCCGCGCCAGCAACGTGGTCGTCCGAAAGGTCAGGTCGCACGACGGCGGCCGATACCCCACCGGCCGGATCCCGAGGACCGCGTCCAGCGCCTCGAGGCCCCGCACGAGGTACCCCTCCTCGGTCGCCTCGTCCGTCCCTCGGACGCTCTCGTGGAGGTACCCGTGTCCGCCGATCTCGTGGCCGGCGTCGCGCACGGACCTGACCACGTCGGGCCAGGTCTCGGCGATCCAGCCCGGCACGAAGAAGGTGCTGCGCAGCCCCACCCGCTCGAGCATGGCGAGCAACCGTGGCACGGCCACGGTCGGTCCATAGCGCTGGTGGGCCATCACGTCGAGGTACGCGGCGGTCTCGGGGTGGTCGGTCAGCATGACCGCCTCGGCATCGATGTCGAACGTGAACATCGCGGCGGCACGGACGCCGTCGGGCCAGCGGAAACCGGGCGGCATGGCCGGCGCGCCGGAGCTGTCGGGCAGGGGGTCCATGGGAGCAACGATACTTGCCCGGTGCGACCACTGCCCTCCCCCTTCGACGACATCGCCGCCGGGCGTCCCGCGCGCATCGGTCTCTCCGGCCCGGCGCTGCTCGGCAACCGCCTGCTGACCAAGGAGCTGGCTTTCACGATCGACGAGCGCGACACCTTCCGGCTGCGCGGCCTGCTGCCGGATCGGGTGCTGTCGATCGAGGAGCAGGTCGCCCTCGAGCTCGAGCACCTGCGCGTGAAGCACGACGCGCTCGAGCAGTACATCGGCCTGGCGGCCCTCCAGGACCGCAACGCGACCCTGTTCTACCGCCTCCTGGCCGAGCATCTCGAGGAGTTCCTGCCGATCGTCTACACGCCCACGGTCGGGCGCGCCTGCCAGGAGTTCAGCCACATCATCCGGCGCACCCGCGGGACGTGGATCACCCCCGCCGATCGCGACCGGATCCCGGACATCCTGCGCCAGGGCCCGTTCGAGGACGTCCGGCTCATCGTCGTCACCGACAACGAGCGCATCCTCGGCCTCGGCGACCAGGGTGCCGGCGGCATGGCCATCCCCATCGGCAAGCTCGCGCTGTACACGGCGGCGTGCGGGATCCATCCCTCGCTCACCCTGCCGGTCTCCCTCGACGTCGGCACCGACAACCCGGCCCTGCTGGCCGACCCGCTCTACCTCGGCTTCCGCGCGCCACGCCTGCGCGGCGCCGCCTACGACGCGCTGGTCGAGGCCTTCGTCGAGGGCGTCGAGGCCGTCTGGCCGGGCTGCCTCATCCAGTTCGAGGACTTCAAGCAGGCCAACGCCCTGCGGCTGCTCGACCGTTATCGCGACCGCGTGCCCTCGTTCAACGACGACATCCAGGGCACCGCCGCGGTCGTCGTCGCCGGCGTGCTGGCCGGGCTGCGGGGGACGGGCCGCACGCTCGCCGACGCCCGGATCGTGCTGGTCGGGGCCGGGGCCGCCGGGGTCGGCATCGGGCGGCTGCTGCGCGCGGCGATGCTCGAGGCCGGGATGACGCCGGAAGCCGCCGGCGAGGCCATCGCGCTGGTCGACACCCGGGGACTGGTGCACGCCGGCCGGGACGACCTCGACGGCACCAAGCGCGACCTGGCCGTGGCCGCGATCGGCGGCGGCACGCCGTCCCTGCTCGAGACCATCGCTCTGCGCCGTCCGACCGTCCTGGTCGGCACGACCGGGGTGGCCGGCACGTTCGGCCGCGACGTGATCGAGGCGATGGACGAGCGCGTCGGTCCGGCCGACCGCCCCATCGTCCTGCCGCTGTCGAACCCCACGTCGGTGTGCGAGGCCGCGCCGGCCGACATCCTGGCCTGGACCCGGGGGCGCGCGATGGTGGCGACCGGCTCCCCGTTCGAGGCCGTGACCATCGACGGCGTACGGATCGAGATCGGCCAGGCCAACAACGCGTTCATCTTCCCGGGCGTCGGGCTGGGCGCGATCGTGGCCGAGGCGCCGTCCGTGACCGACCGCATGTTCCTCCTCGCCGCACGGGAGCTGGCCGCCTCGGTCAGCGACGAGCGGCTGGCGAGGGGCGCCCTGTACCCCGCGGTCGGCGACCTGCGCACGGTCTCGCGCCGGATCGCGCTGGCCATGGCCGGCGAGGCCGGCACGCTCGATGGGCCCGATGCCGTGACGGCCGCCGTGGACGGCGCGATGTGGTGGCCGGCGTACGTGCCATACCGACCCGAGCACGTGGGCGAGCGCCGGCGCAAGGGCGACGCGTGACCACCGCGCGGGCGGTCGTGCTCGAGGCCGCCGGGGAGCCGGCCGTCGTGCAGGAGCTGGAGCTCATCGAGCCGCGCGAGGGCGAGGTCCGGGTGCGCATGCTCGCCTCGGGCGTGTGTCACTCCGACCTCCACGTCCGCGACGGCGAGTGGGACCGCCCGACCCCGATCGTGATGGGCCACGAGGGAGCGGGCATCGTCGAGGCCGCCGGGCCGGGCGTCGAGTCGCCGCGCGTCGGCGAACTCGTGGCGCTGTCGTGGCTCGTGCCGTGCGGGACGTGCCGGTCGTGCCGGCGGGGCCACATCTGGGCCTGCCCCGACTCCCCGTCGTACGGGCACGCCCTGCTCGACGGCACGGCGCCGTTCCGCCGCCCCGGGAGGCGCGGCGGCGACCCCGACGGCCGTGCCGGCTCCCCGGTGCGGGCCTACTGCGCCATCGCCACCATGGCCTCCCACGCGGTCGTCCCGGCCGCGGCCGCGATCCCCGTCCCGCCCGAGACCGACCCGGCCGTGGCCGCGCTTATCGGCTGCTGCGTGACGACCGGGGTCGGGGCCGTGCTCAAGACGGCGGCCGTCCAGCCCGGCCAGAGCGTGGCCGTCATCGGCCTGGGCGGCGTGGGGCTGTCGTGCGTCATGGGGGCGGTCGTGGCCGGGGCGTCGCGGATCGTCGCCATCGATCGCGTGGCCGACAAGCTGGACGCGGCGCGAGCGGTCGGGGCCACGGACACGATCCTCGCCGACGCCGACCCCGCCGCCACGTCCCGTGCCCTGCTCGACCTGACCGACGGTGGCCCCGACGTCGTGTTCGAGGCGATCGGGCGGGTGGACACGGCCGAGCTGGCCGTCGCCTCGCTGCCGGTCGGTGGTGCGGCCGTGCTCGTCGGCATGACCCCGCTCGGCGCGCGGGCCGCCTTCGATGTCTACCCCTTCGTGGACGGCTCGAGGCGGATCCTGGGCTCCAACTACGGTTTCGCCGAGCCCGCCATCGACTTCCCGCGCTATGCCGCCTGGACGCTCGACGGGCGCCTGCCGGTCGAGCGCCTGATCGACCGGCGCATCGCGCTCGACGAGGTCGAGGACGCGTTCGAGGCGATGCGCCGCGGCCGCTTTACCCGCCAGGTCATCGACCGCTTCGGAGCGTAGGCCGCGCGGCTAGGCCCGGGCCTCGTCGTCCATCGAGGCGATGACCGGCGGCTCCGGCTCCTCGATCGGCGGCAGCAGCGCCTCACCGGTGATCAGGCGCGCGCCACGGCCGTGGGTCAGGAAGCTGAACGCCCAGCGAGTCAGGACCACGATGCGGTTGGCGAAGCCGATCAGGTAGAAGATGTGGATGCCCAGCCAGAGCAGCCAGGCAATGAAGCCCCCCTGGCGACCGAGCGGCCCGAGCCACGGGATGTCGGTCACGCCGGCCAGCCGGCCGATGACCGCCACGTCGCCCTTGTTCGAGTAGCGGAACGGCTCGGTCGGGCGACCCAGGATGCGCCGTCGGATCGTCTTCGCCGCGTGGGTCCCGCCCTGGATGGCGCCCTGCGCGACGCCGGGCGTCGGGCGGTCCGGCTTCCACGGCTCCACGGCCGCATCGCCCACCACGAAGATCTCCGGGTGGGTCGGGATGGTCAGTTCGGGCGTGACCAGGACCCGGCCAGCGCGGTCCATCCCGGTGCCGGTCGCCTCGGCGACCTTGCGCGCGAACGACGAGGCGAGGACCCCGGCACACCACAGGACGGTCCGCGCCTCGATGGTCTCGGGCTCGGCCTCGGGCCGGTCCGCGGGCACGACCGTCACCCCGTGCTCGTCGATGGCGGTCACCCGGGTGGAGGTGCGGACCGTCACCCCGAGCTTGATCAGCTGCCGGCGGGCCGAGGCCGACCGGTCGCGTGGGTACGGCGGGAGGACGCGGTCGAGCGCCTCGATGAGGATGATCTTCGCGTCGGCCGGGTCGATCGCCCGGAAGTCGCGCCGGAGCGTGTCGCGGGCGATCTCCCCGAGCGATCCCGCCAGCTCGACCCCGGTCGGGCCGCCGCCGACCAGCACGAAGGTCATCCACGCCCGACGCCGTCCCGCGTCAGCTTCCCGTTCCGCGGCCTCGAAGGCGATGAGGATGCGCCGTCGGATCTCGGTCGCGTCCTCGAGCGTCTTGAGGCCCGGCGCGAGCGCGGCCCACTGGTCGTTGCCGAAGTACGTGTGGCGCGCGCCCGTCGCGACGATCAGCGTGTCGTAGCCGATCGGGCCGCCGTCGGACATCCGGATCTCGCGACGGTCCACGTCGATGCCGATCGCCTCGCCCAGAAGGACCGTGGTGTTGCGCTGCTTGCGCAGCACGCTGCGGAGGGGCTGGGCGATCTCGCCCGGGGACAGGGCGCCGGTGGCGACCTGGTAGAGCATCGGCTGGAACAGGTGGAAGTTGCGCCGATCGACCAGGGTCACCGCGACCTCGGGGTCGTGGCCGAGCTGGCGCGCCGCGTACAGCCCCCCGAAACCGCCGCCGACGATCACCACGCGGTGCCGCTGCGCGGCGGTCACCGACGCCTCCCCGCCATCCGTCCGCGATCCGGCTCAGCGTCGCCCGGACCGGTCGCCTGTCGGGGTCGGCTCGGGAGCGGCCGTCGTGGCCGTCGTGGCCGGCGCGGCCTCCGTGGCCTCGGAGCCCCCGTGCGGGGTCCCGGCCATGACCGCGCGTCGCGGCCGGGTGGGGACCGGCCGGCCGGGCCCGACAGGTACGCCGGTCGTGATCGGATCGTCGTCGGGGTCGGCGGTCCCACCGGAAGCCCGTGCCGCGGCCGCGGCCTGCGCCCGTTCCGCCCGTGAGCGCATCACCGGGACCGGGCTGTGCGTGCCCGGCAGGACCACGATGGCCGGGGCGCCGTCGCGTCCCCGGTCGTTCGGCGCCACGCGGTACAGCCCGATGACCTCGATCGCGTCATCGTTGGTCACCTGCAGGCCGCAGCGGTAGCAGCGATCGGCCCGTAGCTCGTTCGCCGACCGGCACTGGACGCAGATCCAGAGCGGCTGGTCGGTGCCCGGCTGGTAGCGCCGGCGCTGGACCGCCTTGAGCGCGATGTAGAGCAGCCAGATGGCCGTCGGACCACCCAGCAGGACGATGACGATCAGCGCGCCCGGGACGTCGCCCACGATCCGCTGGGCGGTCTCGATCGCCTGGCTGATCTCGGTCGGCATCGGTCGATGGCCCGTCCTTCCAGCGGCTACATGTCGCGTTCGGCGGCGTTGACGAGGGCCGCCTGGGCGGCCGCGAGGCGCGCCACCGGCACGCGGAACGGTGAGCATGACACGTAATCGAGGCCGATGGCCTCGCATTTATGGATCGAGGCCGGATCGCCGCCGTGCTCGCCGCAGATGCCGAGCTCGAGGCCGGGCTTGGTCGAGCGGCCCTTCTCGACCGCCGACTTCATCAGCGCGGCCACCGCGTCATCGAGCGTCTGGAACGGGTTGACCGGCAGGATGCCGTCCTCGACGTACTTGAGCAGGAACCCGCCCTCGGCGTCGTCGCGGCTGAAGCCGAACGTCATCTGGGTCAGGTCGTTCGTGCCGAAGCTGAAGAAGTCGGCCTCGCGCGCGATCTCGTCGGCGGTCAGGGCGCCGCGCGGGACTTCGATCATCGTGCCGAACTTGTAGTCCACCTCGACGCCGGCGGCGGCCTCGACGGCCTGCGCCTCGGCCTCCAGCAGCGCGCGCGTGGCGGCGAGCTCGTTCACGTGCCCGACGAGCGGGATCATGATCTTGGCGATCGGGTTGCCACCGGCCTGCTTGACCGCGATCTGGGCGTTGAGGATGGCCCGGGTCTGGATCTTCACGAAGTCCGGGATCATCAGGCCGAGCCGGCAGCCGCGCAGGCCGAGCATCGGGTTCTGCTCGTGCAGGCTCTTGATCGTGGCCAGCAGCTCGAGGTCCTCCTCGGACGCGCCGCCGCTCGCCTCGGCTCGGGTGACCTTGACCAGCTGCTCCTCGAGGTTGGGCAGGAACTCGTGGAGCGGTGGATCGATCAGCCGGACGACCACGGGCAGCCCGTCCATGGCCCGGAAGATGCCCTCGAAATCGCCCTGCTGGAGGGTCTCCAGCGTGGCCATCGCCGCGTCGAAGCGGGCCACGGCCGCCTGGTCGTCCTGGCTCAGGGCCTCGCCCGCGGCCGTCCGGGCCTTGGCCCGAGTGGCGACGCTGGCCACGAGGATCGCGTCGCGCACGATGTCGAGGCGCTCGCCCTCGCGGAACATGTGCTCGGTGCGGCACAGGCCGATGCCCTCGGCGCCGTAGCTGCGGGCCTGCGCCGCCTCCTCGGGCTTGTCGGCATTGGTCCACACGCCCATGCGCCGGATCCCGTCGGCGTAGGCCAGGACCTTCTGGAGATCGGTCTGGTCCTCGTAGCGGGCGCTGACCGTGGCCAGGGCCCCGGCGTAGACCTGGCCGGTGGCGCCGTCGAGGCTGATCTCGTCGCCCTCCGCGAAGCTGACCCCGCTGTCGGTGCTGCGGGCGCTGCGCCTGGCGTAGTCGACGACGAGCTCCGCGCAACCCGCCACGCACGGCTTGCCGATCTGGCGGGCGACGACCGCGGCATGGCTGGTGGCGCCGCCACGGGCGGTCAGGATGCCCTCGGCGACGGCCATCCCGTGGAAGTCGTCGGGCGAGGTCTCGACCCGGACGAGCACGACGCGCTCGCCCCGTTCGACCCATTCGACCGCGGTGTCGGCGTCGAACACGGCCCGCCCGACCGCCGCGCCGGGGCTGGCGTTGAGGCCCTTGGCGATGCGCGTGGCCGCGGCCAGGGCATCGGCGTCGAACTGGTCGCGCAGGAGCTGGTCCACCTGCCCGGGCTCGACCCGGTTGACCGCCTCCTCCCTGGTGATGAGCCCTTCCTCGACCATGTCGGCGGCGATCTTCACGGCGGCCGCCGCCGTCCGCTTGGCCGAGCGGGTCTGGAGCATGTACAGGCGGCCGCGCTCGATCGTGAACTCGAGGTCCTGGACGTCCCGGTAGTGCCGCTCGAGCTGCTGGCCGATGCGCACGAACTCGTCGTAGACGGCCGGCATCTCCGTCTGCATCTGGGCGATCTTGGGCGCGGTCCGGATGCCGGCCACGACGTCCTCGCCCTGGGCGTTGGTCAGGTACTCGCCGAACAGGACCTTCTCGCCGGTGTTCGGGTCGCGGGTGAAGGCGACGCCCGTGCCCGAGTCGTCGCCCATGTTGCCGAAGACCATGCTCATGACGTTGACGGCCGTGCCCAGGTCGTCGGCGATGCCCTGGTTCTTGCGATAGTCGCGGGCGCGCTTGCCGAACCAGCTGGCGAAGACCGCCTTGATGGCCAGGTCGAGCTGCTCGAACGGGTCCTCGGGGAAGTCGCGTCCGGTGGCCTCGCGGACGATGGCCTTGCTCGCGTCGGCGACCTCGCGCAGCGCGGCCGCGTCGAGCTCGGTATCGAGCGTCACGCCGTGCTTCGCCTTGGCCGCATCGAGCGCGTGCTCGAAGCGCTCGCCGCCGACCTCCAGGACGATCCGCCCGAACATCTGGATGAAGCGCCGGTAGGCGTCCCAGCCGAAGCGCTCGTTGCCGGTCAGGGCGATGAGACCCTGCAGGGTGGCCTCGTTGAGGCCGAGGTTGAGGACCGTGTCCATCATCCCCGGCATGCTGAACTTGGCGCCGGACCGGACGCTGACGAGGAGGGGGTTGGCGGCGTCGCCGAACCCCTTGCCGGTGTCGCGCTCGATCTCCTTGACCGCCTCGAGGATGTCGTCCCACAGCCCGTCGGGATGCCGCTGGCCGGCCGCGAAGTAGTCGTTGCAGGCCTCGGTCGTGATGGTGAAGCCGGGCGGGGTCGGCAGCCCGGCCCTGGTCATCTCGGCCAGGCCCGCGCCCTTGCCGCCGAGCAGATCGCGCATCGTCGCGTCGCCCTCGGCCCGACCGTCACCCCACGCGTAGATGTAGCGCTTGGCGGCCCGGTGGGCGCGATCCGGGGCATCGGTCGTGGGGGTCGTCATGCGGGCAGCTCCTCCGGGGGCGGGCGGCGGGGCGGCGGCCTGTCGGTGCAGGTCGCGCATCGGTCATGGGATGGCCCGCCGATTGTACCGTCGGTCGGTGTCAGGCCGGGACGTTGCCTCAGCGCGCGACGGCGGCGGCGCCGTCCACGTGGCTGGCCCACGTCGCGATCTCGGCACGGCGCGACGCCCCGAGCTTGGCCAGGATGTGTTCGACGTGGGCGGAGGCCGTCTTGGGCGCGATGCCGAGGGCCGCCGCGATCTCGGCGTTGGTCATCCCCTGGCCGATGAGCCGCGCGACCGCGAACTCCCGGCTGGTGAGGGGCCGCCACGGCTCCTCGACGGCCACGCGGCCCCGGGCCAGGCGAGCCAGCGCCTCCGCCCGCTCGGCCAGCGGCTGGGATCCCAGGCGGGATGCGGTCGCCCGCACCTCGACCGCCGCCGACAGCGCCTCCGCGAACCGGTTCGAGCGCACGAGGGACTGGGCGAGATCCAGCCGCGCCCACGCCTCCTCCCACACCCGGGTCTTCGCGGTCCAGCCGGCGATCGCCCGCTCGAGCGCCTCGCGCGCGACACCCGTCGCGCCGTCGGCCAGCGCGATGAGGCCGCGGGCATGGGCCAGGGCGGGGCCGGCGACGGCGTCGATCGGGGCCAGGCGCCCGGTCATGTCGTCGAGCCACGCGGTCGCGTCCGCGACGCGACCGTCGGCCAGGTAGGCTCGCGTCCCGGTCACGACGAAGGGCACCAGGACGAGCCGCTCCCCGACCGCCCCGGCACGCTCGGCGGCGTCGACGCAGCGCGCGATGGCCGTCACGATGTCTCCGGCGAGCAGGGCCGTCTCGGTCAGACCCCACAGCGGCGGCAGGGTGAGGTCGATCGTCTCCGAGGCCAGGCCGAACTGCCAGGCAGCCTCGAGCTCCGTCGACGCCAGGGTGACGTCGCCCCGACCGAGGGCCACATAGCCGATCGCCCAGCGCGCCATCTCCGCGGCGCGCCGGCAGCCCCGATCCGCCATCGCCTGACCGGCGCTGCGCGCCGCTTCGTCCCACCGACCGTCGGCCCAGGCGAGGAGTGACAAGGTGGCCGCCATCACGTGGGCGCAGTGCGACTGCTCGATCGAGTCGGCGTAGCGCAGGCCCGCCTCGATCATCCCGGAGGCGGCCGCGTAGTCCATCGCCAGCATCGCGGTGACGGCGCCATCCCGGTAGGCGGACACGCCGGTCATCTCGCGCCGGCCCTGCTCGGCGGCCACGGCGACGGCGCGGATGCGCTCGATGCCGGCGGCCGGGTCGCCGTCGAAGGCCTCCATCACCGCGAGCCGCCAATCGGCGACCTCGGCGTAGGTCGGATCGTCGAGCCGCACGCCGATGGCCCGAACGCGCTCGAACGCGGCGCGAGCCTCGTGGCTGCGGCGAGCGTCCAGGAGGGCCAGCGCGCGGATGGTCTCCAGCTCCGCACGGACATCGTGCGCATCGGCATCCTCGGGCAGTCGATCCAGCTCGGCAAGGCTTCCCTCTGCCGCGGCCAGACGCTCGGATGCGGCGCATCCGTCGCGGCGTGACACGATCTCGATCGACAGTCGCGCGCGAAGCGCCTTGACCGGCTCACCGGCCGCCCGATACGCCGCCTCTGCGGCTCTCGCCGCGGCGATGACGGCATCGTGCTGCTCGATGGACGCGGCCTCCTGGGCCGTCTCCTCGTGGATCTGGCCACGCTCCACGTGGCCGAGATCCGACGGCATGTTCGCCGCGACCCGGCCGTACAGCTCGTACGCCTCACGATGGGCCGACAGGCGTGCCGCGTCGCGGGCTCCGGACAGGGCTGCCTCGAACGCCTGGCGGTGCAGCCCGGCGCGTTCGAAGTGCACCGAGCTGTGGATCTCCGACTGGCCCTCCAGGGCCGCCCCGAACTCGGCGGCTCGGGCATGGAGGCGGCGGCGAACCCCGGTCGGGACGCTGTGGTAGATCGCATCGCGCATGAGCTGGTGGCGGAAGTCGATCAGGCCTCGCTCGCCGGCGGGCCACAGGACGCCGTGGTCGATGAGCTCCTGGAGCGGCTCGTCCACGGCGTCCCGTGCGACGTCCATGATCCCGGCCAGGACGTCCGGCACGAAGCAGCGGCCGATGACGGCTCCGGCCCGCGCCACAGCCTGGGCCGCCGGCGAGCGGTGCGACAGGCGGGCGTTCACAGCGTCCTCGATGGTCTCGGGGACGGTCGCCTCGCGGATCGCGGAGCCGTTCGCCCTGGCGTCCGCGCTCAGGGCGCCGAGGAGTTCCTCGATGTGGAGCGGGATGCCGTCCGTCCGTTCGTACACGGCGGCGGCCACGTCACGCGGCGCGGGCAGGCCGCTGTCGAGGACGAGCGTGGTCACGAGCGCGGTCTCGGCCTCGTCGAGCGGTCGCAGCCGGATCTCCTCCGCGAAGCGCTGGGTGATGAGCCGCGACCGCCAATCCCGGACAGCGGCGCCGAGCGGCGCTTCACCCGTGCGGTAGCCCCCACACAGCAGGACCCGATGCTCGCGGATGCGGCGCGCGAGCTCGGCGATGATCTCCAGGCTGAGCTCGTCCGCCCACTGCAGGTCGTCGAAGCCGAACAGCGCCGGCCCGGATGTGGCGCCCACGACCTCGTCGACCATGTCCGCGACCAGCTGGCGGCGGCGGACGTGCCCGGTGTCGATCGTCGCAGCGCGCAGCGCGAGCAGGCGCCTCCCCGCGTCAGCGAGGGTCGGCACGCCCGCCATCGACCGCGCGAGATCCAGCGCGGATGCGGCCGGCACGTGGTGGTCCTGGGGTGCCAGGTCGCCCCAGACCGCGACGAATCCGCGCTCGCGTGCCAGCTGGCCGATGGCGTCCATGAGCCGGGTCTTGCCGACGCCGGCCTCGCCGGACACGAGGAGGAACTGGCCGCGCCCGGCGAGGACGTCGTCGATCCGGCGCTCGGCCAGCTCGAGCACGTCATCGCGTCCGATGAGGAGCGGGCAGCGAACGGTCCCCGCTGGCGTCGTCATGGTACGGAGTGTAGGTCGCGCTGGTGCGACGTCATCGGTCATCCGACCGATGACGGGCACGTCCCGCAGGCCGAGTCTCGTGGCACGAACCGCGGGATGGACCCGCGGCACAGGCAAGGAGACCGGCTCATGGCGACGTTCATGGATGTGCACAACGGGTTCTTCGGCGTCAGCGGCGAGCAGCTGGCCGAGGCCCACCAGCGCGACCTGGAGATCGAGAACGAGGAGGGTGTCCACTACGAGCGAGCCTGGCTCGACAGCGACAGCGGCAAGGTCTTCTGCCTGGCCACGGGCCCGTCGCGCGAGGCTGTCATGCGTGTCCACGAGCGCGCCGGCCACCCGACCCAGGAGGTCTACGAGATCACGGCGGAGGTATGACGTGCGACGACGACTGACCCTGCCGGCGATCGCGACCCTGGCGCTGGCGTCGTGGGGCTGGGTCTCGCCATCGGGGCGAGCGCTCGGCAGGACATCCTGACCACGGTCAACGCGGTCACGGCCCCCTATCAGTCGTTGGAGCAGGCGAAGCAGGCCGGCCACGAGCAGTTCTACGTGTGCACCGAGCAGCCCGGTGTCGGGACCACGGGCCAGCACCACGTCAAGTTCGCGCTCGTCGGCGATCCGGCGATCGACCCGCTCGAGCCCGAGGCCCTGGTCCACCAGCCGCAGGCCAACGGGAAGTCCAGGCTGGTCGCGCTCGAATGGGTGCGTGTCGGGCCCGAGACCGATCCGGCCCCGACGGTGCTCGGCCAGACCATGCGCCACGTCGGGTCCGGCGATCGCTACGGGATCGAGCCCGACGGGTTCGACCAGCGCCACGACTGGCTCCATCGCGACAACCCGCTCGGGGCGTTCGCCGACTGGAACCCGCGGGTCACCTGCGGCGACCAGGGCGACGGCGGCGGCTGATCCTCCCCCTCCCGGCGTTGCGGAACGGTGGCGTCGTCACCGTTCCGCGACGCGCTGTCCGGGTCCTCCGCCTGTACCATCTGGCCATGACCGAGACCCTCGACGCGTCGGTGGCGGCACCCGTCATCGCCCCCGACGACGAACGCTACAACGCGACCCTGATCCGGCGCGTCGACCAGCACGACAGCCTAGCGTACATGTGGGTCCGCTTCGACGGCGAGCCGACCCCGTTCGTCCCCGGCCAGTACATGACCATCGGGGTGTTCGCCGACGGGAAGCTCGTCCAGCGGCCGTACTCCGTCGCCTCGGCACCCGGTACGGCCGGTGACACCGGCTACGAGTTCTACCTGCGCCTCGTCCAGGGCGGCACGTTCACGCCGATCCTGTGGGGCCTCCCGGTGGGTCACCGGATGCGCATGATCGGGCCCAAGGGCAAGTTCACCCTCCAGCCGGACGACGACCGGGTCCACCTGTTCATCAGTTCCGGGACGGGCAACGCCCCGTTCGTGGCGATGATCCGCGACCTCATCGCCGCCGGGACCGCGCGCCGCGCGATCTTCCTCAACGGCGTCTCGCACGTGCGCGACATCGGCTACCGCGATGTGCTCGAGGCTTGGCAGGACGGCGGCACCTACCCGGTCACGTTCATCCCGACGATCTCGCGCGCCGCCGATCCGTCGAACGCCGGCTGGACCGGCCGGACCGGTCGCGTGGAATCGATCGTGGCCCCGGTCTTCGCCGACCTCGGCCTGGACCCGGCCGACACCGTCGCCTACCTGTGCGGCAACCCGGACATGATCCTGTCGGCCGAGGCGACCCTCCATGACCTGGGCCTGCCCGAGGACGCGGTCCACAAGGAGCTGTACTGGCCCAAGGGCAAGGAACCCCGCGGCGTGGCCGGTGCCGCCGACGCCGCCGTGGCCGCCGACACCGGGGAGTAGCCCCTCCCCGTTCCGTGCCGCCCACACCGGGGAGTAGCCCCTCCCCGTTCCGCGGCGCGCCCGGTCGCCACGCACCTCGCGGCCGCGCCGCGTGCCTCGCCGAGACCGGGCCGACCCGCACTCCGCCGCTGCCCGCATCCGATGCCCGCGTCCCTTCGATGTCGCGGACATCAGCCCGGGTGATACGGTCGACGACGGCTCGTGCGCCCCGCGGCGCGCCCGCCTGGAACGGTCGCCAACATCACTCACGCGACCGCCCCACGGCCGCACCGACGATCCCCGGTCAGCCCTCGCGGGCGGCCTCCAGCCGATCCAGGATGAGCCGCGTGACACCCTCGACCGGCACGCGCTCCTGCGCCATCGAATCGCGGTCGCGCACCGTGACGGCCCCGTCGTCGAGCGAATCCACGTCGACCGTGACGCACCACGGTGTCCCGATCTCATCCTGGCGTCGATAGAGCTTGCCGATGGCGGCCGTGTCGTCGTAGACGGCCATCGTGTGGCGCTGCAGGTCGGCCTTGATGCGATGACACAGCGCGACGATCTCGGGCCGCTTCTTGAGGAGCGGCAGGACCGCGACCTTGTACGGCGCGAGATCCGGGTGGAGGGCCAGCGACACGCGCGTCTCGCCACGGACCTCCTCCTCGCGGTAGGCATCGATGAGGAACGTGAACGCCGCCCGGTCCGCCCCGGCCGCCGTCTCGACGATCCACGGGATGACGTGCTCGTCGGTCGCCTGGTCGAAGTATTCGAGCCGCTCGCCCGACGCCTCCGAATGGCGCGACAGGTCGAAGTCGCCGCGATTGTGGACGCCCTCGAGCTCCTTCCAGCCGAACGGGAACCGGTACTCCACGTCGATCGCCTTCTTGGCGTAGTGGGCCAGCTCGTCCGGCGCGTGCTCGCGCAGGCGCAGCCGCTCGGGCGTCACCCCGAACCGCTCGTACCACGCCAGCCGCGCCGGCAGCCACGCCTCGAACGCGGCCGCGGCTTCCGCCTCCGGGCGGACGAAGTACTGCATCTCCATCTGCTCGAACTCGCGCATGCGGAACACGAAGTTCCCCGGCGAGATCTCGTTGCGGAACGACT
This sequence comes from Candidatus Limnocylindria bacterium, assembly GCA_046566045.1. Lineage (GTDB taxonomy): Bacteria > Chloroflexota > Limnocylindria > Limnocylindrales > CSP1-4 > SPCO01. Next base: position 16,755 of record JBKHXL010000010.1, read on the forward strand.
TGCCGATCTGGGCGATGCCGAACGGCAGCTTCTTGCGCGACGACTGCTGGACGTTCTTGAAGTTGACGTACGAGCCCTGGGCCGTCTCCGGGCGCAGGTAGATGACCGAGGCGTCCTCCTCGACCGGGCCCATGAACGTCTTGAACATGAGGTTGAAGCGGCGAGGCGCCGACAGCGGGCCGCCGTCGTTCGGGCAGACCAGGCCGAGACGCTCCACGATCGTCTCGTCGCGCAGGTCGGTGGCCGACAGCGACTCGGCGCCGGGCAGCTCATCGAGCCGGTAGCGCCGGCGGCACGTGGCGCACTCGACCAGAGGGTCGCTGAACGACCCCACGTGACCGGACGTCACCCACACCTGCGGGTGCATCAGGATGCCGGCATCGAGGCCGACGATGTCGTCGCGCTCCTGGACCATGCTCCGCCACCAGGCGCGCTTGACGTTGTTCTTGAGCTCGACGCCGAGGGGCCCGTAGTCCCATACCGCGTTGATGCCGCCGTAGATCTCGCTCGACGGGTAGATGAAGCCGCGCCGCTTGCTGAGCGACACGATGGTGTCGAGGTCGCGCACGGCGGGCGCGACGTCATCGCCGGACGTGCCGGACGGGCCGGCGGGCTGGGTGGTCACGGTCGGGGGTCTCCGCTGATACGCGACCGTGGAAGGGCCGCGCGGGATGGCTTGCCCGACGATGCTACCTCAGCCCAGGCGCCAGCGCGTGGGCGTCACCTTGATGACCACCGAGTACTCGTCGTCGAACCACTCGGGCGTCCAGTCGTAGCCGTGGATCATCGACCGGTACTTGGCCTGGTACGCCGGCACCTGCGAGGCCGGCGGATGCTCGGGCTCGAACCGGGCGACGCCCTCCATCGACAGGTAGTCGCCGCCACCCGCATCCGTGTGCAGGTTGAACGCCACGAGCGGGTTGTCCTCGAGGTTGCCGTTGCGCGGCGCGCGCCAATGGGAGTAGATGAGCAGTTCGCCGTCCTCCCACAGGAACCAGACCGCGCTGGCCTGCGGTTGGCCGTCGGGCGTGACCGTCGTGAGCCAGCCGATCGTGTCGGTGGCCAGGCGTTCCAGGGCGCGGATGCCGGCGGGCGTGGTCGCATCGAAGGTCATCGGGCTCTTCCTCCCCTTGCGGACGACGTCATCGCGCCGCCACGGCCGGCGCGTGGCGGACTTCGTCGAGGAACGGCAGCGAGCGCGCCTCGCGCTCGAGCGCCTGGCGGACGAACTCGCGCAGGGCGGCCTCGACCTCGTTTTCCACGGCGGCGACCTGGCGCAGGGCGGCGAGGGCTTCGATATCGAGTCGCTGGTACGCCTTCAGCAGCTTGAGCGCCCCGAGCGTCAGCCCGGCTCGGTCGTGGGCCGGACCCGGACACGACCCGCACACGACACCGCCGAGCGGCGGCACCCAGCGGAAGCGCTCGTCGGCCTCGAGCATCCGGTCGCACTCGACGCAGCGGTCCACCTCCGGACGCATGCCGAGTTCGTCCAGCAGGTGCATCTCGTACCAGCGCGCCACGCGCCCCGGCGCCATCCCGACGTCGAGCAGGCCATAGGCGTGACGCAGCAGCGCGTACAACGGCTCCGCCGCGTGGCGCTCCTCGAGACTGCGGTCGGCAAGCTCGGCGAGATACCAGGCCGTGGCCGTGCGCTCGAGATCGTCGCGCAGGCGCAGCCAGGCGTGCCCGACACTGACCTGGGTCACGACGTCGAAGGTCCGGCCGCGGGCGAGCGCCACGGTCAGCTCGGCGAACGGCTCCAGGCTGCCACCGAGGCGCGAGGTCGGCCGGCGGATGCCCTTGGCGATGACCTTGAGCTTGCCACCGGCCGGGGTGATGAGGGTCAGGACGCGATCCGCCTCCCCGAGGTCGAAGCGGGACAGGACGATCGCATCGGTGGTGTAGCGACGGGGCGCGGGCATGGCCCAGCGACGGTACCACCGAGCGGCATCCGACGCAGTCGCGTGGCGGGAACGGATCGGCCCTGCCCCGCCGCCTCGCCGGTCCGCCCCGCCGCCGCCTCGCCGGTCCGCCGGTCTGGCCCCGCCACGCCGCCTCGCCGGTCCGCCACCCCGCCTCGCCGGTCCGCCCCGCCGCCGCCTCGCCGGTCCGCCGCGCCACGGTCTCCGGATTCGGCCCGCCGCGCCATGCCGGTCCGCCACGCCGCCTCGCCGGTCCGCCCCGCCGCGCCGGTCCGCCCCCAGGTCTCCGGATCTGCCATGCGCCACCGGAGGTGGCCGTAGACGGAGCCTCCGCCACTCGTCCGCGCGCCTCGTGCGTGCGGCCGAGCGCGATCCCTCCCAGATGCCACTCACCGGGGCGTATGGCGAAGATCGTCTGGCTACGGCCACCTCCCGGCACATATGGCAGATTCGCGGCGCCGCGGCGCGGCCCAGGGTCGGCATCGCGGCACAGGGTCGGCGCCTCGCCACGAGCCAGCGCCGCGGCACGGGGGTCGGCGCCGCGGCCCAAGGCCGGCGCCGCGGCACGGGGCCGGCGCCGCGGCCCAAGGCCGGCCCCGCGGCCCAAGGCCGGCGCCGCGGGCACAGGATCGGCGCCACGAGCCGGCGCCGCGGCACGAGCCGGCATCCGTGCCATCCATCCACGCGGCGTCATCGCGCGTATCCACCGCAGACGCCGGCTCGGTCGCGTCCCCCGCGCCGGCGTCGTTGCGCCCTGCCCGGCGCCGCCGGCGTCCGTCCACACGGCCCCGCCCATCCAATCAGGCTACCTGCGGCGAACACGTTTCGTGTACACTCGACCGACGATGACGACCGTCACCAACGACATCGATCTGGCCCAGCTCATCGCCGACACCGAGGGCGAGATCGTCGGCCTCGTCCAGGATCGCGATCCGTCGACGCACGGGCTGTACGAGATGGTCCGCTACCACCTCGCCCTCGACGGCTCCGGCGCCAACGGCGGCAAGCGGATGCGGCCCCTGCTCGGCCTGCTCGCCTACCACTCGATCACGGGCGAGCATCGACGCGCGCTGCCCGGGGCCGCGGCCGTGGAGCTGGGCCACAACTTCAGCCTCGTCCACGACGACATCGAGGACGGGGACCGAGAGCGGCGCCATCGACCCACGCTGTGGGCGCTGCGCGGCGTCCCGCAGGCGATCAACACCGGCGACACCCTGTTCAGCCTGTCGCGCATCGCCCTCCACCGCCTGACCGACCTCGGCTTCTCCGACGCCAAGGTCCTGCGCCTCATGCGCCTGTACGACGAGACGTGCCTCGCCCTGTGCGAGGGCCAGTACATCGACATCGCCACGAGCGAGACCGACGAGCTCATGTCGGTCGACGGCTACCTCGACATGATCGGGCGCAAGACGGCCGCACTGATCGCCGCCTCCATCGAGGCCGGTGCGCTGCTGGCCACCGACGACGACGCGGTCATCGCCCGCTATCGAGCGTTCGGCTGGGCGCTCGGCCTGGCCTTCCAGATCAACGACGATCTGCTCGGCATCTGGGGCGACGACGCGGCGACCGGCAAGGCCGCCTCCGACGTCGCCCACAAGAAGAAGACCCTGCCGGTGATCTACGCCGCCGAGCACGCCGGCGCGGAGGATCGCGCCCGGCTGCTCGAGCTGTACGCCATGCCGGCACCGAGTCCGGCCGAGCTCGACGAGATCGTGGCCATCCTCGAGCGGGTCGGCGCCCGCGAGTACACCCGGGCCGAAGCGCGGCGCTATCGCGATGAGGCGCTGGCCGAGCTCGACGCGGCGGGCGTGGTGGACGCCACGGCCCGGGCCCGCCTCGAGCAGATCATCGTCGGGGTGATCGCCGCCTGATCGCCGCCTGATCCCCGCCTGATCGCCGCCTGATCCCCGCCTGATCGCCGCTAGCCCGAACTTCCTCGGCTGACCGGCCCTGATCGGGGCCGTTCTCCCGTTCCATGGCGCCTGAAACGGCGCTGTCTCATGGTGTGAAACGTAGGCAGTAATAGGCTTGACTTCTGACGGCAGATGTGCATGCTGGTCGCATGGCGAGGGCGAGCACCGGCGCGATGCATGTGGTCAGAGTGGTGAGCCGCCAGAAGGGGCGCGAGTACGTCAGCCATCTGCTCCGCAGCTCGTACCGCGAGGACGGCCGGGTGAAGAAGCGGACGCTGGCCAACCTGTCCCACCTGCCCGAGCCCGCGATCGAGCTCATCCGGGGCTGGCTCAAGGGGGTGCGCTATGTGCCGGCCGGCGAGGCGGTGCGGGTCGTGCGCAGCCTGCGCCACGGCGATGTCGCGGCGGTGCTCGGGATGGCCCGCCGGCTCGAGCTGCCGGCGCTCCTCGAGCGGCGGCCGTCGCGCGCGCGCGACCTCGCCCTCGCGCTCATCGTCGAGCGGGTCTGCCAGCCGGCGTCGAAGCTCGCCACCGCCGCGCTGCTCGGCCGGAGCACGCTCGGCGGGCTGCTCGGCATCGAGGGCGCCGACGAGGACGACCTGTACGGCGCGCTGGACTGGCTGCTCGAGCGCCAGGAGCGGATCGAGGCCGGCCTCGCCCGCCGCCATCTCGGGTCGGGCTCGCTCGTCCTGTACGACGTCAGCTCGACCTATGTCGAAGGGACCCACTGCCCGCTCGCCCGGCACGGCTACTCGCGCGACCACCGGCCCGACCGGGCGCAGATCGTGTTCGGCCTGTTGACCGACGAGCGGGGCTGCCCGGTCGCGGTCGAGGCGTTCACGGGCAACACCGCCGACCCGGCCACGCTCGACGCCCAGATCGCCACGGTGCGCGACCGGTTCGGCCTCACCGACATCGTCCTCGTCGGCGACCGGGGGATGCTCACCTCCGCCCGGATCGAGCGCCTGCGGGAGATCGGCGGGATCGGCTGGGTGAGCTGCCTGCGCAGCCCGGCGATCCGCCGCCTCGTCGACGCCGGCGACCTCCAGCTGGGCCTGTTCGACGAGCGCAACCTGGTCGAGATCGCGAGCCCCGACTTCCCCGGCGAGCGGCTCGTCGTGTGCCGCAACCCGGCCCTGGCGGAGGAGCGGGCGAGGACGCGCGAGGAGCTGCTCGCGGTGACCGAGGCCGCGCTGGCCAGGGTCGCCGGCATGGTCGAGCGGGGCACGCTCCGGAGCGCGGCCGCCATCGGCCGCCGGGTCGGGCGGGTCGACAACGCGAAGAAGATGGCCAAGCACTTCGCGCTCGACATCGCCGACGGCCGGTTCGCCTTCGCCCGCGACGAGGCGTCGATCGCCGCCGAGGCCGCGCTCGACGGGCTGTACGTCGTGCGGACCTCGGTCGGGCCCGAGCGGCTCGACGCGCCCGGGGTCGTCGAGACGTACAAGCGCCTGTCCGCGGTCGAGCGCGACTTCCGGGTGCTGAAGGGCGACGACCTCGCCGTCCGGCCGATCTTCCACTGGCGCGCGGACCGCGTCCGGGCACACCTGTTCCTGTGCCTGCTCGCGGCCTACGTGCGCTGGCACCTCGAGGCCGCCTGGGCGCCGCTCCTGTTCCGCGACGAGGCGCCGCCCGAGCGCGCCGATCCGGTCGCGCCCCGCCCCCGCTCGCCCGCTGCTCTGCGCAAGGAGCGCGACCACGTGACACCCGACGGCCTGCCGGTGGGCAGCTTCGCGATGCTCATGGACGAGCTTCGGACGCTCGTCCGCAACCGGATCGTGCCCCACGGTGCCCCCGACACCGCGGCGTTCGAGGTCCTGACCGAGCCGACAGCGCTCCAGGCCCGGGCGCTCGAGCTGATCGGCGTGTCGGCCGGCTCGATGTAGTCAGAGCCGCGCAGCCAGAAGAAGCCGATCCGAACTCAAACGCTGCCGATCGCCCGAGGAAGTTCGGGCTAGCGGTCGGACTCGTCGTCCTCGACCTGGTCATCCTCGGTCCGCCAGCGCACCACGAGCACCTTGCCGACGCGCCGCCCGTCCGTCGACTCGACGGTCAGGTGCAGGCCATCCACGCGGACCTCGTCGCCGGGTCTGGGCACGCCGCCGATGCGGTGGTAGATGAGCCCGCCGACCGTGTCGTACTCGTCCTCGTCCTCGAGCCCGAGCTGGGCGTCGAACAGCTCGGCGACGTCGTCGACGCTGGCCCGGCCGTCGACCCGGGCCTCGTCGTCGGACAGTCGCACGATCATCGGCTCCTCCTCGTCGTACTCGTCCTGGATCTCGCCGACGATCTCCTCGAGCAGGTCCTCGATGGTGACCAGGCCGGCGGTGCCGCCGTACTCGTCGAGCACGACCGACAGGTGGACCTTGCGCCGCTGGAGCTCGTGCAGGAGGTCGTCCACGGTCATCGACTCGGGCACGAACACGGGCGTGCGCAGGAGCGTGCGGAGCGGCGGCCGCTCCGGCGCCCCGGTCTTGAGGAACGGGAGCAGGTCCTTGGCGTACAGGATCCCGACGATCTCGTCGACGGTCGATTCGTAGACGGGGATGCGCGAGTGGCCCTCCTCGATGACCCGGTCGATGGCCTCCTCGAAGGTGGCGTCGGCCGGGAGCGAGACCATCGCGATGCGCGGGACCATGACCTCGTGGACGCGCCGGTCGCCGAGCTCGATGACCGCGTGGATCATCTGCTCCTCCTCGGCCTCCAGGACGCCCTGCTCGCCACCCTGCTCGATGATCAGGCGGATCTCCTCGGCGCTGATCCGCTCGTTGGCGTCGACGTCGGCGCCGAACAGCGCGCTGACCACCCTGGTGATCCCGGTCAGCAGCGCCACCAGCGGCCGGAAGACCCGCCCGAGCACGTCCACCGGGCCGCCGAGCGCGAGCGCCACCCGCTCGCTGTGGGCCAGGCCGATCTGCTTGGGCACGAGCTCACCGAACACGATGGTGAACAGGGTCAGGACCGCGGTGACCGTGAACAGGGCGATCACCCCGGCGTACGGCTCGAGCAGCGGCACGCCCGCCAGTGCGGCCTCGAGGCCGTCGCTCAGGCTCACCCCGGCGAACGCCGCGGCCAGGAACCCGATGAACGTGATGCCGATCTGGATGACCGCCAGGAAGCGGCCGGGGTCGCTCTTGAGGTGAAGGATCCGGCGGGCGCCGCGCTGGCCCTCCTCGGCCATCTGGGTGACCCGGCTCTTGCGGATCGTGACCAGCGCCATCTCGGTCGCCGAGAAGAGGGCATTGAACAGGATCAGCACGACGATGATGCCGATCTCGAAGACGGGGGCGTTCACGCGGTCGGATCATCCGCTGCGGGTTTGGACCGGATCTCGCGGATCCGAGCCGGGACGCCGACGGCGAGCTTGCCGGCCGGCACGTCCCGGGTGACGACGGCGCTGGCACCGGTCCGGGCACCCTCGCCGATCTCGCGCGGCGCGACGATCATCGTGTCGACGCCGATGAACGCGCCGTCGCCGATGGTCGTGCGGTGCTTGCTCGTGCCGTCGTAGTTGTCGGTCACGGTCCCGGCGCCGATGTTGACGCCCTCGCCGACCTCGGCGTCGCCGAGGTAGCTCATGTGGTGGGCCTTGGAGCGCGCCCCGAGGTGCGTGTTCTTGAGCTCGGCGTAGTTGCCGACCTCGGCCCCACGGCCGACGACGCTGCCCGGGCGCAGGTGACTGAACGGGCCCACGACGGCCTCGTCCTCGATGGTCGACGACTCGACGATCGACGCCCACACGCGCGCGCCGGCGCCGACGACGCTGTCGATCAGCTGGCTCCCGGCGCCGATGACGCTGCCCTCCCCGACCGAGCTACGGCCGCGCAGGATGACGTTGGGCTCGAGGGTCACGTCGGGCGCGAGGGTGACCGCCCAGTCGAGGTAGACCGTCGACGGGTCGCGCATGGTCACGCCGGCCCGCATGTGCTCCTCGTTGCGGCGCACGCGCAGACTCCACTCGGCGGCCGCCAGCTGGGCCCGGTCGTTGATGCCGTCGAACCGCCCGTCGTCCTCGAAGGCGACGGCGCTCACGAGCCGACCGTCCTCGCGGGCAAGCCGCACGAGGTCGGTCAGGTACAGCTCGCCCGTCGCGTCCGACGGCTGGAGCGTCTCGATGCGGCGGCGGAGCCAGGCCGCGTCGAACGCGTACAGCCCGGCGTTCGTCTCGGTCGAGTGCAGCTCGTCCTCGGTCGCGTCCTTCGCCTCGACGATCCGCTCGACCATGCCGAAGTCGCTGCGGATGATCCGGCCGAGGCTGCCCGGATCGTGCGAGTAGACCGTTGCGAGCGCGATCGCCGCGTCGTCCTCACGGCGGGCATCGAGCAGCGCGGCGAGGTCCGTGGCGGCCACCAGCGGGACGTCGCCGGACAGGACGACGATCTCGGCCGCGTCCTCGGGCACGGATGGCAGGGCGGCCCGCACCGCGTCGCCGGTCCCGCGCGGCTCGGCCTGGAGCGCGAACACGGCCTGGCCGGCGAACGCCTCGCGCACGGCCTCGACCGGCGGCGAGTACACGACGACGGGGTCGAGCCGAGCATCGGGTGCGGCTTCGGGGTCGGCCTCTGTCCACGCGTCGAGGACGTAGGCGAGCATCGGCCGACCGCATAGCTCGTGCAAGACCTTGGGGGTGGCCGAGCGCATGCGCGTCCCGAGTCCGGCCGCCAGGACGACTGCCGCGATGGATCGTGGAGGGTTCATGCGCGGGGTCGGGCGAGCGCGGGGCGGGCGGCGCCCCCGCTGCGGTCGATGCCCGACGGGCGGTCAGTGGATGTCATGTGCGGTCGCAGGATGGTATGGGCGGCCCATCGGAAGCGTCAAGCGGCCCCGGGTTCCCTGTGGGCGGCCCCGGGTTCCCGGTTCCCGTGCTCGCCCGGGAGACATGCCCCGCCACCACGGCCGGCCTCCTCCCGGCTCGTTCCCATACGCCACTCCTGCGGACCCTAGCCGAGGACGCCTTCTCATGGGTCGCTGTGCTGTGACATGTGGGCCGGATCGACGCACGGCCGTGCAGGGGTCCGCGACGCGGGTGGCCGCCGGCCCGGGCTACGGCCATCTCCAGTCGCGTATGGGGGAAACCGGCCCACGAGCCCAGGGCTGGCATCCCGCGCCGGCCCGTCGGAAGCGGCGAGCGGCGCCGGGCTCCCGGGTGAGCGGCGGACGCCTCGGTCCCGGCACAGCGGCCCGTCGGAGGCGTCAAGCGGCGCCCGTCGCCTACCCCCGCCGGGCGATCGCCTCGATCTCGATCAGCCCGCCCTTGGGCAGCGCGCCCACGGCGAAGGTCGAGCGCGCCGGGGCCGGGTCGGGCATGTGCCTCGCGTACACCGCGTTGACCGCACCGAAGTCGGCGATATCCGCGAGGAACAGGGTGACCTTGACGACATCGCCCAGCGAGGCGCCGGCCGCGTCGAGGACCGAGGCGAGGTTGCGCAGGGCGCGCTCGGTCTGCGCCTCGACGCCGCCCTCGACCAGCTTGGCGGTGGCCGGATCGAGGCCGAGCTGGCCGGAGCAGAACACGAGGTCGCCGCTGACGATGCCCTGGCTGTATGGGCCGATCGCGGCCGGGGCGCCGGAGGTGGTGACGGCGTGGCGGCTCATGCGGGCGTCTCCTTCGGGCTGCGGGGGTCGAGGCGGACGAGCGTGGGCGGGATGGTCGTGGCGATGATGGTCGGCGGACCGTTGCCGAGCGGCGGCAGCGTCCCGTCGCCGGCACCGGCGGCGGCCCGCACGGTCGCCGCCGCCGCGCTCGCCTCGGCCTGCGAAGCATAGAGCGCCCACAGGGTCGGGCCGGAACCGGACAGGCCGATGGGCCGGCCGGTGAGCCGCATCAGGGCGCGCCGGAACGGGACCAGGCCGGGCGCCACGAGGTCGGCCGCGGGGCGCAGATCGTTGGCGGCCGCGAGGACCCCCGCCCGGGCCACGAGGTCGGCGACCCGCAGCCCGCCGCGCGCCTCGGAGGCGAGGTGCTCGGAGCTCATCCGGACCGAGCCGTCGCCCGCCCCGCCGGGCGTGCCTCGGGTCGCCGCCAGGGCCGCGAACGCCTCGAACACGTCGCGCGTGGCCAGCGGCAGCGCCGGCGTCACGAGCAGGATGCCGGGCGAGCCGTCCACGCCGGGGAGTCGGGACACCCGCTCGCCGCGCCCCTCGACGAGGGCCGGGCCGCCGGCCAGGAAGAACGGCACGTCGGAGCCGATCGATGCCGCGACCGCCAGGCGGCGGTCGTCGTCGAGCGTCGCGCCCCACGCCTCGAGCGCCGCATCGATGGCCGCGGCGGCATCCGACGATCCGCCGCCGAGCCCCGCCGCGACGGGGATTCGCTTCTCGAGTCGGGCGGCCAGGGGCGGCGTGGACGGACGGCCCGGACCGGCCCCGATGGCCGCCCGGGTCGCGGCGATGGCGCGCAGCACCAGGTTGTCGGCGAGTGGGCCGGCATCCGGGCCCTCGACGTGCAGCGTGTCGGGCGCATCCGCGCGGACCCCGGACGGCGCCACGCTGAGCCGGTCGGCGACGGCCAGCGGCACGAACACCGAGTGCAGCTCGTGGTAGCCGTCCGGACGGCGCCTGGTGACGGCCAGGGTGAGGTTGAGCTTGGCCGGGGCGAGCCGCACGACCGGCCTGGCAAGCGCCACTCCGGCGGGCATCAGCGCTCGCCCTTCCCGCGACCGCGGCGGTCCTCGCCGATCGGGCCGAGCGTCTCGCGCAGGCGCAGCCACTCCCCCACCGCGAGGGTCTGCGGCCGCCGGTCGGGCTCGATGTCCGCGTCGTCGAGCGCCGTGGCCACGCGCCCCGCGTCCACGGGGAGCTGGCGCGCCAGGACGTTGTGCAGCATCTTGCGGCGCTCCCGGAAGGCGGCCTGGACGAGCCGCCACAGTCCGTCCTCGGCCTCGGGGTCGAGGCGGTCATCGGCCTCGAACGGCTCGACCACGATGATCGCCGAGTCCACGGCCGGGGCCGGCTCGAAGGCCGCCGGCGGCACGAGGAAGGCGATGCGCACCCGGGCGTGGTACTGCACGAAGACCGACAGGTAGCTCATCTTCCCGGGCGGGGCGCTGATCCGCTCGCCGACCTCGCGCTGGACCATCAGCACGGCCCGCCTGGGCCGCGGCGGCGTCCCGAGCAGCGCGTGCAGGATCGGCGAGGTGATGTGGTATGGCAGGTTCGCCACCACGTCGTAGGGCGGCTCCAGCAGGCGGCCGAGATCCTGGTCCAGCGCGTCGCCCTCGATGAGCGTCAGCCGGCCGTCCGCCAGCGGTCCCTCGAAGCGCTCGCGCAGGAAGGCGGCCAGCCCGCGATCGAGCTCGACGGCGGTCACCGTCGCGCCGGCCTCCAGCAGCCCGCCGGTGAGGAAGCCGAGGCCCGGTCCGATCTCCAGGATCCGGTCGCCGGGCAGCGCCCCCGCCTCCGCCAGGATGCCCTCGAGCACCTCCGCGTCGGCCAGGAAGTTCTGCGACAGGCCGTGCCGCGCACGCAGGCCGGCCGCGCGCAGGGTGGCCCGGACCTCGGCCGGGTCGATGCGCACGGGCGCCGGGCTCATCGCGTCGCGAGCGGGAGCGACGGACGGGCGTCCAGGTCGAGGCCGGCTCGCTCCCCGATGGCGAAGCGACGGCCGCCGGCGGCCCCGATCATCGCCCCGTTGTCGGTGCACAGGCCCGGCCGCGGCACGATCAGCGGGAGGGAGCGAGCCTGTGCCTCGTCGGCCAGCCGGCCGCGCAGGACGCTGTTCGCGGCGACGCCGCCGCCGAGCACGATCGACCGCGCCCCGACCGCCTCCGCGGCGCGGATCGTCTTGGTCACGAGGACGTCCACGACCGATGCCTGGAATCCGTCGGCGAGCTCGGCGACGACGGCCGGCGGGAGCGGCGTGTCACGGTCGTCGGCGGCGATGCCGGCCTCCGCGCGCGCCTCCTCGACGATGCGCCGGGCGGCGGTCTTGAGCCCGGAGAAGCTCCAATCCCACGAATCGCCCATCCATGCCCGGGGGAAGACGACGTCGCGCCGGGTCGCGCCCTCCGCGGCCCGCTGGATGGCCGGCCCGCCGGGATAGCCCAGGCCGAGCAGGCGCCCGACCTTGTCGAACGCCTCGCCGGCCGCGTCGTCGACGGTCGTGCCGAGGAGCCGGTAGGTCAGGTGGTCGCGCATCTCGGCCAGGAACGTGTGACCACCGCTGACGACCAGGGCGACGAGCGGGAAGGTCGGCTCCGGCCGCGCCGCCTCGTCCTCGCCCGGATCGAGCAGCCAGCCCGCGTAGACGTGCCCCTCCAGGTGGTTCACCCCGATGAGCGGCAGGTCGTGGACCCAGGCGAGGGCCTTGGCCAGGTTGATGCCGACCAGCAGCGATCCGGCCAGGCCGGGCCCGTACGTGACCGCGATGCCGTCCACGTCGCCGATGGTCGCGCCGGCGCCGTCGAGCACCTCGTCGAGCACGGGCACGATCCAGCGCAGGTGGGCCCGCGCCGCGACCTCCGGCACGATCCCGCCGGAGGCGGCATGGAGCGCGACCTGGGAGGCCACCACGTTGGCATGGATCCGCCGACCGTCCTCGACCAGGGCGATGCCCGTCTCGTCGCACGACGTCTCGATCGCGAGCAGCAACGGTCCGCTCATGCCGGGCTCGGTCCGGTCGGGGCCGGGGCGATGTCGAGCGCGGCGCGCAGGCGGACGATCCGCTCGCGCATCGGAGCCTCGTCGAGCGGCTCCGTGGTCATGATCAGGGCGTCCTCGTTGTCGTCGCTGTAGTAGCGCGGCCGCAGGCCGACCGGCCGGAAGCCGTACTTCTCGTACAGCCGTCGGGCCGGCAGGTTGGACAGCCGCACCTCGAGCGTCGCCTCGTGGGCGGAGCGCGCGACCGCGAGGTCCAGGAAGGCCAGGAGCAGGCGCTCACCGATGCGCTGGCGGCGCCAGGCCGGATGGATGGCGAAGGTCGTGATGTGCGCCTCGTCGACCATCAGCCACATGCCCCCGTAGCCGACGACCTGGTCGCCCACCCGGGCCACGAGGTAGTTGGCCAGGCGGTTCGACTCGAGCTCGCTGCGGTAGGCGTTCGGCGGCCAGGGCGAGGTGAAGCTCGCTCGCTCGATGCGCTGGATGGCCTCCAGGTCCCCGACGGCCATCGGCTCGATGCGCAGCCTCACCGGGGGTCGCGCGACCATGCCACCTCCCCCGTCGCTGCGGCCACCCCGCGGGGCAGCGTGACGTACTCCGGCACCAGCGTGTCGAGGTCGCCGCGCCGATCGTCGGGCGCGCTCCGCGCGAGCTCCGCCAGGCGCGCCGCCCCGAGCTCGATGAGCGCGGCGCCGAGGCCGTCCCAGGCCGCGGTCCCGCGCTCCACGGCATCGGCCGGCGCCCGGCCGTCGAGATCGACCGCGACGAGCACCTCCCCGTCGGCCAGCGCGGGTTCGCCGTCGCCGCTGAGCAGCTGCGCGGCGGCATCCGGCCGGCTCAGGACGCGGTCGCGCGGGCCGGCCGGCTGGAGCAGGACCGCGGCCGGGCCCGCCGCGTGCAGGAGCGCGCCGGCGGTCGACACCCCGACGAGCGGGATGCGCAGGCCGTGGGCGAGGCCCTTGGCCGTGGCGATCCCCACGCGCAGCCCGGTGAACGCCCCCGGGCCGGTGCCGACGACGATGCCGACCAGCCTGGATCGACGCAGGTTCTGCTCCCCGAGGAAGCGACCGATCGTCGGCAGCAGGGTCTCGCCGTGGCGGTAGCCGACGACCCACGTGGCGATCCCGTCCACGACGCCGTCCGGCGTGCCGGTCGCGACGAGCGCCCGCGAGGTCGCCGTGTCGATGGCCAGGATCCCGTGGCGACGGCCGTCGTGACCGCGACCGACCGCGCCGGCGGCCCTCATCGAGCGGCCTCCAGGTAGCGCTCGTAGGCCGGGCCCATGGCCGTGAGCGTGATCGAGCGCGGGTCGTCGCCCGTGCCATCGATGCGCACGTCGAGGCGGGCGTCGGGCAACGCGTCGGCCAGGCGCTCGGGCCATTCGATGACGGTCACGCCGTCGGCCTGGCCCTCGTCGAGCAGCCCCCCGGCCAGCGCGTCACGGGCGTCGATGAGCCGGTACGGATCGAGGTGGAAGAGGGGCAGCCGGCCCGCGTACTCGGCCATCAGGATGAAGCTCGGCGAGGTGATCGTGGCGGTCACCCCGAGGCCCGCGCCGAACGCCTTGGCGAGATGGGTCTTGCCCGCCCCGAGGTCGCCCCACAGGCAGACGAGATCGCCCGCGCGCGCCACGGCCCCGAGGCGCTCGCCGAGGCGCGTCGTCGCCGCCGGGTCCTCGCACCGCACGGTCAGGGACGGGCGCGGCAGGACGGGGATCGCGTCGGCGGTCATGCCCGGAGCGTAGCGGAAGGTCGCGCCGCCCGCCGCCGCTCAGACGTAGCGCTCGAGGTCGCCGAGCGGGACCGCGACGGCCGACCCGTCGGTCAGGCGCACCCGAGCGGCCTCGTGGCGGACCCCGCCGGCGAAGCGGCGCGGCCCGAGCAGGCCCTCGAACCGGCCCTCCCGGCCGCCCAGCGCCCCGGCCCGGATGCGGACGTGGTCCGGTGGCGGCAGCGGCAGGTCGCGCGGGTCGTCGACGATCAGCGCCGGCGGGTCGTCGACGATGGCCACGTCGCGCCCGACCAGGGCGCCCAGGATGGCCATCACGGCACTGGGCAGCGGACGGCGCGTCGCCCCGTCGACGACGAGCACGGCGAACGGCGCCAGCCGATGCAGGGCGGCCCGCTGGCGGGACTCGGAGGCGCCGAAGTCGCGTCGCTCCTTGCTGGCGAGCCCCGACACCACGATGCCGCGCACGCCCATCGCGCGCGCCCGGGTGAGCATCTCGGCATCGACCCGCGAGCCGACGACGAGGATGGTCCCGGCCGATCCCACGTCCAGGCTGCGCGCACGGGACTCGCCGTCACGGGCCGGTCCCAGCGCGAGCCGGCCGCGCGCGGAGCCGCCCAGGACGGTCACCCCGACGAGCGCGCGTCCCTCCGCCGCGAGGACGATGGCGCTGCCCGGCCGGACCTCCCGGACGATGCCGGCGACCGGCGTCTCCAGCGGCTCGTGGATCTCGCCGCCGGCGACCCGCCACCGATCCCGCCAGCGGAACAGGAGCTCCCCGGCCGCGACCCGCTCGCCCGGCGCCCCGGTCGACCCGCGGTCGCTGGGCAGCTCGGACAGGGTCGCGTCGCGCAGGCGCTCGGCGATGCGGGAGCCGGGGACGACGGTCTCCCCGACGGCCACCAGCGGACGATCGCCCGGCGCCAGCCGGAAGACGACGCCGATGGGGCTGCGCAGCAATGGGCGGGCGGCGACGAGGGCCAGGTCCTCGAGCGAGGCGCTCATCGCCGATCCTCCGCGTCCGACCACAGCGCGCCCTGCCAGGCGGCCAGCAGATCACGCCGTCGATCGGCCCGCTCGGGCAGGCGCAGTGGCACGTCGCGCAGGTCGACCAGGAGCCCTCCGAGCCCGCCGGTCACGTCGATCGCGAAGTGGCGTCCCCGCGCGCCGAGCCGGACCGCGTCACGGAAGCGGAACTCGGCGGTCGCCGCCTCGCCCGGCGGCAGGTCCACCAGCTCGAGCCCGCCCGGGATCAGATCGAGGGTGCCGTCGCCCGACGTGCCATGGACCTGCAGGGTCCCGGCCGACCGGCCGGCGCGCAGGCCGGCCGGCGTGACCACCGTCCCGAGCGGGACGAGCAGGTCGTCGAGCAGGTCGGCGAGGACCGCCCGTCGCTCCTGCGGGTCGCCGATCGTGCCCAGGGGGCCGAGCAGCCGAGCGTGGTCGAGCGCGATCTGGCTGGCGCCCGGCCGGCGCACGACGTCCACGATCGCGAGGGCCACGGCCGGTGCCGGCACCCCGGTCCAGGCGCCCGAGGCCGTCACGATGAGGTCCGGTGGGGCGACCCCGGCGATGGCGCTCGTGGCGACGTCGAGGCGCGCCAGGGCCGCGCGGGCGGCGGCCATCCGGAGGGCCGCGCCGTCGCCGGTCGCGTCCGCGCACGGGGCGATGCGCAGCTCGCGCATCCGGTCACGGATCCGGTGGCGGTCGGCCGCGACGGTCATCCACACGGCGACCCCGTCGACGACGCTGTCGTCGGGCTCGTCGGGCGCGATCGCCGCCGTCGGCACGATGGCCGTGCGAGGCGCGACATCGGGTCCGCCCCCCGATGGACCGGCGATGACCCGCACGCTCGCGTCGTGGCCGAGCACGATGGTCTCCACGCGCCGATCCAGGATGTCGGCGAGCGACTGCGTCGCGTGCGCCACGGCACGGCGTCCGTCGTCGGGCGGAAGGGCCGCCTCGGTCAGCAGCCGGACGAGCGCCCAGCCGTCGTCGGCCCTGGCGGCCGGGGCCAGGATGACGCCGCCGGGCCGGCCGTCGAGGTCGCCGAACGCGGACAGGCCGTCGGACATCGCCCCGGCCAGGATGATCGGGCGACCGGGCTCCCGTCGGGCGACGGCCGCGACCAGGGCCGCCAGCTCGCGCAGGGCGCCGCGCTCGTCGGCGCCCGGTGGGTCGTCGGCGCCGGCCAGGATCGCGTCCACCGAGCGGTCGACGAGCAGCCGGGTCATCGTCAGCGGGTCGGTCGACTGGACGCTCGCCCCGCTGATCCGCCAGCCGCTGCGTGCCGCGCTCGCGGTCAGGGCGGCCAGTGCCCGGTCGGATCCGGCCACGATGGCCAGCCGACCCGGACGCCGGGAGCGGGCCTCGACCCGGGGCAGGTCGGCCGCGTCGGCCACCCCGGTCGTGGCGACGAGGCCGGCGGCGGCGGCGATGCGCGGGTCGACGGCGGCGATGCGCTCGATCAGGACGGCGACGGCACGGTCGACATCGGCCGAGGCCGCCACGGTCAGGTCGCCGAGCAGGCGCCACGAGCCACCGATGTGGCCGATGCAGGCGACGGCGGTCGATGCGGCGCCGTGGTCGATGGCCAGGAAGGCACGCGGCTCGGCGGTCACGCCGTCGATGCTACCCGCTGGGCGGCGGGGCCGTCGTCGGGACCGCTCGGATCAGGCGTCCCAGACGACCTCGTCGTCGAGCTCCTCGAGGCGGGCGATGAGCAGCTCGATGCCGGTCTCGTCGGCCATGATCACGCTGGCCGAGGCCAGGTCGCCCCCGAACACGCCGCGCAGGACGGGATCGAAGAACAGCATCGCGTTGGCGCCGAGCGCCCGGTACGGCCGGCTGGCCTCGAGGAACAGGACGGCCGACGACGTCAGGCCGAGCAGCTGGATCTCGCGGGCGACCTGCTCGACGAGCTCGTCGCGCTGCTCCTCGTTGGCCTCGTACGACATGCTCATCCGGCCGCCACCTGCTCGGCCAGCGCCGTGCCGAACGCCTGGTAGGCCGCGGCGCCGCGCAGGGCGAAGATGATGTGCTCGATGGTCGGCGAGCGCTGCGCCTCGTCGCGCACGGTCGCCACCGTGATCCGCGCCGCCTCGTCGAGCGGGAACCCGCCGACGCCCGTGCCGAGGGCGGGGAAGGCGATGCTCGTCACGCCGAGCTCGCGGGCCCGGCCCATGGCGCTGCGAACGGCGGCCTCGATGACCGGCCCGCTGGTGCGTCGGTCGCGATCGAGCGACACGGCGTGGATGACGAACCGCGCGGCAAGGGTGCCGGCCGGCGTCACGATCGCGCCACCGAGCGGCACGGGCGCCTGGCGGACGGCCGCGAACTCGATGGCGTCACCGCCGGCTCGCTTGAGCGCGCCGCCGACGCCGGTCGCCATCCACAGCGAGAGGTTCGCCGGATTGACGATCGCGTCCACCTCCAGGTCGCAGACGTCGCCGTTCCAGCATTCGATCCGAGCCAACGAGCCCTCCGCTGCCTGCCCATGCGCGACCCGGCCGGGTCGGCCGCCCGATGGTACACCCGGCCCGCGGCCGGGAGCCATGGCCGAGCGCCGACCCGACCACCCTGGTGGTGCCCGCCCGCGCCACATCCGTCGGCACACCGGTCGAGCAGCGAGGACCCGGCCGTGCCCCGGCCTACGCCTCCGTCGGATCTCCACGCTGGAGCGAGAAGCCGAGCCGCTTCCCGGCGGCGCGACGCTCGGCCACGGCGGCGAGGCGCTTGCGCGCGACGGCCAGGCCGTCAGGCAGGTCCGAGGCGAGCGTGCCGGCGTCCCCGAACCGCTCGCGCACGGCCTCGCCGGCGGCGCCGTGCAGGTAGACCCCGACGCGGGCGGCCGTGAACGGCTCGAGCCCCTGCGCCAGGAGCGCGCCGATGGCGCCGGCCAGGACGTCGCCCGTCCCGCCCGTGGCCAGACCCGGGTTCTCGAACGGGGCGATCGCCACCTGCCCGTCGGGCGCGGCGATGACCGTCCGGGCGCCCTTGAGCACGACCACCTGACCCCACGTGGTCGCCGCGTCGCGGGCGGCCGCGACGCGCGCGTCGTCGTCGTCGCCGAGGTCGCCGTCCGAGGCGGCCTCGCCCCCGCTCCCCGTGCGCAGCCGGGCGAACTCGCCCACGTGCGGCGTCAGCACCGCGGGCCGCTTGGCCAGCGTCCACCAGTCGTCGACGGTGGCCAGCGAGCGCAGCGCCTCGGCGTCGAGCACCACCGGCGCCGCGTCGGTCGCGGCCGGCACGGTCATCAGGTCGCGCACGAGCTCGGCCGTGGCCAGGCCGGGACGGAGGCCGGGTCCGATGACGATCGCCTCGTGTTCGTGATCGAGGATGCGTGCCAGCGCGGGCTCCGGGTCGATCTCCTCGACGTCGTCCTCCGGGAGGGCCATCGTGGTCGCCTCGATGACCTTGGCGGCGAACAGCGGCTGGAGCGACTCGGGGACGGCGAGCGTCACGAGGCCGACGCCGGCCCGCCCCGCGGCGCGACACACGAGCAGCGCCGCGCCGGCGTAGTCGAGCGAGCCGGCGATGACCAGGAGCGTGCCGAAGGTGCCCTTGTGGCCGCGTCCCGGACGCTCGGGCAGCAGGCCGGAGACGATCGCGTCGTCGAGCTTCGTGGCACCCGCGGGCCATGGCCGCACGTCGGGTCCGCCTCCGGCGGCGGTCGGCCGATCGGCCGATGGCTCGTGCCGGCCGAACCCGACCGGGCGTCGCTCAGGCATCGTCGCCTCCGGCGGGGCGGGCGGCCTCGGCCGTGGCGCGCAGGCGCTCGAGGCGGGCCAGGATGCGGCGCTCGCGGTCGTCCAGCCGGTCCTCGATGTCGGGCGGGAAGACGTACCGCCCGCCGGCCGTGCGCACCCCGAAGGCGACCGCCACGGCGTAGTCCGATTCGTGCGTGATCGAGACCGCGATGCGGCCCATCCCGAGCTGCTCCGCGCGCGCCGCCGCCCGTCCGTGGAGCCGGACCGCCGGCTGGCCCGTCGGCAGCCGCTCGACCTCGATGTCGCGCCAGCCGATCCCGCGCACCCCCAGGCCGAGGACCTTGCTGACGGCCTCCTTGGCGGCCCACCGCCCGGCCATCGTCTCGGGGCGGTCGCGCACATAGCGCCGCTCGGCGTCGGTCAGGACGCGGCCGGCGAACCGCGATCCGAAGCGCTCCAGGGTGGCACGGATGCGCTCGACCCTGATGATGTCGATCCCGAGCTCGGTCGTGCCGGGCGGCACGAGCCCGGCCGGGAGCGGCACGTCCGACGGATCGACCGGCGCTCCCATCCCCTACTCGACCGTGACCGACTTCGCCAGGTTGCGCGGCTGGTCCACGTCCGTGCCGCGCGCGATGGCCACGTGGTAGGCGAACAGCTGGAGCGGGATGATGGCCAGGACCGGGCTGAGCGCCTCGTGCGTGTCCGGCACCCAGCACACGTCGTCCGCGTAGCGCTCGATCTGCGGGTCGCCCTCGGTCGCCACGGCGATGACCCGCGCGTCGCGGGCACGACCCTCCATCACGTTGCTGATGAGCTTGTCGTAGACCGACGAGCGGGTCGCCACCGCGACGAGCGGGCACTCCGCGTCGAGGAGCGAGATCGGACCGTGCTTCATCTCGCCGGCGGCGTAGCCCTCGGCGTGGACGTAGCTGACCTCCTTGAGCTTGAGCGCGCCCTCGAGGGCGGTCGGGTAGCTGTAGCCGCGGCCGACGAACATGAAGCCGCGCGAGTTGACGTAGCGCCGGGCAAGGTCGGCCGCGCCCGTCGACAGCTCGAGCGCGCGGGCGGCCGCGTCCGGCAGCGCGTGCAGCGCCGCGCCGAGGGCCCGCTCGCCGGCCACGTCGAGGGTGCCGCGGGTGACCGCGATGGCGGCGCCGAGCATGACCAGGGTCGTGACCTGGGCGACGAACGTCTTGGACGCGGCGACGGCGATCTCCGGGCCGGCCTGCAGGAACAGCACCCGGTCGGCCTCGCGGGTGATGGCGCTGCCGACCGTGTTGGTGACCGCGATGACCGGGGCGCCGCGCTCGCGGGCCAGGCGGGTCGGCGCGATGGTGTCGGCCGTCTCGCCCGACTGCGTGACGGCGATGACCAGCGTGCGCTCGTCGATCGGCGGCGGGCTGTAGCGGAACTCCGAGCCGACCGTGGCCCGGGCCGGGATGCCGATCCAGTCCTGGATCGCCGCGGCGCCGACGAGCGCCGCGTAGTAGGCCGTCCCGCAGGCGACGAGCTCGACCCGGTCGATCGAGCGCAGCGTGTCCTCGAAGCCGACCAGCTCCTCGACGCGGATCCGGTCGTCGCGGGTGACCCGCCCGGCGATGGCCTGGCGGAGCGAGATCGGCTGCTCGTGGATCTCCTTGAGCATGAAGTGCTCGTAGCCGCCCTTCTCGGCGGTCTCGGGCGACCAGTCGATGATCGTCACCGGACGGTCCACGGCGGCGCCGGCGAGATCCGTGATGACGACGCCCGACGGGCGCAGGTCGGCCACGTCGCCGTCGTGCAGGAAGATCACCCGGTCGGTGTGGGCCAGGATGGCCGCCACGTCGCTGGCCAGGAAGCTCTCCCCGTCGGCCAGGCCGACGACGAGCGGCACGTCCTTGCGCGCGCCGACGAGCCGGTCGGTCTCGCCGCGGTGCATGACCGCCAGCGCGTAGGCGCCCTCGCAGCGGGCCAGCGCGGCGCGCACCGCGTCGGCCAGGTCGCCCGCGTACGAGTCCTCGATGAGGTGGGCCAGGGCCTCGGTGTCGGTCTCGGACGCCAGCACGTGGCCGCGCGCCTCGAGCCCGTCGCGCAGCTCGCGGAAGTTCTCGATGATCCCGTTGTGGATGACCGTGATCTCGCCCGTGCAATCCTGGTGTGGATGGGCGTTCAGGTCGTTGGGCCGGCCGTGGGTCGCCCACCGGGTGTGGGCCAGGCCGATGGCCGCGTGCGGGGTGCGGTCGGCGATCGCGGTCGTCAGGTTGGCCAGCTTGCCCGCCTTCTTCTCGACGAACAGCGAGCCGGCATCGTCGACCAGCGCGATCCCGGCCGAGTCGTAGCCGCGGTACTCCAGGCGTTGGAGTCCGGCGATGAGGATGGGACCCGCCTCGCGGGGCCCGGTGTAGCCGACGATGCCGCACATGCCGTCCGGTTCCTCCGTTCGTGCCCCGCCGGCTTCGACCGACGGGTCGCGACTCCGATGGCTGGGCACCGGGCGCTAGTGTAGACGCTCCCCCGCGAGGGCCGCGAGCGAGTCGGCCAGCTCGGCCACGAGGTCCTCGTCCGGCCCCTCGACCATCACCCGCAGCGACGGCTCGGTGCCCGACGGTCGGACCAGGACGCGGCCCCGGCCGGCGAGCCGTTCGACCGCCTCGGCGATCGCCTGGGTGAGCACGGGATCGCCTTCCCACTGGTCCTTGTGACGGGCGCGCACGGCTCGCTGTTGCTGTGGCAGGAGCGGGATCGCGCTGGCCAGTTCGTGGAGCGGGGCCCGCCGCCCGGCCATCACGCGCAGGACCTCCAGCGCGGTCACGATCCCGTCGCCCGACGTGGTGTGCTCGAGGATGATGACGTGGCCCGACTTCTCGCCACCGAGGCGCGCCCCGGACACCTGCATGCCCTCGAGGATGTACTTGTCCCCGACGGGCGTGCGGACGACCTGGCCGCCACCGGCCTCGACGACCGCCTGCAACCCGCCGTTGCTCAGCACCGACACGACCAGCCCGCCCGGCAGTGCCCCACGGCCGAGGCGTTCGAGCGCGAGGATCCCGAGCACCACGTCCCCGTCCACGATGCGGCCGGTGGCGTCCACGGCGATGAGGCGGTCGGCGTCGCCGTCGAGCGCGAACCCGATGTCCGCGCCGCGGGCGACGACGGCCTCGGCCAGCGATGCCGGGTCGGTCGCCCCGCAGCGGACGTTGATGTTGACCCCGTCGGGCTCGCCGTGGATCGTCTCGATCGTCGCGCCGGTGGCCGCCAGGATGTCGGCGCCGAGCGCCGCCCCGGAGCCGTTGGCCCCGTCGAGCACGATGCGCAGGCCGCGGGCGTCGACGGCGCCGGCCAGCTCGAGCCGGTGCCGGCGGTAGTCGGCCACGGCGGCGGCCGCGTCGATCCGTCGACCGATCGTGCCGTTGCCCTCGCCGCCGAGCTCGCCCTCCCGCCAGATGAGCGCCTCGAGGTCGGCCTCGATCGTGTCGTCGAGCTTGAGCCCCTCGGCATCGAGCACCTTGAGGCCGTTGTCCTCGGCCGGGTTGTGCGAGGCCGAGACCATGATCCCCGCCGCGTACGGCCCAGTCCGGGCGAGGTAGGCCAGGGCCGGGGTCGGGACGGTGCCGACGACGTGCACGTCGGCGCCGAGGCTGGTCGCGCCCGCGGTCAGGGCCGCCACGAACATGTCCCCGGAGCGTCGCGTGTCCTGGCCGACGACGAGGGCGTTGCCGACCCCGACGAGGCGGTGCGCCGTGGCACGGCCCAGGGCGTACGCCAGCGTGGGCTTGAGGTCCACGTTGGCCACGCCGCGGATGCCGTCGGTGCCGAACAGTCGCGCCATCGTCACCCTCCGCTGGGCGCCGGGGACGCCGTCGAGCTGATGTTCACGCTGATCAACGTCGGGTCGGCCCCGACCAGGGTCACGCCGCCGGGCAGGGTGGCGGTCACCGGCACGACCTGGGTGCCGACCGGCAGGCCGGTCACGCGCAGCTCCCCGACGAGCGATGCCCCGTCGATCCGATCGAGGTCGGCGACGGATCCGCCGACCGTCATCAGCACCCGATCCGTGCCGATCCGGTAGGTCAGGCCCGGGTCGGCCCCGATGAGGCGCAGGCCGACCTCGAAGGTGCGCGTCGAGGTCACCGGCCGGACGGTCACGCTGACGGCGACCGTCTGGGTGTCGAGGGCGACGACGCCCGTCGGCAGCACCAGCTCGGCCTGGAACGTGCGCGGCCCGGACAGGCCGGTCACCCGGACGGGCTCGGTGGCGATGCTGACCAGCTCGGCCAGCTCGTCGATGTCGCCCTCGACCGTGACCACCGGCGGATCGAGCGTCACCGAGGCGATCTCGAACCCGGCGGCCGGCGTGCCGCTGATCGTGGCGCTGATCGGCAGCGTGCGCGACTGCCGGTCGGAGAAGACCGGGATGGTCACGCGCGCCGTCGCCGGCGATACCTGGATCGGGCTCACGGCGGCGCCGACCTGATCCACCGCGATCAGCCGGACGTCCTGGTCGACGTCGATGCCCGACGCCTGGATGATCACGTCGCCGCGCGCCACGACGACGGTATCGACGATCGACGCGGGGCCGGACACGACGACCGTCGGGGGATCGATGGTCGTGGTCCCGACCTCCAGCCCGAGCGGGACCGTGCCGCGCTCGATGACGACCTCGACGGTCTTCTCCTTGAGCGTGTCGAGTTCGACGATGACCGCGGCGGGCTCGGCACCGAGCACGTTGATGCGCGAGTCGATGGCCTCGACCCGGATGGGGACGGACTGGGGTCCGGCGCCGGGCGTCACCTCGGACAGGTCGATGGTCGCGATGAACGACGCGGAGATGGGCGTCGGGACGTCGGGGGCGGCCAGGTAGCGCACCTCGGTCACCGGGGGCACGGCCGTCAGCAGGAACGTGTCGTCCGGCTGGCCCTCGACGGTCACCGGGATGACCCCGCCGCTGAACGTGGTGGAACTCTGCGACAGGACCAGGCCCCCATACAGGAGCGTGGCGAGCCCGATCGCCGCGACCTTGAGTGGCCAGTTATGGACGACGATCCGGAGGACTCGGGTCACCGCTGGGCCCGTGCGGCGGACGGCGCGCTCGCGTCCGTGGTCGATCGGCGGCCGAACGCGCCGCGCCGGCCCTGCCCCGGGTCGAGCAGGGCTCGGATCGCCCGGGCCAGTTGCCCCTCGTTGAGGTTGCGCACGATGCGCGAGCGCTCGACCAGGCTGATCTGGCCGTTCTCCTCGGAGACCACCACGACCACGGCGTCCGTCTGCTCGGCGATGCCGAGGGCGGCCCGGTGGCGCGTGCCGAATCGCTCGGACGGGACCGTCGTCTCGACCAGCGGCAGCAGCGCGCCGGCCGCCAGCAGCGTGTCGCCGCGGATGATGACCGCCCCATCGTGGAGCGCCGTGCGGGGCGCGAAGATCGTCGTCAGCAGGTCGGCCGACACGTCGCCATGGATCATCACCCCGGTCTCGGCGACCTCCTCCAGACCGGTCCCGCGCTCGAGCACGATGAGCGCGCCGTGGCCCTCGGCCGACAGCGCGGACGCGGCCGCCGCGACCGCGGCAGCGACGTGCTCGGAGACCCGTGCGTCGGCCGGCGACAGCAGCCACCCGAACTGCCCGACCCGACCGATGCGTTCGAGGGCGCGGCGGATCTCCGGCTGGAAGACCACCACCAGGGCGAACAGGCCGACGACGGCGCCGCCCTGCAGGATCTGGGTCAACATGACCAGGCGGAAGGCCACCGCGAGCACGTAGACGACGATCAGCACGCTGACGCCGATCACCAGGCGCACGGCGCGCGTCCCGCGGATCAGGCTGAACAGCCAGTAGATCAGCAGCGCCGTGATACCGATGTCGACCAGCGTCGTCAGGCGGACCTGCTCGAGGATCGATCCAAGCAGCGGCGGCATCGTCGCCCGAGTGTACATCGCCACCGGCCCCGCCCGGCGACGGGCGCGTCCCTCAAGATGGAGCGGCCAGGCGCGCCTCGCCGGGAAGGCGTTCGGCGGCCATCGCGGCGACGCGCTCGAGGGTCGCGGCGTCGTCGGTCAGGGTGGCCAGGCGGCGGAGGAGCACGAGCTTGTCGACGGCCAGCGACCGCCAGCCGCGATCGAGGTACAGGCCGGCCAGGGCCAGGTGCAGGCGAGCGTCGGCCGGGCTCACGCCGAGGGCGAGATAGCACGCATCGATGGCCGCGTCGTGACTGCCGGCCACGCCATGGCCGAGGGCCGCCTGGAGCGCGAGGACCACCAGCGCCTCGTCGTCGCCGGCGTCCGCCGCGACCTCCACGGCGCGGGTCGCCTCCGCGGGCTCGAACGGCGCGGCCGGTGCCGCGTCCTCGGGCGGCCGGTCGCCGCCGCCGTCGGCCTCGGCGCCAGCAGCGGCCGATCCGCGGGCCGGTGCGACCCGGCCCTCGAGCACGTCCAGGGCGCGGGCGATCGCGGCGGCGGCGGCGGGATCGGACTCGCTCGCGCGCAGGCGATCGGTCAGGCTCGACACGGTGCGCCGGCGCGGGCGCGACTCCGCGAGCTCGAGGGCGCGCCGGGCGGCATCGGTCGCGTCGGGCAGCCGACCGGCCCGCTCGAGGACGGCCGCCAGCCGGTCGAGCGTGTCGGCCGCGCCGGAGCGATCGCCACGCGCGCCCAGCAGGTCGGCTCGGGCACGCAGCGCGCTCTCGTCATCGGGCGCCCGCTCGAGCGCGGCGTCGAGCGCGGTCAGCGCCTCGCCGGTGCGCCCCAGCCGGGCCAGGGCGGTCCCCAGCCCGACCAGCGGGAGGGCCCGATCCGGGGCGATCCCGGCAGCCTCGCTGTAGGCGTCGATGGCCGCCGCGTGCCGCCCGCGCAGTGCGGCCGCGTGCCCGCGGCGCAGGGCGTCCTTGTAGCGCTCGTACGGCGCGTCGCTCATGCCTGCGGCAGGGGTCCGTCGCCGAGCAGCGCGACGAGCAGCGCCTTCTGGACGTGCAGGCGGTTCTCCGACTGCTCGAAGATCACGCTCTGCGGGCCGTCCATCACCGAGGAGGCGATCTCCTCGCCGCGGTGCGCCGGCAGGCAGTGCATGACGACGGCATCGGGGCCGGCCGAGGCCATCAGCGCGTCGTCGACCCGGTAGGCGGCGAAGGCGTCACGGCGCTCCTCGGCCTCGGCCTCCTGGCCCATCGAGGTCCACGCGTCGGTGTAGACCACGGCCGCGCCCCGGACGAGCTCGTTCGGGTCGTCCCCGAACACGAGCCGCCCGCCGTTCGCCTCGGCCAGCTCCGTGGCGAGGGCGACGATCCCCTCGTTGGGGCCGTAGCGCGGCGGGTGGGCCAGGCGCACCTCCATGCCCGACATCGCCCCGAGCAGGGCGAGCGAGTGGTAGACGTTGTTGCCGTCGCCGACGAAGGTGACGACGGTGCCGGCCAGCTGCCCGACGCGCTCGCGGATGGTGAACACGTCGGCGAGCGCCTGGCAGGGATGCTCGCGCAGGGTCAGGCCGTTGATGACCGGGACCGCCATCTGGGCGGCAAGCTCGGTCACGACCGCGTGCGGGCCGGTGCGCGCGACCACGCCGTCGATGAAGCGCTCCAGGTTGCGGGCCACGTCGCGGACCGCCTCGCGGGCGCCCATGACGGCGTCCTCGGGCAGGTAGATCGCCGTGCCGCCGAGCTGGGCCATGCCGGCCTCGAAGGTGACCCGCGTGCGCAGGCTCGGCTTCTGGAAGAGCATCGCCAGGGTCCGCCCGACGAGCGGCGGCGCGGCATGCCGCCGGGTCGCCCGGAACTCGGCCTTGAGCGCCTCGGCCAGGGAGAACAGCTGCGCGACCTCGTCGACGGACAGGTCCGCGACGCTGAGCAGGTCGCGCCCGCGCAGCTCAGCCATGGGCCCGCCGGATCCGATGCGCTAGCGCTTGGTGTACTGGGGCGCCTTGCGGGCTCGCTTCAGCCCGTACTTCTTGCGCTCCTTCATGCGCGGGTCGCGGGTCAGGAACCCGGCCTGACGCAGGGGCAGCCGGTTGGCGTCCTCGTCGACCTCGAGCAGGGCGCGGGCGATGCCGTGCCGGATCGCGCCGGCCTGGCCGGTCACGCCACCGCCCTCGACCTTGATCATCGCGTTGAAGCGCCCCTCGGTCCCGGTCACCCGGAACGGCATGCGCAGGTCGTTCTCGCTGACCGCGTTGCCGAAGTGCTCCTCGAGCGAGCGGCCGTTGACCACGATCTCCCCCTCGCCCGGCAGGAGTCGGACGCGGGCGATGGCCGTCTTGCGACGACCGGTCCCGGAGAAGAAGGCGGGGATGGACATGGGATGGCTCCTCGTCAGGCGAGCGGCTCAGGCTGCTGAGCCTGATGGGGATGATCGGCGCCGGGGTAGACCTTGAGCTTGCGCAGCTGCTGGGCGCCCAGTCGGTTGTGCGGCAGCATGCCCTTGACGGCCCGACGGATGACCTCCTCGGGCCGACGGCCGAGCAGGTGGCCGAGGGTCTCCTCCTTGAAGCCGCCGGGGTACCCGCTGTGGCGGGCGTAGACCTTGGTCTCCAGCTTGTCGCTGCTGACCGCGATGCGCGAGGCGTTCAGCACGATCACGTGGTCGCCCGAGTCGAGGTTCGGCTGATAGGTCGGCTTGTGCTTGCCCTCGAGGACCCGCGCGATGCGCGAGGCGAGGCGGCCGAGCGTCTCATCGGACGCATCGACGACGTACCAGCGCCGCTCGATCTCGCTCTCCCGGACCGAAATGGTCTTCGCGTTCATCGTTCCTCGTGTGCTCCGTTCGTATCGCCGCCGGATCGCCGCCCGATGGCGACGCGCCGGAGGCAGAGGCCCTTCGCCGGGGCGGATGCCCCACCGAAGGCCGGACCGTCGGCGTCGAGCGCCGCGCGGACCGCTGTTTCGTCCTGTCTTCCAAGGCCGACCTCCAGGAGGGCGGCCACCATGCGGCGGACCTGCCCCCGCAGGAAGGCATCGGCCCGGACGTCGATCGTCACCAGCCGACCCTCCCTTCGGACCCGGACCGAGGTGACGGTCCGGACCGTGGAGCGGTCCCCCGCCCCGAAGGCCCGGAAGTCGTGCCGGCCGATGAAGACCGATCCGACCTGCGCCATCGCGGCGGTGTCGAGCGGGACCCGCACCCCGAGCGCGGTGCGCTCGCGAAGCGGGCTGCGCGGCCCGTTCCAGACGGTGTAGCGGTACTCCCGGTACCGCGCCGCGTAGCGGGGGTGGAACCCGGTCGGCACCGCTCGCACGTCCCGGACCGCGACGTCCTCGGGGAGGAGCGCTTCGAGCGCTCGTCCGAGGGCCGCTGCCGTGAGGCGCCCGTCGTAGGAGAAGGCGATCACCTGCCCCGTCGCGTGCACCCCGGCGTCCGTGCGACCGGCCCCGTCGATGCGTCGTCGCTGCCCGTCACCGAGCCGCGCCAGCGCGTCCTCCAGGACCCCCTGGACCGTCCGCCTCCCAGGATTGACCTGGAAACCGGCGAAGTCCGTTCCGTCGTATTCGACCCGGGCCGAGAACCGGCGCGGGGACACCCTCTCGGGCATCGTCGCGGATCAGACCAGCTCGAGCTGGACGATCTCGGCCGCGTCGCCGCGGCGCTGGCCGATGCGGATGATCCGGGTGAACCCGGACGACCGGTCGGCGTACTTGGGCGCGATCTCGTCGAAGAGCTTGTCCACGACGAGCGGCTCGTTGGGGAACGCCGCGACGACGGCCCGACGGGCCGCCAGATCGCCGCGCTTGGCCAGCGTGATCATCTTCTCGACGCGCCCGCTGATCTCCTTGGCCTTGGCCTCGGTGGTCTTGATGCGCTCGTAGCGGATGACCGACACGGTCAGGTTCTTGTAGAGGCTGAGTCGCGGGCCCTGCTTGCGGCTGAGCTTGCGACCGCCGATCCGATGCGCCACCGGACTACGCCTCGGCCTCGTCCTCGAACGGCCCGTCGCCGTCGAGATCGTCCAGGCCGTCCGACTCCGTCTCCGGGATGATGAAGCCGCGCATACGCAGGCGCTCCTTCATCTCGTCGAGGGACTTCCTGCCGAAGTTGCGCATGCGGAGCAGGTCGTCGTCCTTGAGCTGGAGCAGCTGCCCCACCTTGACGATGTTGTTGCGCTTGAGCGAGTTGTAGGCCCGCATCGGGAGGTCGAGCTCCTCGATCGGCATGTCGAGCATGTTGGGCGGCAGGGCCGCCACGCCGGACACCGGAGCGACCGGGGCCGCCGCCATGCCGACCGTGACGAACGGGCGGAACTGGTTGACCAGGATCTCCGCGGACCGGCTGAGGGACTCCTCGGGGGTGATGGTCCCGTCGGTCTCGATCTCGATGGTCAGCTTGTCGAAGTTGGTCATCTGGCCGACGCGCATGCTCTCGACCCAGTAGTTGACCTTGCGCACCGGGGTGAAGATCGCGTCGACCGCGATGACGCCGATGGGCAGCGCCTCGGCGCGCTCGGCGCCGAGGTAGCCGACGCCGCGCTCGACGGTCAGGTCCATCTCGATCGTCACGTCGTCGGTGTCGAGGGTCATCAGGACGAGGTCCGGGTTGATGATCTCGACATCGGCCGACTCGGCGATGTCGGCGGCCGTGACCGCGCCCGCGCCGCTCTTGATGAGGCGAAGCTGGACGGGATGGTCGGCGTAGCTCTTGAGCCGCAGCTTCTTGACGTTCAGGATGATCTGCGTGACGTCCTCCTTGACGCCCGGGATCGTCGAGAACTCCTGGTACACGTCACGGATCTGGACGCTGGTGACCGCCGCGCCCTCGAGCGAGGACAGGAGGACGCGCCGGAGCGCGTTGCCGAGGGTGACGCCGTAGCCGGCCTGGAGGGGACCCGCCTCGTACTTGGCGTACGTGCCGGCTTCCTCGACAGGCTCGATCTGCGGGGTCTCGAGTTCGATCATGAGGGGCGGTTACCTCGAGTAGTACTCGACCACGAGCTGCTCGTTCAGGTCGAGCGGCATCTGGTCGCGGCTGGGGGGCGTGACGACGGTGCCGGACAGGTTGGCGGCGTCGATCGACAGCCACTCCGGCGCCTGGTGGTTGCGCAGGGTCTCCCTGGCCAGCTTGAACGGCTCGCGCGCCCGACGGGCCTCGCGGACCTCGAGCCGGTCGCCCGGTCGGAGCTGGTAGGACGGGATGTTGGTGGGCACGCCGTTGACGGCGAAGTGCCCGTGGGTCACGAGCTGGCGAGCCTGGGCGCGCGACGACGCGATGCCGAGCCGGTAGACGACGTTGTCGAGGCGCAGCTCCAGCGTGCGGAGCAGGTTCTCGCCGGTCACGCCGGGTCGGCTCTCGGCCGCGTCGAAGTAGTTGCGGAACTGCCGCTCGAGCACGCCGTAGGTCTTGCGGACCTTCTGCTTCTCGCGCAGCTGCATCCCGAACTCACCGACCTTGCGGCGACGGACGCCGTGCTGGCCGGGGGGCGACGGTCGGCGCTCGAAGGCGCACTTCTTGGTATAGCAGCGCGAGCCCTTCAGGAAGAGCTTCGCGCCCTCGCGCCGGCAGATCCGGCAGACGGAATCGGTGTAACGGGCCATGGTCCTCGCGCTCGACTAGACGCGACGCCGCTTGGGCGGGCGGCATCCGTTATGCGGGATCGGGGTGACATCGGTGATCGCGTTGACCTCGAGGCCAGCGGCCTGGAGCGACCGGATGGCCTGCTCGCGACCCGCGCCCGGACCCTTGACGTAGACCTCGACCTGGCGCATCCCGTGCTCCATCGCACGCTTGGCGGCTCCGTCGGCCGACAGGGCGGCCGCGTACGGGGTGCTCTTGCGCGAGCCCTTGAAGCCGGCCACACCGGCCGAGCCCCAGCTGATGACCGCGCCGTTGAGGTCGGTGATGGTGATGATCGTGTTGTTGAACGACGCCTGGATGTGGACGTGCCCCTGGGGGACGTTCTTGCGCTCCCGACGACGCTGCTTGACCGCGCGCTTGCGTTCCGCCATGCCTGGTCAGTCCCCTATCACTTCTTGCGCCGGACGCCGACCGTCTTCTTCGGTCCGCGCCGCTGGCGAGCGTTCGTCTTGGTGCGCTGCCCACGGACCGGCAGATTGCGCCGGTGGCGGAGGCCGCGATAGGAGCCGATCTCGATCAGGCGCTTGATGTTGAGCTGGACCTCGCGGCGGAGGTCGCCCTCCACCTTGTAGCGCCGGTCGATCAGCTCGCGCAGGCGGTTGACCTGCTCCTCGGTCAGATCGCGCACGCGCGTGTCCGGATTGATGTTGGTCTGGGCCAGGATCTTCTGGCTGGTGGGCAGCCCGATCCCGAAGATGTAGGTCAGGGCGATCTCGACGCGCTTCTCACGCGGGATGTCGTTACCGGCGATGCGTGCCATCGATCAACCCTGCCGCTGCTTGTGCTTGGGATTGCTGCAGATGACCATCACGGTGCCGTGGCGCCGGATGACCTTGCAGTTGTCGCAGCGCGCCTTGACGGAAGCTCTGACCTTCAACGGATCCTCGATCGTGCTCGTGTGGTGTGGCTACTTGAGTCGGTAGGTGATCCGGCCGCGCGTGAGGTCGTACGGCGACAGCTCGACGCGGACCCGGTCGCCCGGCAGGATGCGGATGAAGTTCATCCGCAGTTTGCCGCTGATGTGGGCGAGCACCCGATGGCCGTTCTCCAGCTCGACGGCGAACATGGTGTTGGGCAGCGGCTCGATGACCGTGCCTTCCACTTCGATCGCATCTCGCTTGGCCACAGGGCTACGTGCTTCCCTTTCTCACGCGGAGTGCCGGCCCGGACGGACCGACACACGAACGCGTAGCGTATCAAAACCCGACCCTCCCGGCAACCGTCGCATGTCAGACGGTCGTCAGGATCTCGGGACCGTGCTCGGTCACCGCGATCGAGTGCTCGAAGTGGGCCGCCAGGGAGCCGTCGACGGTGGCGACCGTCCAGTCGTCGTCGAGGATGTGCGCCCGGTAGTCGCCGAGCGTGAACATCGGCTCGATGGCCAGGCACAGGCCGGGCTCGAGCTTGCGCCCGCGCCGGCCGGTCCGGTAGTTGGGGACCTGCGGCTCCTCGTGCATGGCCGTCCCGATGCCGTGACCGACGAACTGGCGGATGACCCCGTAGCCGTGCGGGCGGGCGACATCCTCGACCGCCGCCGAGATGTCCTCGATGTGGTTGCCGGGCACCGCCGCGGCGATGCCGGCCATCATCGCGGCCCGCGTGTCGTCGATGAGCTGGCGGACCTCGGCGGGCGGCTCGCCGACGTAGAACGTGCGCGCGGCGTCCCCGTGCCAGCCGTCCACGATGGCGCCGGCGTCGATGCTGACGAGGTTCCCCTCGCGGATGACCCGGTCGCCCGGGACGCCGTGGACGATCTCGTCGTCGATGGAGATGCAGACGCTGCCCGGGAACGGGCGGCGCGGGTTGATGCCGGCGTAGCCCTTGAACGACGGGGTGCCGCCCGAGCGGCGGATGTGGGCCTCGGCGATGCGGTCGAGATGGGCCGTCGAGACGCCGGGCCTGAGCTCGGATTCGACGAGGGCCAGCACTTCGGCCACCACGCGGCCGGCGCGGCGCATCGCCGCGATCTCGGCCTTCGACTTGCGGGTCACCACGGTCAGGCGGGCTCCGGGGTCGCAGGACGGTCGCTCAGCGCGGCGACGAGGTCGCGGGTCACCCCGTCGATCGACTGGCGGCCGTCCACGCTGCGCAGGACGCCGCGACCGGCGTAGTGCTCGCCGACCTCGGCCAGGCTCTTGAGGGTCAGGGCCAGTCGGGCCCGGATGGTCTCGGCCTTGTCGTCCTCGCGCTGGATCAGCTCGGAGCCGTCGAGGTCGCACACCCCGGGCTGGCGCGGCGGATTCGTCCGCTCGTTGTAGACGTGGCCGGACTGGAGGCACACCCAGCGCCCGGACAGCCGCTCGACCAGCTCATCGGGCGGGACGTCGATGCTGATGGCCCGATCGACCTCGGCGCCGCGCTGGGCGAGCGCCTCGTCGAGCGAGTGGGCCTGGGCCCGGTTCCGCGGGAAGCCGTCGAGGATCACGCCGTCCGCCGCGTCCGGCTGGGCCAGCCGCTCGAGCAGCATCTTGACCGTGATCTCGTCGGGCACCAGCTGCCCGCGCTCCATGTAGCGACGCGCCTCGACGCCGACCGGCGAGCCGTCGCGCACGGCGGCCCGGAACAGGTCGCCGGTGGCCACGTGCGGCAGCGCGAGGCGCGCGGCCAGGATCGGCGCCTGGGTGCCCTTCCCCGCCCCGGGGGCCCCGAGCAGGACCACGACCCTCATCGCAGCGTGGCGCCGATGCGCACCGACATCAGCGGATGAAGCCTTCGTAGTTGCGCATCATCAGCTGCGCCTCGATCTGCTTCATCGTCTCGACCACGACGGACACGACGATGAGCAGGCTCGTGCCGCCGAGGCCGAGGGCGGCAAGGTCGCTGAAGACGACCCCGACGAGCGACGGCGACACCGCCACGATGGCCAGGAAGAGGGCGCCGGCGAAGGTGATCCGGCTGACCACGCGGGCGAGGTAGTCCTGGGTCGGCCGGCCCGGCCGGATGCCCGGGATGAACCCGCCGTTCTTGCGCAGCTGCTCGGCCGTCTCGTCGGGCTTGAACGTGAAGGCGGTGTAGAAGTACGTGAACCCGATGGTCAGGAAGAAGTACAGGATCACGTAGATGATCGAGGTCGGCTGGAAGAAGGTCACGATGCCGCCGGCGATGCTGGCCACGATGTCGATCTCGGACGCGGTGAAGTACGAGGCGAGCTGGACCGGGAAGAGCAGGATGCTCACCGCGAAGATGATCGGGATGACGCCGGCCTGGTTGACCCGCAGCGGCAGGAACGTCTGGCCGCCCTGGTACATCCGCCGGCCGCGCACGCGGCTGGCGTACTGGACCGGGATGCGGCGCTGCCCCTCCTGGATGTAGATGATCACCCCGACCGCGGCGACGGCCACGATGGCGAAGGCGATGAACGCGGCGATGTTCGGGTTGGCCAGGAACGCGTTGATGGCGCCCGGGGCCTGGCTGACGATGCCGGCGAAGATGATGAAGCTGATGCCGTTGCCGATGCCCCGCTCGGTGATCAGCTCGCCCAGCCACATCAGGGCGATCGAGCCGGCGGTCAGGGTGGCGATCTGGGTCAGCGTGTCGAAGCTGGCGAGGTCGAACGTGCCGGTCAGGACCGGCGGGTTCTGGGCGCTCAGCAGGGCCAGGAAGCCGTACGACTGCAGCATCGCCATCGGCACGGACAGGTAGCGGGTGTACTGGGTGATCTTGTTGCGCCCGTACTCCCCTTCCCGGCTGAGGGCCTGGAGGGAGGGCACGACACCCTGCATCAGCTGCATGATGATCGACGCGTTGATGTACGGGTTGAGGCCCAGGGCCACGACCGAGAAGTTGGCCAGACCGCCACCCGAGAACAGGTTCAGCAGGCCGAAGAGCGGGTTCCCGGACAG
The DNA here is from genome assembly GCA_046566045.1 of Candidatus Limnocylindria bacterium. Taxonomy (GTDB): domain Bacteria; phylum Chloroflexota; class Limnocylindria; order Limnocylindrales; family CSP1-4; genus SPCO01. The sequence continues at coordinate 50,992 of JBKHXL010000010.1, forward strand.
GAAGTTCTGGAGCTGCTCACTGTCGACCCCCGGCACCGGGACGGTGGCCAGGAAACGGAAGACGACCAGCAGGCCGGCGACGACCAGGATCCGGCGCCGGATGTCAGGCGCGCGGAACGCGTTGAGCAGCGATTCGAACACGGGTCAGGCGTCGTCGTCGGTCGACGTCTCGGCCTCGGCCTCGACGGTCGGCTCGGCATCGGCGGCGGCCTCGGGGGCGGTCGTCGGCTCGGCGGGCGCCGCGGGTGCGTCGGCGTCCAGGCCGAGGGCCCGGGTCGGCGCGGTCGGCACCTCGAGCACGTTGACCGAGCCGCCGGCCGCCTCGATCTTCGCTCGGGCCGACGCGGTGAACGCGTCGGCGACGACGAAGAGCGGCGTGGACAGCTCGCCGTTGCCCAGGATCTTGAGCGGCTTGTCGAGGGTCCGGACCAGGCCGACGGCCCGGAGGATGTCCTGGTTGACCGTGACCTGGGGCGCGGCCTTGGCCGTGCCCTTGCCGGCGGCCGGCGCCTCGACCTCGAACGCGCCGCGCTCGGCGGCGGCCGCGATGGCGCCGACGTTCACGACCTCGTACTCGATCCTGAAGCGGTTCTTGAACCCGCGCAGCTTGGGGATGCGCATGTGGAGCGGCGTCTGACCGCCCTCGAACCAGGCGGGGATGCCGCCCCCGGCCCGCGCCTTCTGGCCCTTGGTCCCGCGGCCGGCGGTCTTGCCCTTGCCGGCGGCGATGCCGCGGCCGACGCGCGTGCGTTCCTTGCGCGAACCCTCGGCGGGTCGCAGATCGTGGAGCTTCATGCCTTCTCCTTGGCCTCGGTCTCCGCGACCTCCTCGACCTCGACGAGGAAGCGGACCTGGCGGACCATGCCGCGGGTCGCCGGGTTGTCGGCGATGATGCTGGTGCTGCCGATCCCGTGCAGCCCGAGCGCCTTGACGGTCGCTCGGTTGCGCGCGATGTGGCTGATCGTGCTCTTGACCTGGGTGACCTTCAGCTTACCGGCCATCGGTGCCCTCCACGGCCGCCGCGGGCTGGCCCGAGATCCGGCTGGTCAGGCGGACGCCGCGCCGGGCGCTGAGCTCCTCGGCGGAGTGCAGGCCGTGCAGCGCCTGGATCGTCGCCCGGGTCACGTTGACCGGGTTGGTCGAGCCATAGACCTTCGACAGGATGTCCCGGACGCCGGCGGCCTCGAGGACCGCGCGGACCGAGCCGCCGGCGATCACGCCGGTGCCCTGGCTGGCGGGCTTGAGCATGACCTTGCTGGCCGAGTACTGGACGTTCACCTCGTGGGGGATCGTCGTGCCGACCATCGGGATCTTGATCAGGTGCTTCTTGGCGTCCTCGACGCCCTTGCGGATCGACTCCGGGACCTCGCCCGCCTTGCCGAGGCCGACCCCGACGTGGCCGGCGCCGTCACCGACGACGACGACCGCGCTGAAACTGAACCGCCGGCCGCCCTTGACGACCTTGGCGACCCGGTTGATCTGGACCACGCGCTCCTCGAGCGCGAGCTTGGTGGGATCGATGCGTGCCACGTGGATGCTCCTTCCGATCAGAAGTCGAGGCCGGCTTCACGGGCGGCATCGGCGAGCGACTTGATCCGCCCGTGGTACCGGAACCCGGCTCGATCGAAGACCACGCGCTCCACGCCGGCGGCCCTGGCGCGCTCGGCGATGAGCCGGCCGACGACGGCCGCCTCCTCCGTCTTGGTGGCCTTGGAGCCCTTGAGCTCCTTCTCCACCGTGGAGGCTGCGGCGAGCGTCCGCCCGGACGTGTCGTCGATGACCTGCGCGTAGATGTGATTGAGGCTGCGGAAGACCGCGAGACGCGGCCGCTCGCCCGAACCCGCCAGGTGAAGGCGGATGCGGTCGTGGCGCTTGCGTCGAGCGGCGCCGCGGCTGGCGACCTGCGTCATAACGTCGATCCTCGTCGTTCGGTGGTTACTTCTTGCCGCCGATCTTGCCGGCCTTGCCGGCCTTGCGGCGGATCTGCTCCCCGGCGTAGCGGACACCCTTGCCCTTGTACGGCTCGGGCTTGCGCGTGGCGCGGATCCTGGCGGCCATCTGACCGACAAGCTCCTTGTCGATGCCCACGACCGCGAGACGGGTCGGGTTCTCGACCTCGAAGCTGATGCCCTCGGGGGGCTCGATCTCGATCGGATGGCTGTAGCCGAGGTTGAGCGTCAGCTTGCGGCCGTTGAGGGTCGCGCGGTAGCCGACACCGGTGATCTCGAGGCCCTTTCGATAGCCGTCGGTCACGCCGACGACCATGTTGCTGACGAGAGTCCTCGTCAGGCCGTGGAGCTGCTTGTGGGTCTTCTGTTCGGTCGGGCGCGTGACGACCAGGTTGGCCTCCTCGCGGCTGACCGAGATGTCCGGATGGAGGCGACGGCTGAGCGTCCCCCGGGGGCCCGTGACGGTGACCTGCGTGCCATCGATGGTCACGTCGACGCTCGACGGGACGGCGATGGGCAGGCGTCCGATTCGTGACATGTCGTGCCTACCAGACGTACGCGAGGACTTCGCCGCCCAGCTGCGCCTGACGCGCCTGCTGACCGGTCATGATGCCCTGGCTCGTGCTGACGATGACGATGCCGAGGCCGCCCAGCACGCGCGGGATCTCCGTCTTGCGCGCGTAGACGCGCAGGCCGGGCTTGCTGATCCGCTTGAGACCGGAGACGACCGGGACCTTGCCGTCGACGTACTTGAGGGTCAGGCGCAGGACCGCGGTCGGCCCCTCCTGCTCCTCGGCGACGTCGGCGATGAAGCCCTCGGCCTTGAGGATGCGGGCGATCTCACGCTTGGTCCGCGACGCGGGGACGACCACCTCGGTGTGTCGTGCCCGGGACGCGTTCCGGACGCGCGTGAGCATGTCCGCGATCGGGTCGGAGATGTTCATCGTCGTCCTACCAGCTCGACTTCGTGACGCCCGGCAGCTCGCCCAGGAGCGCTCGCTCCCGGAAGCAGATGCGGCAGAGCGCGAACCGTCGCATGAAGGCGCGCGGCCGACCGCACACCGTGCAGCGGTGATACCCCTGCACCTTGTGCTTCGGCTTGCGAGCCGCCTTGGCGATCATCGATTTCTTGGCCATGGGTCTCCTCCCCGCGCCCTACGAGGCGAAGGGCATGCCGAGGAGTTCGAGAAGCTTCTTCGAT
>JBKHXL010000011.1:0-11631 GCA_046566045.1 Candidatus Limnocylindria bacterium
CTGCGGCCATCCTGCTGACCGACGGCCGGCCGATCCTGTTCCGCCAGGAGCGCGTCGGCCTGCAAGGCCGCCGCGTCATGGTGGTCAAGTTCCGGACCATGGTCCGGGAGGCGGACCGGATGGTCGATGAACTGCGCGATCGCAACGAGATCAACGGCCACGCCTTCAAGATCACCAACGACCCGCGCGTGACCCGCGTCGGCCTGTTCCTGCGCCGCTCGAGCCTGGATGAGCTGCCCCAGCTGTGGAACGTCCTGCGCGCCGAGATGAGCCTCGTCGGACCGCGACCGCCCCTGCCGTCCGAGGTCGAGGGCTACGACGTGTGGCACCGCCGCCGCCTGTCGATGAAGCCCGGCATGACCGGCCTGTGGCAGATCGAGGGACGCCACGAGCCCGAATTCGACCAGTGGGTCCAGAAGGACCTCGAGTACATCGATCGCTGGTCGCCCTGGCTCGATGTCAAGATCATCGTCCGGACCATCCCCGCGATGCTCCGCACCGAGGGCCGCTGAGTCGTGACCGGCGCGGCGGTCCCGGAGGCCGCCGACGAGATCGAGCGGACGGTCCCGGGACCCACCTCCGACGATCGGGACGGCCTGCTGCCACGCTTTCCGGTGATCGGGACGCCCATCGCCGCCGCGGCCTTCGACGAGGTCCTCGAGATCCTGGCCGATGCGCCGGCTGACGGGCGTCGTCTGCACGTCCACTTCTGCACGGTGCACTCCATCGTGGAGGCCGCCGACGACCCGGTCCTGCGCGAGGTGTTCGCGGCGCCCGACAGCCTGGCAGTGCCCGATGGCGTGCCGCTCACGTGGGTCGGGCGAGCCCGCGGGCGGGCGGTCGAGCGTGTGTGCGGCCCCGACATGATGCCGGCGCTCATCGCGCGCTCGGCGCAGATGGGCGCCCGGCACTACTTCTATGGCGGCGCACCCGGTGTGGCCGAACGTCTGGCCGAGCACTTCCGCGCGGCGAACCCGGGTCTGGTCGTGGCCGGGACCTCGTCGCCACCGTTCCGCCCGCTGACCGCCGAGGAGGACGCCGCGGAGATCGCGGCCATCAACGCCACCCGACCCGACTACGTGTGGGTCGGCCTCGGCGCTCCCAAACAGGACCTGTGGGCTGGGCGACAACGGCCGCATCTCGACGCGGCCGTGATCCTGGCGGTCGGCGCCGCCTTCGACTTCCACAGCGGCGGCCTCAAGCGCGCGCCGAGCTGGATGCAGCGCCACGGCCTGGAGTGGGTCTTCCGCCTGTGGTCCGAGCCGCGCCGACTGGCCCGCCGCTACCTCGTGACCAACACCCGCTTCGTGGCGCTCCTGGCCCGCGATGCGATCGCCCGGCGCCGCGGTGGCACCCCCGCCGCCTGAGTCCAGACCGGTAGGGTCCGACCGGCCGCGACCCGCCTGACGAGACCCTCCACCGGAGCGGCGGTGCCCCAGCGCACCGACGTCGGCGAACGCCGTCCAGGGGGGTCATGGGTCGGCGTAGCGCCGCCGACCGAGGCGGACCCCACCGCACCACCGCCCACCGCGTTGGCGCCGCGCACCGACGCCGCGACGGCCCGGTCCCGCCACTGACCATCGAGCCACTGGACGTGCGCGCCCGATAGGCCACAGTCGGGGCAGCCATCGAATCGAACGGGCACACCCGTCGTGAGGCGGGGTCGCAAAGACCATGGGCCTGCGCGCTTGCAGGCAGCCGGTATGCCGATGTCGAGGGCCGCGAGTGCGACCGTGCCCGCGTGCCCCGCTCCGGCGTTCCGAGGAACCGGAGAGGGACACCTATCGTGCGAAACATCCGCGTCGCCGACCGATCGGAGTGGGTCAGCGGTACGCCGCCCACCGCCACCACGACGACCCGCTCGCCCGGACCAGTCCGGCGGGGTCGCGGGCTCGCGCCGTCGCTCAAGGCGGTCGCCCTGGTGGCGCTGCTGGTGGCCCTGCCGTCCGTGGCGACCGGCTCCGTTGATCCGGTGTCGAGCACCGGGCCGTGCGTCCGGTTCACGACCAGCCAGTTCAACGCGCCCGGCGTGGACGATCGCAACCTGAACGGCGAGTGGGTGCACGTCATCAACCGCTGCGACGTTGCGGTCAGCATGACCGGCTGGACGATCCGCGATCGCGACGGCGACACCTTCCGCTTCCCGACCGGGTCGATCGTCACCGCTCGCGGCAGCGTGATGGTCCACTCCGGGCGCGGCACGAACGGGAATGGTCGGCTGTACTGGGGTCGCTCGTCGGCCGTCTGGACCAACGCCGCCAGCGAGCGCGCGTACCTGTTCGATCCCAGCGGCCGGCGCGTGTCATCGTGGCCGACGCCGACGCGCACGTTCGCCCTGGGCGTCAACCTCAACGGCCCGGCGACCGAGGTCTTCGGCCGGCCGCTGCGCAGCTACCGGGCGGCCCTGTCGCAGGGCCTGTCCGTCGCCAGCCCGAACCTGTCCACCAACGACGTCGCCCCGCAGCCAGCGGTGACCGACGACGTGGCAGCGGTCCTCGAGACGGCGGCCTGGAAGCAGGGCACGCTGTCGCTTCGGCAGTCGATCGCCAACGGCACGTACGAGGTCTACCTGTACACCATCGAGGACTACGCCGATCAACATCACACGTTCGACGTGCGCCTCGAGGGCCGCGTCGCGGCGAACGACATCGGGCGCCTGCCACGCGGCGAGTGGCGACGCTGGGGTCCCTACCCGACGACCGTCTCGGACGGGGCCCTCAGCATCCAGCTCGAGCCGGAGGTCAACTCCGTCCATCTGATGGCCTTCGAGGTGTTCAAGACGAAGCAGCCGGGCTCGCCGCGCGCGCCGCGCCCGGGCACGAAGACCCCGACCCCCATCACGGGCTCGACCACGCCGATCGCGACCCCGACGCCGACCACCGCGCCCACGGCGACGCCGACCCCCGCCCCGACCTCGACCGCCACGGGCGCGCCGACGCCGGCACCCACGGCCGGAGCGACCGCCACCCCGACACCCGCGCCCACGGCCACCCCGACGCCGACCCCCGCCCCGACCGCAGCCCCGACGCCCACCCCGGCGCCGACCGTCGCGGGAGACCCATGGGCGACCGCCTTCCTGTCGCGACCGTCCTCTGGCCCCATCCGCAAGGTCGGTGGCTGCGACGGCATCGTGATCGAGAACCGCACGTTCAAGGACCTCGGCGCCGACGTCGAAGCGATCCACCTGGAGCGCTGCGATGGCGTCACGATCCGGGCCAACGACTTCGCCCGCGTCGCGCAGGCGATCACGATCATCGACTCGACCAACGTCAGGATCGAGTGGAACCGCTACCTCGACATCGTCGGACCGCACGCGCGGGTCGGCAAGCACCGGGCCAACTTCGTCCAGCTGGTCAACGTGAGCCGCGGCACGATCGCCCACAACAAGGGCAAGGGCGGCGACACCGAGGACATCGTCAGCATGTACAGGTCGGGCGGGACGTCGAGCTCACCATTCATCATCGAGTACAACCACTTCGAGGGGACGAACTGGTCGTCCACGTCGGGCTCCGGCATCGCCCTCGGCGATGAGGGCTCGGCCTACTCGATCGCCCGCAACAACACGCTGCTCAACGTCGGCCAGGTCGGCGTCTTCATCGCCGGTGGCACGAACCACAAGATCCTGGACAACGTCGTGTACGGCGAGCGCCGCACGTCGTCGAACGTGGGCCTGTACGTCTGGAACCAGTACAGCTCCAGCTGCGCGGGCCACGAGGTCCGCGGCAACCGCATCCAGTGGTACAAGGCCGACGGGTCATCGAACCCGTCGTGGAACGGCGGCAACTGCGGCTCGATCTCCGGCTGGAGCGACAACACCTGGAACGCCAGCCTCTCGCTGTCCAGCCTGCGCGTCGGCCTCTGAACCGAGCCGCGCGCACCCCATCCCGTCGATTCACCTAGACTCGGCGTGAGTGTCACGCTGTCGATGTCCGGCGGCTTGGCTCATAGACTCGATGCCCGCCCACCCTTGGGCGTGGCCTCCATGCGAATTGCCGGTCGCCGGACATGGATCGGACCGACCGGTGTGACTTCATAGGAGCGTGGTATCCGCCCCCACTCAGGCGTGTCCACCGGCCGGTCCGGAGCGTCACCCCTGATCAGGAGGCAACGGAGGATATGGTCGTCATCGGCGTCGATTCGCACAAGCGCACCCACACCGTGGTCGCGTCGGACGGGACCGGTCGCAAGCTGGCCGAGAAGACGGTCGTCGCCACCTCGGCCGGCCATCTTGAGCTCGTCCGTTGGGCGAACCGGTTTTCCGATCGTTCGTGGGCCCTCGAGGACTGCCGGCACCTGAGTCGCCGCCTGTCGACTGACCTGCTCGTCGCCGGTGAACGGGTCGTCCGGGTCCCGCCCAAGCTGATGGCCGGGGCGCGTCGCTCGTCGCGCGAACCCGGCAAGAGCGATCCGATCGACGCCTTGGCCGTCGCTCGGGCGGCCCTTCGCGAAGATCTGCCGGCGGCCACTCTCGACGGGCCCGAGCGCGAGGTTCGTCTCCTGGTCGACCACCGCGAGGACCTCGTCGCCGAACGGACGCGCGCCCAGAACCGCTTGCGCTGGCATCTCCACGAACTCGATCCGGGTCACGAGCCCGTCGCCCGCAGCCTCGACCGCGCGGTCGTCCTGGACGGCCTCGAGCGTGACCTCGCCACGGCGCCAGGGACGGTCGGTCGGATCGCCCGCGAGCTCGTCGGTCGCATCCGCGCGCTGACCGCGGCCATCAACGAGCTCGGGCGCGAGATCGCGCGCCTGGTTGCCGACCTCGCCCCATCGCTCCTGGCCCTGGTCGGCTGTGGACCGCTGACCGCCGCCAAGCTCATCGGCGAGACCGCCGGCATCGGTCGCTTCCACTCCAAGGCGGCCTTCGCCCGTCACAACGGCTCGGCGCCGCTGCCGGTCTGGTCGAGCAACACCGAGCGCCACCGCCTGAGCCGGACCGGCAATCGCCAGCTCAACGTCGCCCTCCACCGGATCGCGATCACCCAGCTCCAGCGCGAGGGACCAGGCCGGGCCTACCTCGAGCACCGCCGGACGATGGGTGACACCAAGCCCGAAGCCATTCGCGCCCTGCGTCGTCGGATCAGCGACGAGGTATTCCGACGGATGCGCCACGATGAAGCCGCCAGAGCTGCCTCGCCCCTGGGCTTGGCGGTCGCGGCTTGACATAGGAGCTTCGGATGGGATCCCTCCGCTCCGGGCGTCGCACGTCGGCGCTCGTCGTCGCCGCGCTCGTCGTCGCCGCATGCGGGGCCGTGACCGGCCCGACGCCGCACGCACCGAAGCCCCTGCCGACCCTGCCGGCGGATCCGTGGGCGGTCGACTTCCTTGATCGCCCGTCATCGGGCCCGATCTTCAAGAAGGGTGACTGCGAGGACATCCTCATCGAGAACCTGTCGTTCGCCGACCTCGGGCCGGACGTGGAGGCCATCCACCTGGAGCGCTGCAACAACGTGACGATCCGGGCCAATGATTTCGCCCGCGTGGCCCAGGCGATCACCGTGATCGATTCGACCAACGTCCGGATCGAGTGGAACCGTTACGAGGACATCCTCGGGCCCCACGAACGCGTCGGGAAGAACCGCGCCAACTTCGTCCAGCTGGTGGAGGTCACCGGCGGCACGATCTCGAACAACAAGGGCCGTGGTGGCGACACAGAGGACATCATCAGCATGTTCCGCTCCGGCGGCACAGCCGAGGCACCGTTCGTCATCGAGGAGAACCACTTCGAGGGCACGGACTGGACGTCGGGTTCGGGCTCCGGGATCGCCCTCGGGGACCAGGGATCGGCCTATTCGATCGCCCGCGACAACATCCTGCTCAACGTGGGCCAGGTCGGCATCTTCATCGCCGGCGGGATCGGCCACAAGATCATCGACAACGTCGTCTACGGCGAGGAGCGGCCATCGTCGAACGTCGGGATCTACGTGTGGAACCAGGCCTCCGGCGAGTGCGCCGACCATGAGGTCCGCGGGAACCAGGTGGCGTGGCGCAACGAGGGCGGCGACCGCAATGCGCGCTGGAACGGCGAGAACTGCGGCGACATCCTGGGCTGGAGCGACAACCTGTGGGATGCGGACCTCGATCCGGACGAGCTGCGGGTGGACCTCTGAGGTCGTCGCGGACGATCGCGGAGCGGCGGGCCTCGACGGCGGCCGCCCGATGGGACCAGCGGGTCTCATCCGAACGGGTGATGGCCAGCGCATCGTCGCCATGGCATGGTGCGGCCAGATCGGCCCGCAGCGGGTCGGCGCCACGAGGCCCGTCATGGATCTCCTCACGCTGGTGGTGCTCGGGATCGCGCTCGTCAACCTGGCGGTGTTCGCCGCCGGCTGCACGCTGGCCATCGTCCGCACGCGCGACGAGCTGCGCCGTACGGGCGGCCGATCCTTCGACGCCGCCCCTATCGCCAGGGCCCTTGCCGCGCGGCGCCGCGCGACGCACTGACCGCCGCCCACGCCCGCATAGGGCGTTCGCCTGATGGACCGACCCCGCGCGTGGCGGGCAGCATCGGGCGATGGAACCGGTGCTCGCCATCCTGTCGCTCCTGATCGCCGCGAATCTCGCGGTGCTGGGTGCCGGCGCGACGCGGGCCGTCGTGCTCACCTGGCGAGCGCGCGAGCGACGCCCCGGCCGTCAACGGGAGCGCTTCACCGACTGATCGACCGGCCCGCTGTGGCCCCGGTCCATGGCTGACCACCCGCCGGCGCATCCGACGCCGTGGCTGCGCGCGGCGATCATCGGTTGCTGGCTCGTCATCGCCGGACTGGTCGTGCGGATCGGGTCCGGGGGCGGCACACTGACCGGCGTCGGGTACGTGCTGCGCACCGAGCCCCTGGCCGTCGTGTTGATCGGCGCGGGCCTGCTGGCTGTGGCGGTGGCCCTGGTCGCAGCGCTCGCCCGCCGGCACGTCCGGGCCTGGCGCGCATCGACCATCGCCGCGGCGCTGGTCCTGCCCGGCTGGCTCCTGCTGTTCAGCGACGGGCACGACTCGGCGCTGCTCGGGGTGGTGGCCGCCATCCTCGCGCTGTGGCTCGGCCGCGCCGCATGGGCGCCCGGACCGGACCTCCGCTAGAGGGATGGGCTCAGGGGGTCGGGCTCTCGACCACCTCGACGGTGCGCAGCCCGTCAGCCTGGGTGCCGAGCTCGAACTCGATCCACGTCTCGTTGTTGGTCTCGTCGGCTTCCTGCAACCACCCATCCGGGTCGGTGATCGCGGTCAGTCGATAGCGCCCGTCGGCGAGGCCGGTCATCGTCACCGACTGGTCCTCCAGGTACCACTGGTACGGGTCGCTCCAGCCGACCGACATGCCCATCGTGGACGACAGTACGTCGCGACCGCCGCAGCCGCGGGTGTCGAACACGAACTCGTCCGGCGCGCCGGAGACCTCCGGGTCGATCCGGACCTGGTCGAAGAAGCAGTACCCGGCCTTGGTCTGCTCGGCGATGGTGTCCGTGTCGTCCGCCGGCGACAGGCGATACGCGGCGCCGAAGCGCAGGTGCCAGTGCTCATGCCCATGACCGCCGAACACGAGGTTGGCGCCCGTGCGGATCCCCGTTCGACCACCGGTGGGCTCCTCGAACCACTGGACGACGGCCCAGCGATCGCTCGATCCGTTCTCGCGTCTGCCCTCGATCGACAGCGCACCCGGCCCGATGTTGGCGATCGTCGCCGTGAAGCGGAGCGCCTCCTCGCCGGTGTGCTCGTCGGTCCCGACCAGGAGGTCGATCAGCGGGAGGGTGATGAGGTCGGGCAGGATCGGCGCGCGGGGGACGGGGACCTCCGCGCCGAAGCGCGGCTCACGGACGACCTGGAGCGCGGCGACCGCGGCGATGCCGACGACGACGAGCAGCGCGACGATGCGAAAGTGGGTGGTCACGGGCCTCCACTATGCCCGAATCGAGAGGGCGTCGTCGTTCAGGGTGGTCCGGGCAGCGAAACGCCCCCGGCCTGCCGGCCGGGGGCGTTCGAGCCGCTGCGGGAGATCGAGGGCCTAGGCCTTCGGATCGAAGCAGAACTGGATGTGGCTGATGCCGTAGTACTTCGGCTGTGCGCCGTTGGGATTGCGAGGCGCCGTCAGGCGCGTGTCGGAGTCGTCCGGCTCGTTGGTGTCGGGCCACACGCCGTCCGTCTTGCTGTACTGGTAGATGATCGCGTTCGGGCCGCCCTTGACGATGACGGTGTCCGCGTCGTAGGTGTGCAGGTACGCCGCGCGGATCTCCCAGCTCACGTACTTGCCGTTGAAGTACGTGATCCTGATCGGCCCATAGTTGCCGACGCCGAGATCCTCGGCCTCGATCTTCAGGTTGAAGCCGCCCTCGGCGGCCGCGCCGCAGCGGGGATTACCGGCGACGTACATGTGCGAGTTCGCCTTGGGGGCGACCGTGTCGCCCGTGATGGCGTGCGTGGCGAACACGCCGCCCGCGGCGACCGCCGCGATCACGATGGCCGAAGCCAGGGCTCCGATGAGTCTACGCATGCTGTTCCAGTCCTCCTGTGTCCCCCACGCGAGGGCTCGCGCGCCGCGGAACGACGTCGCCCGACTGTGCCATGACGCACCGTGGGCGTCCAGTACTTCGGTCCTGCGCGGGCACCCGGAGGTACCGGTTCCGGTGCGTGCGTGCACCGCCCCGTCGTCGGGCTCGGCCGCGACTCAGCTCTCGCCGCCGGCGAGCCGCTCCTCGTAGCGCTGGTCGCGCCAGGCCAGGGCCGCCTTGAGCCCGTCGCGCCGGACGATGGCGTCCCACTCGCGCTGCTCCGGCGTGTCCGCGGCGTTGATGATGGCGCCGAGATCGAGGCCCGCCTCCACCGCCAGTCGGAAGCCGGCGGCGTCCATGGCGCGATTGAGCATCCGCTTGGTCGGGCCCATGACCTCGGGCGGCGTGCGGGCCAGGCGATCAGCCAGGGCGTCGACCTCGGCGGCCAGGCGCTCGAGCGGCACCACGCGGTTGACGAGACCCATCCGTTCGGCCTCGGCGGCGTCGATCAGGTCGCCGGTGAGGAGCAGCTCCCGGGTCCGCTTCTGGCCGATGAGGTACGGCATCAGCAGCGTGACCGGCGCGGAGCCGTAGCGGATCTCCGGCTCCCCGAGCTTGGTGCCCTCCGCGGCGACGACCAGGTCGCACGCCATCGCCAGCTCGAGCCCGCCGGCCAGCGCGTACCCGTGGACCTGGGCGATGACGGGCCTGGGCGAGTCAAGGAAGCGCAGGGTCGCGGCCACGTCCGCCGCCAGCAGGTCGCGCCACTGGACCGGCCCGCCGATGCCGCCCTCGGCCTCCTCGGTCAGGTCGTAGCCGGACGAGAACGCCCGACCGGCGCCCTCCAGGACGATGACCCGCACCCGGTCGTCCGCCTCGGCGGCATCGAGGGCGGCCAGGAGACCCGCGATCAGCGGACCGTTGAGCGCGTTGAGCTTTGCCGGGCGGTCCAGCACGATGCGCACGCCCCACGGCGTGGCGATCGAGCGGACCGGCGGCTCGGGCGGTGGATCGGACGACATCGTCGCATGGTCAGGCATCGGACCGGACCACGACAAGGGCGTCCACCGCCAACGCGCCGTCCGGCGTCGCGATGACCGGGTTGGCGTCGATCTCCACGATGTCCGGGCGTGCCATGGCGAGGTCGGCCACGCCGACGACGATGTCCACGACGGCGTCGATGTCCACGGCCGCGCGCCCGCGCGGACCGTGCAGCAGGGCCGCGCCGCGGAGGCCCAGCACGAGCTCCCGCGCGGCGGCACGGTCCAGCGGGGCGAGCGCCATCCGCACGTCGTCGAGGACCTCGGCCATGACCCCGCCCAGGCCGACGAGCACGACCGGCCCGAAGGACGGGTCCCGGCGCATGCCGACGATGAGCTCCACGCCCGGGTCGGCCATCGGCTGGACGAGCAGGCCACGGGCCGCGACGCCGTGGTGGGCGCCGAGCTCCAGCAGGCGGCGAGCGGCCGAGCGCACCTCGTCGTCGCCGACCAGCCCGAGCAGGACGAGGCCGAGATCGCTCTTGTGGGCGAGCGCCTCGGCATCGACCTTGAGCGCCACCGCGTGACCACTGAACGGGCGTGCCGCCTCGACCGCCGCCTCGGCATCGGGGACGGCGATCGACGGCGTCACGGCGCAGCCGGCCGCGCGCAGGATCTCCAGGCTCTCCCGCTCCGGCAGCGCACGGACGACCGCGGCGCCGGGCGCCGCCATCCCGACCGACGACCCGTGGCTCGCGCGGTCCATGGCGAGGGCCGGCCACGACGGCCGCCACGGCCCGCGCTCCATGCGTCGGGCCCGGGTGGCCTCCCAGCGCGCGACCGCGGCGATGGCCCCGAACGCCTCGGACGCCCCTCGCAGCAGCGGCGCACCGTCGCCTTCGGTGTCGAGCAGCGCCTTCGTCTCCGGTGGCGGCTCGCCGGAGGTCAGCGACACGTAGACGGGCAGGATGTCCGGGCGGTCGCGGGTGGCCAGCAGGAGCTCCCGGGTGACCTGGTTGGCCGTGCCCACCTCGGACGGCAGGGAGCGGTACGGGAAGTCGTGGACGAGGACCAGGACGTCGTAGGCGTCGCTCGCGGCCATCGCCCGGAAGGAGGCGCCGTAGGCCGTGGTCGGATCCGCGGCGCCCCACGGATCGAGCGGATTGCCGACGTAGCCCATCGTCGGAAGCGTCTCGAGGATCTCGGCACGCGCCCCCGCCGGGATCGGCGGCAGGTCGAGCCCGGTGCGCGGCACGAGGTCGGCGATGAGCGAGGCCTCGCCGGTCGAGACGGTGACGACGCCGGTCCGGCCGCGGCCGACCCGCCGACCGGTGCGCCGCACGCCCTCGACCAGCTCGGCCGTCTCGAGCAGCTCATCGAGGTCGGCGCAACGGATGACCCCGGCGGCGTCCAGCGCGACATCGGTGACCCGGGCCTCCCCCGCCAGGCTGCCGGAGTGGGCCACGGCCGCGGCCTGCGCCTGGTCGCTGCGCCCGACCTTGACGACCATGATCGGCTTGCCGATCGCCAGGGCGTGGTCGGCCAGGGCGAGAAACCGCTCGGGCCGCTTGAAGCCCTCGAGGAACAGGATGACGCTGGTGGTCTCGGGGTCATCGAGGCAGTACGCGAGGTAGTCGCACACGTCGAGGGCGACCTCGGACCCACAGCTGATGATCCGGCTGAAGCCGACCCGCGAGCCGGAGTGGATGAACGCGTCGGTCACGGAGCCCGACTGGGCGATGCCGGCCACACCGCCGCGGGGCAGGTATGGGGACACGTCGCCGATGTACGTGGCGCTGTTGGCGGTCAGGTCCACGACGCCCATGCAGTTGGGCCCGACCAGCGCGAAGCCGTGCTCGCGGGCGATCGCGGCGACCTCGGCCTGCATCGCGGCCGCTGCCTCGCCGCCCTCCACCACCCCGCCGCCAGGGATGATGACCGCCGGCACGCCCGCGTCGGCCGCGGCCCGGGTGACCATCCCGGCTCGCAGCGGATTAAGCGCCACGAGGGCCACATCCGGCCGTTCCGGCAGCGCATCCAGGCTCGGATAGCACGGCTGGCCGTGCAGCTCCTCGTAGTTCGGGTTGACGAAGTGGCAGCGCGTGGCGCTGCCCATGACCCGCAGGTTGTCGCTGACCGTGCCGGCGATCCAGCTGCGCGGCGAGGCGCCGACGAC
>JBKHXL010000012.1:0-5810 GCA_046566045.1 Candidatus Limnocylindria bacterium
GCCGGACCCGCCGGACCCGCCGGACCAGCCGGACCCGCCGGACCAGCCGGACCCGCCGGACCAGCCGGACCGGTGCGGCCCCCATCGGACCCGTCGGACCGGCCCGGTCCCCGACGGCGTGGCGTCCGCGCACCGCTCATTTCGCGTCCGACCCGACGCGCCTGCGGACCCGCTGACTGATGCAGCGGAGGGACATCAAGCCGGCCGCTGACGCTCCGGCGCCGCGAAAAGGACATCACGGCGGGGTGCCGACGCGCGCGCGGGGGCCCGCGCCAAGGCCGCGCCGTCGCCGCGCCCGGGTCGCGCCAGGGCCGCGCCAGGGCCGCGCCAGGGCCGCGCCAAGGCCGCGCCGGGCCGCGCAGCGACCGAAGAGGGTGGTCAACCGCCCTCGCGGCGACTATGTTTGCCGGCACCAGCCGCGATGGCGGCACCAAGACCGCCGTCGTGACTCCGGGAGGGAGCGACCATGACTCGATGCGCACCGAGGCTGATCACCTCGGCGACGATCCTCGGCCTGATCTTCGGCTCGATGCTGGCGGGGCCGGCGGCGGCGGGGCCGGCGGCGGCGGACCCGGGGGCCCGAGACAAGGCTCAGCAGTCCGAGCGGGCCCGACACGAGCGAACGATCGCCTACTGGACCGCGGAGCGGATCGCCGCTGCGCAGCCGCGCGACTTCGTCCGCCGGCCGAACGGCCAACTGGCTCCGCGGGCCAAGCCGAGCAAGCCCCCCGGCCAGGGTGGTGGTGGCGGCACCGTCACCGGCGCCTCGTGGACGGGCGGGGGCCCGGTCGTGCAGCGAACCGGCAAGGTCCTGTTCACGATGGGCGCCGGCGACTACGTCTGCTCGGCCTCGGTCGTCCAGGAGCCGACGCCGCGCGCCACGCACTCGCTCGTCCTCACGGCGGCCCATTGCGCCTACGACGAGGTCGCTAACGCGTTCGCCTCGAACTGGCTGTTCATCCCGTCGTTCGACACCTCGCCGACCTTCACCTGCGCCAACACCACGATCGGCTGCTGGACGGCGGTCGGGCTCGTGGTCCACAGCGGCTACGCCACGGCCGGCGGCTTCAACACCCAGGCGACCGTGCACGACTTCGCGATCGCGATCGTGGCGGGGGGCGGCAAGACCGGCACCTCGAGCCAGCTCGACTCCGCGGTCGGCGGCGGCTACGGCATCGCCTATCCGGCGATCTCGACCGGCGGTTCGGTCCACGCCTTCGGCTATCCGGCCGCTGGCCGCTACAAGGGCAAGGACCTGGTCTACTGTGCCGGCCCGACGTTCGACGACCGGTACAACGACGACTCGACGTGGGGCATCGCCTGCAACATGACCGGCGGGTCGTCGGGCGGACCGTGGCTGGCCGACTTCACCCAGGCCGGGGCGGGCACGCTGACCTCGCTCAACTCGTACGGGTACAGCGGGCTATCGAACATGTACGGGCCGAAGTTCGACGCGGCGACCAAGGCCGTCGTCGACGCCGCGGCCGGACGCGTCGCGAACCACATCGTCCCGTAACGGGAAACCGGCACGTGACGGTCACGCCGGGGAGCCTGATCGCCGCGATCGACCAGGGAACGACGTCCAGCCGGACGATCCTGTTCGATCGCGGCGGACGGATCGTGGCCAGCCACCAGCTCGAGCACGCCCAGCTCACGCCACGGCCCGGCTGGGTCGAGCACGACCCGCTCGAGATCGTCGAGCGGGTACGGACCACGATCCGCGGGGCGCTCGATGCCGCTGGCACGGACCGGCGAGCCATCGCGGCCGTGGGCATCAGCGACCAGCGCGAGACGACGGTCGTGTGGGACCGAACGACCGGCACCCCGATCCACCCGGCCATCGTGTGGCAGGACACCAGGACCGCCGAGGCGGTGGCCCGCATCGGGGACCAGGACCGGTACCGGGCCCGGACCGGGCTGCCGGTCTCGACCTACTCGAGCGCCCTCAAACTGCGCTGGATCCTCGATCGCCTCGACGACCTCGCTCCGGGGCGAGACCCCGGGGAGCTGCTGTTCGGGACCATCGACACCTGGCTCATCTGGAACCTCACCGGCGGTCCGGATGGGGGCGTCCACGTGACCGACGTCACGAACGCCTCGCGGACGATGCTCATGGGCCTCGAGGCGCTCGACTGGGACGCGGGCATCCTCGCCGAGCTCGGGATCGAGCGCTCGATGCTCCCCGAGATCCGCGGCAGCTCCGAGGTCTATGGCATCGGCACCGGGGAGCTGGCCGGGATCCCCATCGCCGGCGACCTCGGCGACCAGCAGGCCTCGCTGTTCGGGCAGGGCTGCTTCGAGGCGGGCCAGGTGAAGTGCACCTACGGCACCGGCGCGTTCATGCTGATGCACACCGGGGAGCGGCCGGTCCACTCCAGCCACGGCCTGATCACGACCGTGGCGGCACGGCTCGGCGGCCGCGATGCCCCGGCCACGTACGCGCTGGAGGGCTCGGTCGCGGTCGCCGGGTCGCTCGTCCAGTGGCTGCGCGACGACCTGGGGATCATCGCCGACGCGTCGGAGGTCGAGGCGCTCGCCCGTTCCGTGCCGGATTCGGGCGACGTCGTGTTCGTGCCGGCGTTCAGCGGCCTGTTCGCGCCGCACTGGCGGCCCGACGCGCGCGGCGTCATCGCCGGCCTGACCCGCTACGCGACGAAGGCCCACATCGCCCGGGCCGCGATCGAGGCCACGGCCTACCAGGTCGCCGATCTGGGGACCGCGATGGTCGCCGATCTCGGCGCCGACCTGCCGCCCGAGCTGCGCGTCGACGGCGGGATGATCCGCAACACGCTGCTGATGCAGTTCCAGGCCGACATCCTCGGGGTGCCGGTCGTGGCGCCGCCGCTCGACGAGGTCTCGGCTCTCGGGGCGGCGTACGCGGCCGGTCTCGCGGTCGGGATGTGGTCCGGGCTTGACGAGCTGCGCGACCTGGGACGCACGGCGCGGCGCTGGGAGCCCACCATGGACGCGACCGCGCGGGCGGCGGGGCTGGCGCGCTGGCACAAGGGTGTCGAGCGCTCCCTCGGCTGGACGGACGGCGGCACGTAGATGGCGGCGGCGACCGTGGACGCATACATCGCGGCGCTGCCCGAGGAGCGGCGCGGCGGGATCGAGTCCATCCGCGCGGCCGTCCGCGCGGCCGCGCCCGAGGCCGAGGAGGTCATCACCTACGCGATGCCCGGGCTCAAGACCCACGGGCGGTTCCTGGTGAGCTACGCGGCCTTCGCCCGTCATTACAGCCTCTTCCCCGCGACCGACGGCGTCATCGCCGAGCTCGGGGCCGCCATCGAGGCGCATCTCACGGGGCGCGGCACCATCCGGTTCGCGGCCGACCAGCCGATCCCGTCCGAGCTGATCCGGCGGATCGTGGCGGTCCGGCTGCGCGAGAACGAGCTGGCGTACAGGGCGGCACGGGAGGCGGCCGCCGCGCGCCGTCGCCGGTCGAAGGGAGGGTGATCCGATGGATGCGACCAACCAGGACGGCGGCACGGGGACTCAGGGCGGTTCGCTGCCGCGCTGTCCGCTGTGTGGGAACGGGTCGTTCCGGCGGGAGGCTGGCAAGTTCGACAGCGCGTGGGGGCTCACGGCGCACCGGGTGACGCTGCTGATCTGCGAGCGCTGCTCGTACGTGCTGGCGTTCTACGACGGGAACACCATCTTCGACTTCGACTGAGGGCGCCGCCGACCCGCCGCCGCGGGGGCCGCACTTGATGTCCTCTTTCTGCTCGGGAGCGCTCGCGTTTCTGAGTGATGTCCCTCCACTGCATCACGGCGGGGTAGGGGCGGCGAGCGCGCGGCGGGTGCGGCGGTCGGGGTGGCGAGCGCGACGTGGCGAGACGGGGCGGCCGGCATCAGCGCGACAGGCAGCTGTCACAGCGTGATGGTCTGATGGTGCCGATCGTGGACGCGGCCGGTACCGTGCGGCAGCGGAGGCGATCACCCAGGGAGGGCCCGCCGATGGGCTGGTTCCGACGTGGGCGGCGTGCGCGATCGGGGGGACGCGCCGCCGCCGATATCGAGGGACGCGCCGCGGCCGACATCGATGCCGACGTGCTGCGCTGCGCCACGTGCGGCGCTATCCTCGACGGCGACCCGGATGAGGACCCGACCGGCGACGCGGGGCTGCCGATCTGCGGCGAGTGCGCGCGCTCGCGGCACTTCGTCGTCCTCGATGCGGCTGGCGGCGATCTCGACGGACGGATCGCGTGACGCACCCGAGTCATGCATCGCTTGACCGGCTCCGTACCATGGCCGACAAGCACCGTGGCCGCAGGTCGCGGGGTGGGGAGTCAGGGATGAACGAGCTCGCGCATCCAGGGACCTGGCATCGCGTGGTGCCATCGTGGGACGCCGGTCCGAGCGTCGGCGGCGCGACCGCGTGACCACGAGGGGGGAAGCCGCCGAGCAGCTCGTGGCCGAGCGCCTTCGCGCGGTCCTGCCCGAGGACGTCGCCCTGCTCCGCAACGTGCGCTGGCTCGCGCGCGATCACGGGCACGTGCGCGAGGGGGAGGCCGACGTCGTCATCGGCGACCCGGACCGGGGCATCCTCGTGCTCGAGGTCAAGGCGGGCGAGGTCCGGCGCCAGGCGGATGGCTCCTGGTGGGCCGGCAAGCGGCTGCCGAGAAGCCCGTTCGAGCAGGCGGCGGACAGCCGTCATTCGCTCATCCGGAAGCTGTCCGAGCTGCCCCAGTGGACGGCCGGTCTCCGGCCGATCGCGGGCCAGGCGGTCGCCTTCCCCGATGTCGAGCTCGATGCCATGCGCGGGCGACTGGGACTCCTGGGCCCGGACGTCGAACCGGCGCTCATCGCCGACCAGTCGATGTTCCTGCCGAACGACGACGGTCGAGCGGAGCTCCGCGCCTTCCTCGACGGTGCGTTCGCCCTGTGGAGCGGTCGCTCCGGCGAGCAGCCGCCGGGTCGGGCCGCCGTGGACCTGCTCGTCGCGACGCTGACCGAGCCCCAGACGCTCCGCTCGATGCTGCGCAACGAGATCGCCGGCGGCGAGCTGGAGGTCGTGCGCCTGACCGAAGGGCAGTACCAGCTGCTGCACACGCTGCGGGGCGTCCGGCGCGCGGCGATCGTCGGCGGCGCCGGGACCGGCAAGACGATGCTCGCCGCGGAGAAGGCCCGGCGACTGGCGCGTGAGGGCTTCTCGACCCTGCTCATCTGCTTCAACGCGCCGCTGGCCCGGATGCTCAGCGAGGTCACGGCCGATGACGCCGCATCGACCGGGCAGCTGACGGTCGCCACGTTCCACCAACTGTGCCAGGACCTCGGTCGGGAGGCGGGGGTGCTCGGGGAGCGGCCGGACCCGGTGCCGCAGGCGTGGTGGGACGAGACGCTGCCGAACGCCCTGGTCGAGGCGGGCGCGCGGCTCGGTCCGCGGTACCACGCCATCGTGGTGGACGAAGGGCAGGACTTCGCGCCAGACTGGCTGCTCGCGCTCGAGGCGCTGTCGTTCGGGGGCCGCGACGACGTCCTGTACGTGTTCCACGACCCGGCGCAGGCCATCTACCGGGACGACGTGGTCGAGCAGCTGGGCCTCCAGGAGTACGCCCTCGGGTTGAACTGCCGGAACGCGCAGCCGATCCACCGCGTCGTGGCGCGGTTCGCCGGGAGCGGCCTCGAGTCCGACGCGCTGCGCGGCGACGGGCGAGCCCCCGAGCTGATCGAGGCAGACGGCCCGGCGGCGACGCTCGAGGCGCTGCGCACGGCGCTCCACCGACTGCGCGTCGAGGAGGCCGTGCCGCCGTGGCACATCGCCGTGCTCACCGGGGCGCGACTGGAGGAGTCGGCCGTGTGGCGCCAGC
>JBKHXL010000013.1:0-7987 GCA_046566045.1 Candidatus Limnocylindria bacterium
TCGCCGAGGGGACGTAGAAGAACATCAGGTACACGCCGGTGATGGTCAGCACCAGGAACAGGAAGAACGACAGCCCGCCCAGGCAGAAGGTGTAGGCGAACTTCACCGCGTGCTGGCGGACGCGCACCGGATGGATGTGCAGGAACACGTTGTTCATCACCGCGTAGGCGCGGCTGCGCTCGTCGCGCGGATACGGCTGGCGGAAGAGCGAGCGCCAGACCGGACTTCGGCGGATGGTCTGATCCACCCGCTCGAGGAAACTCACCGGGCTCCTCCTGCGACGCCGGGGGTGCCGGCGAGTTGCGCGTCTCGATACGACTCCTTGTAGAGCCGTCCGTCGGTCGAGATCTCCTGGAGCTCGAACCGCTCCATCGTAATGGCGTCGAACGGGCACCGCTTGACGCACAGGGCGCAGCGGATGCAGCGCTCCTCGTCGAGGATCATCGCCCCACCGTTGTCCCAGCCGTAGGCCTCCTCCAGCTCGGGCAGGAAGCCCTCCGACTTCAGGGTGTTGACGTCGACCATGTGGATGACGCCCTCGGGGCAGACATCGGCGCACGCGCCGCACAGGACGCAGCGGAACGGATCGAACCAGATGTTGAAGTTGCACATCAGGCAGCGCGTGGACTCGGCCACCGCCCCATTGGCGTCGTAGCCGAGCTCGACCGGGGTGTTGAAGTTGACCACCGGCTCGGTCGACGGCATGCGCGCCTGGAGCGGCACCATCGGGATGTGCTGGCGGGGCAGGACGTCGTAGAACTCGGGCATGTCGTGACGCCACGAGCTGGTGATCTTGACGTTGGCCGCGACCGACACGTCGGTCCGCCCGGCCAGGTAGCGATCGATCGCGTAGGCCGCCTTCTTGCCGTGTCCGGCGCTCTCGATGAGCGTCGTCGGGCCGGTCACGAAGTCGCCGCAGGCGAACACGCCGCGGACGTTGGTGGCGTACGTCGCCGGGTCGACCTTGACCCGGCCGCGGTTGATCTCGAACTTCGCCTCGACCGGCAGGAAGGTCAGGTCCGCGGCCTGCGACACGGCCGGGATGACCGTCTGCGCCTTGACCACGAACTCGGAGCCCTCGACCGGGATGGGCGATCGGCGACCGGACGCATCCGGCTCGCCCAGCCGGTTCCGGATGAAGCGGACGCCGGCGACCTTGCCGTCCTCGCCGATGATCTCGATCGGACTGACGAGGAACTCCATGCGGACCCCCTCGCGCTCGGTCTCGCCCAGCTCCTCCTCGTCGACCACGAGCTCGGAGCGCGTTCGCCGATAGGCGATGGTCACGTTCCGGGCGCCGTGCCGGAGGCTGGTCCGCGAGCAGTCCATGGCGGTATAGCCGCCGCCGATGACGACCACGTCGGTGCCGACCTCGAGCGGCTCGCCGAGGTTGGCCTTCTTCATGAAGTCGACGCCGTAGTCGACGCCCTCGAGATCCGCGCCCGGGATGTCGAGGACGACCGCGTCCATCGCCCCGGCCGTGATGGCGATCGCGTCGAAGTCGCGCTGGAGCTGCTCGAAGGTGATGTCCCGGCCGATCGTCGTGTCGTAGCGGAAGGTCACGCCCAGGCGCTCGATCAGGCGCACGTCCATCTCGATGGCCTCCCGCGGCAGGCGGAAGGCGGGCACGCCGATGAGCATCGTCCCGCCCGCGTAGGGCAGGCTGTCGAAGACGGTGCACTGGTAGCCCTTCGTCGCCAGCTCACGGGCGACGGACATGCCGGCCGGTCCCGCGCCGACGATGGCCACCCGCTCGCTGCGCGGGGTGATGTGGGGCATCACGTCGGGGATGCCCGACGCCTCGTGCCACTCGACCAGGAACCGCTTCATCGCGCGGATGGCGAGCGGGCGGTCGATGTCGCCGCGTCGGCAGGCGCGCTCGCACGGAGCCGAGCACACGTACGAGCACATCGCCGCGACCGGATTCGGGTCGCGTGACAGGATGTAGCCCTCCTCGAACCGGCCCTCGGCGGCGAGGTTGAGGTAGCCGCGGCAGTTCGTCCCGACGGGACACGCCTCCTGGCACTCGATGTTGCACTGCAACCACGAGGCGTCGACCGGCTGGACGAGGAATTCCTGGTCGTATTCGATGGCCAAGCGGGCGTGCCTTTCCCTGGGTCTGGACGGGCTCGGGCGCGACAAGGGGATCGGCGGTGTCGCCGACGGTGGGGAATCTACCATCGCGGTCCGATCGCCTGCAAAGCAGCCGGGCCTGCCGCGCCCGCGCCGACCGGTCGCCGGAATCCGGTTGACGCTCGTGAGCGTCGCAGCTACCCTGCCGTGAGGGACGATGCCGACCGGACGGTCGGTCTCCCCGAGGGAGACGAACGCCAGCGTGACCGCCAGTGAGTTCGCGTTCCTGGCCATGGGCCTGGTCCTCGGGCTGGCCGCGGGGGCCGCACTCCTCGAGGTCATCCGTGCTCGCCCGCCCGCGCCCCGTGAGGTCCGCGTCACGATGGCCGCCGACGCGGTGCCGCGCCGACGTGCCGCGACCCTCGCCGACCCCTACACCACGCCCGGGCCGACCGAGCCCGCACCCGGCGGTCCGGCCGATCGCCGCGAGGCGGGACCCGCCGCCATGCCCGCTGGAGCCGAACGTCGAACGGCCGTTCGGTCCGGACCCGCCCCGACCGAGGGCGTGGGTGAGGGCCGCGCGGCCGCGGCCGCGAGCCGTCCTGCCACGGTGCCCACCGCCATCCCGATCAGCCAGGGCATCGACCCGATGATCGGCGAGCTCCGCGCCAGCGCCCTCGCCGCCTCGGCTGCCGCACCCACCCCGACGGCGAGATCGTCCGCCCGTGTCGGGGTGGCGCCGGCACAGGCCGCGATCGCCCTGATGACGCCGCCGTCCGCGATGGCGGGGGGGCGCGGCGGCGGCGACGCCACGGGCGGCGCGACGGCCGGCGGCCCGGCCGAGCGCCGTCAAGGCGCCGACGACGACCCGTGCGGTCCGGTCCGGCGCGTCGCCGAGGAACGCTGTGAGGTCGCCGGGCGGGCCCGCCGGCGCGCCACCGAGGCGGAGGACGTCCAGCGCGCCGCGCAGCGCGCCTACGACGCGCACGAGGCCCGCGCCCTCGAAGCGCAGGCGGCGGCCGATCCCCGCTCGGTCCGGGCCGCCAAGGACGAGGCGCAGGCACGCTTCCGCGCCGCGCGCGACGCCGCGAGCACCACCGACGGCGTCGAGGCGGCAGCGCGGACCTGGCTCGCGGCGGTGAACGCCATCAACGCCGGCGCGCGAGAGGCCGCCGCGGTCCTCGCCCGGGAGCGGGCCGCCGCGGACGCGCTGGGCGCGAACCTCGAGCGCCACGCGACCGAGGCGGATGCGGCCCGCATCGCGGCGGAGTCGGCCGAGACTGCGTGCCTGGAAGCCCGCCAGGCCGTGGCGATTTGCGACGAGCGCGCGGTGGCGGCCGCGGCGCCGGCACGTCGGGCGGCCGCGCCGGTGCCGGGCGAACCGCTCCCGGTCGACGACGCGGACCCCGGGGCGGACCCCGAGGCGGACCCGCTCGCCGCCGCCCTGGCCGGCGGCGCGGGTACGCCGCGCATCCTGCGCCTCGTTCGCGGCGACCGCGCCGCCCTGGCCGACGTGGTCGCCGCCCTGGCCGGCCCCGACGCGGATGCGCGCCGGCGCTGGCAGTCGACCCTGGGCGAGCTCGTCCAGTCGATCGTCGCCGACGCGATCGACGACAGCGCCCTCGAGTTCCCGGCCGGTCACCCGTTCTGGGGCCCGTTCACGGTCAGCCAGGCGCGCGACATCACGCGCGCGCTGTCGTCGCTGGGCTACCGCTTCGATGGCCTCGGCGGCTGGCTCGATGAGCGAGTGCCGTCGCAGCGCGACCTGTCCCTCGCCCTCGGCTACGCCGGCCTCGATCCGATGCGCATCCGGCACTGGCCGGACGAGGCGGAGATGCGCGGCTTGCTGGCCGACGTGCGCGTGGCCGCCGATGAGCACCTGGCCGCCAGCGCCGGCGACCTGACCCTGGGCGAGATGGTGTCGATGCTCGGCCCCCGCGCCGACGGCCTCGCGGAGCTGTGGAACCACTGGGGCCGCATCCGTCCGCTGCTGCTCGAGGAGGCCTAGGCGCTCCGTCGGCGCGGCCGCTCGCCTACTCGGACGGGCGTGCCCCCTGGCCGTCGTCCTCGTTGATGACGACCACGCGCAGGGCCTCGGCCGCGTCCACACCGATCGCCCGGCCGTCCTCGGCCACCCACGTCCGGATGGTGTCCAGCAGCCGGTCCGGGTCGCGCAGCTGGCTGGCGTGGGCGCGCAGCGCCGCGAGCTTGCGATCGAGGACCGGGCCGATGTCCACCCAGGTGTCGGGGCGGTCGGGCCAGAACAGGTACAGCCGGCGCACCGGGTGCGGTGCCAGGCCCTCGCGGATGAGCCACGGGAAGGCCATCGGGTTGCGCGCCGCGGGGTAGACGGCATCGACGGCGGCCAGGCCGGCCGCCCGGTGGTCGGTGTGATTGACGCCGCCGTCGCGGTGGAAGAGGACCTCCGGATCGGAGGTCAGGACGGCGTCCGGGCGGAAGGCCCGGATCTCGCGCACGAGCAGCTCGCGCAGGGCGAGGTCGTTGACCAGCCCGCCGTCGGGCTGGTGGAGGAACGAGACCCCCGCGTAGCCGACGATCGCGGCCGCGGCCTGCTGCTCGGACTCCCGGGTCGCCGCCAGCACGAGCTGGTCCATCGTCGGGTCCTCACCGCCCTGGTCCCCGCTGGTGCAGCACACGAGCCAGCCCTCGGACCCCTCGTCGATCCAACGGGCCGCGGTGCCGGCCGGTCCGAACTCCGCGTCGTCGGGGTGGGCGGTGATGACCATGAACCGGGCCGGCCGCCAGGCGTGGTGGGACGAGGCGGCAGCACCGGGATCCGCGCTCATCGGACCGGCGACCGCCGGGAGGGCAGCGTGATGTCGATGGTTGCGGAGTCAACGGTTGCGCATTGCGCACGGGCACGGCTAGGCTTCGCGTCGAGGCTTCGCTCGTCTCCCCCCACGAGCGAAGCCTCCTTCGCGCCCGGCACCCCGCGCGTCATGTGTTGACGGCCTGCACGGCGTCGAGCACGGCCAGCACCTCGGCGGCGTGACCGTCGGGCTTCACCTTCGTCCAGACGTGTGCGATGCGGCCGTCGGGATCGATCAGGAACGTCGTCCGGGCGACGCCCCAGCTGGTCGTGCCGTCCTTCTCCTTCTCGACCCACACGCCGTACGACTCGGCGACGGCGTGATCCTCGTCGGCCAGCAGCACGAACGGCAGCTCGAGCGCATCCCGGAAGGAGGCCTTGCTTGCCTGGCCCTGGGGGCTGACGCCCCACACGTCCGCGCCGCGCTGCTGCACGGCCGGGTGGGCGTCGCGGAACTCGCACGCCTCGGTGGTGCAGCCCGGGGTGTGGTCCTTCGGATAGAAGTACAGGACCGTCCAGCGTCCACGCCGGTCGGCGAGGCGGTGGATGGTGCCGGTGGCGTCCGGCAGGGCGATGTCGGGGGCGAGATCGCCGAGGGCAGGAGCGTTCATGCCCCGAATGTAGCAGGGGTCTCGATCACCAGGAGCCGGCCCGTTCGCAGCCGCACGGTCGCGCCCGACGCCGTCAGCACGTTCGACAGGCCGCGCGGCGTCCCGACCGGGAGGACCTCGTCGTCGAGCGGGTAGGCCAGCCCGGCCGTCGTCACGCCGCGTGCCTCGGCGCCGACCGGCAGCAGCGAGACGAGGTCGCCGGGCGCGCCGACGAGCCGGGCCTCGACGGGGCCACCGTCGTCGGCCGGTCCGGCCAGTTCCGACAGGCGCGCGCGACCGTCGAGGATGACCGCCGGCCGACCGCGCAGCTCGGGGAGCGAGAGCAGGCCGATGTTGGCCAGCGCGTGGTCGATCCGGCCGCCGCCCAGCGCGCCGAGGAGCACGATCCCGTCCGCCCCGAGGCGCAGCGCGGTGCGGATCGCGAGCTCCGTGTCGGTCTCATCCTTGTCGGCCCGGACCCGCTCGGTCGGCACGCCGGCGGCCTCCAGCGCGGCGAGGGCCTCGGCGGCGAGGGAGTCCCCGTCGCCCACCCAGTGGTCGATGGCCACCTCGAGCGCGCCCGCGTGGCGGGCGCCGCCGTCGGCGGCGACGACCAGGTCGACCCCGGAATCCCAGCCGGGCCAGGTGGCGTCGAGGCGTGCGCGCGACGGCACGTCCCCATCGGCCAGGATCAACGCCAGTCCCACGGGTCCGATGCTACCTGCCGATGCTAGACTCCGCGCCGTGTCCGACGTGACCCGCCATCCCGCCGTCCAGCGCGTCCTCGACGCGGCGCTGCGCAAGGGCGTGACGCTGTCGATCGTCGCCCTCGACGAGTCGACCCACACCGCCGAACAGGCCGCCGCGGCCGTCGGCGCGAGCATCGGCCAGATCGTCAAGTCGCTCGTCTTCGTGGCGACCGACGCCGACGGCGAGCTCGAGCCGATCATCTGCCTCGTGTCGGGCGTCAACCGGGTGGATCTCGCGCGACTGGCGGCGGTCACCGGCGAGGCCGACATCCGGCGGGCCACGGCCCGCGAGGCCAACGACCTCACCGGCTTCGTCATCGGCGGGATCCCGCCGATCGGGCACAGCCGCCCGGTCCGCGTCGTGATGGACCCGGACCTCGGCCGCTACCCGACGGTCTGGGCGGCCGCCGGCCTGTCCACCGCCGTCTTCGAGGTGCCGCCGGCGACCCTGCGCATCCTGTCGAACGCGATGGTCGCGCCGATCGCCGAGGAGCGCCGTCGGGCCGACATCGAGGCCGACGCCGCGGCCGCGACGACCGGGTGACCGCCGAGCCGCGAAACGCGACGATCACCTACCCGGGCGGGTTGCGCGCCCGCTGGCGCTGGGGTGGCAGCGGGTCGGCCTCCGCCGTGTTCGCCCTGTCCGAGGCCGGCGGCGCGCTGCACGACCTGGGCGACCGGACGGGCCCCGACCCGGACGCGCGCTGTCGTGCCGAACTGCGCCTGGAGGGGCCGCGCGGCGCGTGGACCGCGCGCTTCGCCTCGACCATCTACGACGAGCCGCGCGGCGCGTACTGGGACAGCGCCGGCGTCCTCGTGGTCGCCTACGGCTTCCACACGTTCGGGCTCGATGCGGCCACCGGCGCGACGCGCTGGGAGCATCGCTCGGCGACGCCCCTGATCGGGCTCCTCGCGAGCCCGCGGCTCGAGCACGTGCTGGTCCAGTCCGAGCTGGAGACGTTCGCCATCGAGCCCGACGGCACCGTCGCCTGGCGGGTGGCCCACTCCGATGTCGTGACCGCCGTGGAGCTCATCGGGGGCCGCCTGGTCCTGACCGGGTTCGACGGCCAGGTCAGTGCGCTCGACCCGGCCAGCGGACGTCCGACGGCCTGAGCCGGCCAGCCGTGAGCGGGCGCGGACCGGCACGCTCGCGGATGTGGACGGACGGTGGATAACCCACCGACACCGGATCGAGAACGTGGACGACGGCCATTGACCCGGCGCGTCCGTGCCCGCACAGTGAAGGCAGCCCGGAGGTGCCGGACGCCACTAACGGCAGCGATCGCATCAATGCCCACGTGTCGTGGAGGTTCCTTCGGGCCTTTCCATGCCCGCTGGTAGCATCCACGGCGTGACTCCCCTCGTGCTCCTCCTCCCCGGTCTTCTCGCGCTCGCCGTGGGCGCGGCGATCCTGCGCAGCTTCGGGGCCGCCTACCGCGTGGGACGGTTGCTCGCCGCGACGCCGGCCGTCCCGCTGGACGAGGCCCTCCGCCTGGCCGACGGCCCTCCCCGCTATGTCGCGATCCGCGGCCGGGTCGATGCCGAGGCGCCCTTCGAGGATGACGCGCACCGCCCGCTCGTCCTGCGCCGGACCCGCCTCGCGGTGCGGGATGGACGAGGCTGGCGAACGGTCGATGAGCAGCTCGAGCAGGTGGCCTTCCAGGTCCGCGACGGCCTCGACGCGATCGACATCGACGTCACGGCGCTGACCGACGGCCTGGTCACGATGCCGCGCGAGTCGATCG
>JBKHXL010000014.1:0-70886 GCA_046566045.1 Candidatus Limnocylindria bacterium
GCCGCGGGCCGAGCGGCGGCGCTCCTCGATGCGCAGGCGCAGCGTCGCGAAGCGCGACTCCGCGTCGCGCATGAACTCCAACAGCTCCGCGACGCTCGGCAGGCCGGCGGGCAGCGCGGCGACCGCCGGACGGCGTCGACCGTCGACGGCGACCAGGGCGGCGGCGCGGTCCCACAGGCGGGTGTCGGTCATCGCCGGGATTGTAGCGGCCGCCGACCGCGTCCTGCCGCGCCGCGCGCGAGGTCAGCCGCCGGCCGGCCCGCCGCCGAGGCCGGGCTCGGTCATGGCGGCCGGATCGAGCAGCCGGTCGAGGTCGTCGGGCGCCATGCCCCGCTCGAGCGCAAGCTCGCGGATCGTGCGCCCGGTCCGGAACGCCTCCTTGGCCAGCTTGGCGGCCTCGTCGTAGCCGATGACCGGGGCGAGGGCCGTGGCCAGCATCAGGCCCTGCTCGACGAGGGCGGGGCCGCGCTCGGTCGCGACGAGGCCGTCGACGGTGCGCCGGCTGAGGTTGGCCGCCGCCGCCGCGAGGAGCTCGATCGACTCGAGCATGGCGACCGCGGTCACCGGCAGCATCACGTTGAGCTCGAGGAACGAGCCGGTCTGGCCGAAGGCCACGGTCGCGTCGTTGCCGACGACACGCGCCACGACCATCGTCAGCGACTCGATGATCACGGGGTTCACCTTGCCCGGCATGATCGACGAGCCCGGCTGCGTCTCGGGCAGGCCGAGCTCCGCGATGCCGGCCCGCGGTCCCATGCCGAGCAGGCGGATGTCCGAGGCGATCTTCCACAGCGACAGGGCGACGGCCCGGACCCCACCGTGGGCGGCGATCGCGACGTCCAGCGTGGCCTGGGCGTGGAAGTGGTTGGGCGTCTCGCGCACGGGCAGGGCGAGCAGCTCGGTCAGGCTGGCGCAGGCGCGCGCGGCGTACTCGGGATGGGCGTTGATGCCGGTGCCCACGGCCGTGCCGCCGAGGGGGACCGTCAGCAGCTCGTCACGTGCCGCCCGGGCGCGCCGGACCGCCTCCTCGACCTGCCCGGCGTAGCCGCGGAACTCCTGCCCGAGCCGGATCGGCGTGGCGTCCTGGAGGTGCGTCCGGCCGGTCTTGACGATCGGCCAGAACTCGTCGGCCTTGGCCGCCAGCGAGGTCTGCAGCTCGATCAGGGCCGGGATGAGCGCCTCCTCGAGCGCCATCGCGGCGGCCAGCTGGAGCGCCGTCGGGATGGTGTCGTTGGAGCTCTGGCAGCGGTTGACGTCGTCGTTGGGGTGGACCCGCCGGCCGTCCCCGAGGCGGGCGCTGGCGAGGCGGGCGACGACCTCGTTCATGTTCGTGTTGGTCGACGTTCCCGAGCCGGTCTGGTAGACGTCGATCGGGAACTGATCGTCGTGGTCCCCGTCGGCGACCGCGGCCGCCGCCTGGGCGATGGCCCGCGCCACGTCCGGCGGCAGCAGCCCGAGCTCGCCGTTGGTCCCCGCGGCGGCCAGCTTGACCAGCGCCAGGGCCCGGATGAAGCGGCGCGGGAAGCGCTGGCCGGAGATCGGGAAGTTGAGCACGGCGCGCTGGGTGGACGCGCCGTACAGGGCGTCGGCCGGGACGGCCATCTCTCCCATCGAATCGCGCTCGATGCGCGTCGCGCGGGTCGGATCGGTCATGGCCCAAGTGTAGGCGCGGCGAGCGGTCCACCGGCGTCCGTCTGGCATCATCGGCCCGATGCCGACGATCGACGCGAACGGCCTTCGCGTGGCGTACCTGGCCGAGGGCGCCGGGCCGCCGCTCGTGCTGCTCCATGGCGCGAGCTCCACCGCCGCGAGCCAGTTCACGGACGTGCTGCCGGTCGCCCGCCGCGGGTTCCGGGTGGTCGCCCCCGACGCGCGCGGCCACGGCGGGACGCGCTGGGACGCGCGGGCCGGCCTGAGCACGGACGACATGGCCGCCGACGTGCTGGCCTTCGCCGACGCGCTGGGCCTGGCCACGTTCCACCTGCTCGGGTACTCGATGGGCGGCATGACCGCGCTGCACGTCGCCAGCCGGGCGGCGCAGCGGCTGCGCACGCTGGTGGTCGCCAGCGCCACGCCCGAGCGACAGCCGCGCCTCGCCGTCGTGCGCGCGCTGCTCGACCCGGCGACCATCGAGCGGACCGATCCGCGCTGGGCCGCCGCGCTCGCCGCCCGCCACGACCCGGTCCAGGGCGAGGGCGCCTGGCGGCGCCTGCTCCCCGCCATCGTCGCCGACGTCGCGGAGCAGCGGCTGCTCACGCCGGCCGAACTGCGCAGCTGGGCCGTGCCCACTCTGATCGTGGTCGGCGACCGGGACCCGTTCGCGCCGGTGGACCAGGCCCACGGCCTCAGCCGCCAGGTGCGCGACGGGCGCCTGCTCGTGCTGCCGGGGGTCGGCCACGAGGCCCTGGCCGAGGCACCGGACGTGCTCCACGCCGCGCTGACCGACTTCTATCGGACCCACGATCCCAGGGAGGACTCGCCATGACCACGCTGCTCGCCCTGTTCCGCCGCCCCGACGGCGGCGACGACGCGCTGGCGACGTTCGAGCGTCGCTACGCCACGGAACACCTGCCGCTCGTCGCGGGGACGCCGGGCCTCCGCGCGACGCGCGTCCAACGGGTCGCCACGGCGCTCGGGGGCGAGACGGACCTGGTCCAGGTCACCTCGATGGACTTCGACGATCGGGCGGCCCTCGACGCCGGCCTTGCCTCCGATGCCATGCGCGCCGCGGGGCGAAACCTGCGCGAGATCGCGCCCGGGCTGGTCACGCTGCTGGTGCTCGAGGACGCGACCGACCTCGCCGAGGCTGGCGCGCTCGTGGATACTGACGGAGCGCAGCCAGGAGCCAGCCAGGTTTGACCGACGTCCGGCCCAGCACCCGCCTCATCCGCGTCGAGCCCCAGGTCGAGGGGCGCGACGGGGTCGCCCTGCTGACGATCGATCGTCCGGAGGCGCGCAACGCGCTGAGCTTCGCCCTGCTGGCCGAGCTGGCCGACGCGCTCGAGACCCTCGATCGCGATGGCGCGACGCGAGCGGTCGTGCTCACGGGCGCGGGCGATGCCGCGTTCGCCGCGGGCGCGGACATCACCGAGCTCGCCGATCAGACCCCGGAGCGGCTCGCCTCGGACGGCCACTTCGAGGCATGGGACCGCATCGCATCGGTGGGCCTGCCGGTCATCGCCGCGGTCCGCGGGTACGCCCTCGGCGGCGGCTGCGAGCTGGCGATGTCGTGCGACCTGATCGTCGCCGGCGACGACGCCCGGTTCGGGCAGCCGGAGATCCGCATCGGGGTGATGCCGGGCGCGGGCGGCACCCAACGGCTGACCCGTGCGATCGGGCAGGCGCGCGCCATGGAGCTCATCCTGACCGGCCGGATGCTGCCGGCCGACGAGGCCTTCGCCGCGGGCCTCGTGTCGCGCGTCGTCCCGGCCGCGGAGACCGTGACCGCCGCGCTCGAGCTGGCCGCCGAGATCGCCGGCATGCCCCCGCTGGCCGTGCGTGCCGCGAAGGCCGCCATCCGCGCCGCCGCCGAGCTTCCCCTGGCCGACGGCCTGCGCCACGAACGGGCAGCGTTCTTCGCCCTGTTCGGCACCGACGACCAGCGCGAGGGCATGGCCGCGTTCATGGCCAAGCGCACCCCGACCTGGACCGGGACCTAGGCGCAGCCCGCGACAGCGGCTGCCCAGCACGAGGAGGACGCGACCGATGGAGCGAGACCCGTACGACGGTGGATCGGACGTCGGCCGCGACCACGGCCGGGATCTGGGCGATGAGCCGCCGCCGCTGATCCGCGACGCGCCGCCCGATGTGCTGGGCCAGATCGACGCGTCCGCGCCCGTCAGCGGTCACGTGCCCGTTCCGGTCTCGACCACGTCGGCGGTCGATTCGCCCGAGCATGACTGGACGCTCGCCCGGGACCTCGTCCGTCCCGCCTTCCGGCCCGTCGGCGCCACCGGCCTGGCGATGGACTCGATCGAGCGCGAGACCCTGCTCGCCCACGCCGCCAAGAGCCACGCCCAGCCGCTCATCGACGAGGGCCCGGCCGGCATCCCCGTCGTCTACACCATCCCGGCGTCCGGGTTCGACATCATCGTCAACGGCGATCACCTGCTGTCGTGGGGCATCGAGCCGCATGAGCTGCAGGACGCGGCGCTGGCCAATCTCGCCGCGTGGGCCGCCTCGGCCCCGTGGTCGGACGAGCGTGACGGCGACCGGCGGGTCATCAGCTCCGACACCGGCGACGGGCTGGATGCCGTGCGCATCCTGCTGCCCGAGACGGCCGCGCACCTGGTCCGCGAGCTGGGCGGCGCCGGCCGCGTGCTGGTCGGACTGCCCGAGCGCCACATGCTCATGGCCGCCGCCCTGCGCCCGGATGACGACACGTTCGCCGAGTCCTTCGCATCGTTCGTCATCGAGCAGTCCGGCGGCGCCGACGAGCCGGTCGACCGGCGCGTGTTCGAGCTGGTCGACGGCCGCCTGGTCGAGTTCTCCGGGTGACCGAGGGCCTGCGCTCGGACGTCCGGGACGGGGTCGCGACGCTCACCCTGGATCGACCCGCGGCGCTCAACGCCCTGACCATCCCGGTCAAGGAGGCACTGCTCGAGGCCCTCCGGTCGATCCATGCCGACCGATCGGTCCGTGCGGTCGTGCTGACCGGCGCGGGCCGGGCGTTCTGCGCCGGCCAGGACCTGGTCGAGCGCGAGGCGCCGAACGCGCCGCCACTGGACGAGGAGCTGCGCGATCGGTACGAGCCGATCGTCCGGGCCATGATCGGTCTCGACCGGCCGATCGTGGCCGCGATCAACGGCGTGGCCGCCGGGGCCGGCGCGTCGCTCGCCCTGGCCGCCGACGTGCGCATCGCCGCGGCGTCGGCGCGGTTCGTCCTGGCCTTCGGCCGGATCGGCCTCGTGCCGGACAGCGGGGCCACCTGGCTGCTGCCGCGGATCGTCGGGTCCGCCCGGGCGGCCGAGCTGGCGCTCCTCGGCACGACCCTCGACGGACCGGCGGCCCTGGCCGCCGGCCTGGTCAGCCGAGTCGTGCCGGACGAGGATCTCCCCGAGGTCGCGCACGAGCTGGCATCCGCGATGGCCGCGATGGCGCCCCTCGCCGTCGCCGCCACGAAGCGGCTGCTGGTGGACGCCTGGGCGACCGACCTCGACGGCGCGCTCGCCGCGGAGCGAGCGGCGCAGGGCGCGCTCGGGGCCAGCCGGGATCACGCCGAGGGGCTGGCTGCCTTCCGCGAGAAGCGGCCCCCGCGGTTCGTCGGGGAGTAGCTCAGGGGACGACGACCGTGGCCACGTCCGTGTGCGCCACCAGCCGCTTGCCGGCCCAGGTGCCGAGCAGGATCTCGAGGCGGGCGTAGTACGTGCCGCCGGCCAGGCCCTCGAGCGTGGCCGTGGCGGCCGACGGCGAGTCCGACGCCCAGACGGCCGACGCTCCCTCGAGGTAGCTCGGGGTCGTGTCGTCCTGCGCCAGGACGAGCTTGGCGAAGCTGAAGCACGCGGCCGGGCCACCGTACGGCAGCCAGTCGAGGACGACCGTGCCCGCCTCCTCGGTCCACTCGAGGGCGCCGAGCGCCTGCACGTCCTCGACCTCGGCCGTCGTCACGGCACTCGCCGCGTAGGCCTGGTCGCCGCTCGTGAACGCGACGGCTCGCCAGGCGTACGTCGTCCCCGGCGCGAGGTCGACGTCGATGGCGCGCAGGATCGCCCGGTCGGTGGCGTACAGCCCGTCCGGCGCGACGGCCGGGGCGACGGGCGGGTAGACCGGCGCGATCGAGCTCGAGGTCGAGCGCAGGCCCTGGTAGTGGTCGAAGCCCTCCGCCGGGGCCTTCGTCCAGTCCAGCACGGCCGTCCCGCCCGGGCAGGCCGTGACGGTCAGGCCGAGGCTCGCGAGGGCGGGCGTCGGCGACGCCGTCGGCGCCGGTGTCGGGGCGGGGGTCGGCTTGGCGGTCGGGCGGGGCGTGGCCGTCGGCGACGCCGTCGGCGTGGCCGTCGGCGTGGGACTCGCGACCGGATCGGTCGGCGGGGCGGGCGACGGATGGTCGGGCGTCGGCGCGAGCGACGGGGTGGCCGCCGGGCGAGGCGTCGCGGCCGGCGTCGCGGCGGGTGTGGGATCGGGCTCGTCGAGGGCCGCCGTCAGGATCCCGAGGCCGAACCCCAGCACCCGGTCCCGCCGGCCGTTCCAACGCAGCCACGGGTCGTCGAGATCGGTCACGGTCGCGTCGGCCAGCTCGCCGACCAGCGGCGCGCCACGGGAGAGCGTGACGAGCGCGACCTGGCCCTCCCGCATGAGGACGGCCAGGGCCGGCCCGTCGATCGAGACGTCGTGTTCGATGCCGATCGCCCGAACGGTCTCGCCGCCCGTCGGGCCGGCGCGGCGGTCCAGGTCGAACGCCGTGCCGGTCGCGGTCCACGTGACGTCGGCGGTCCGCACCACGTAGCGCTCGACCGGCTCGGCCACCCGGTGCCAGGCACGTCCGGCACGCTGGTCGAGCTGCACCAGCCCACGGTCCACGCCGTCGAGGCGGACGTCCGTGCCGCCGGCCAGGCGCGTCTCGCCGCCGGCCAGGGCCAGGGTCGCGGACCCGCGCGGGCCGGTCACGATACGGTCACCGGCGTGGAGCGTCACCCCCGCCGCCAGCGCGGACGCCGCGCCGTCGCGGACCAGGGTGGCATCGGTCGCGCCGATCACGCCGGCCTCGACCGGCCCCCCGTGGAGCCAGCGGCCGTCCAGGCCGAGCATGGCGACCACCACCACGGCCGCGAGTGCGGCGACCGACCAGCGCGGCAGGCCGACCGACAGGGGCGCACGGCGGACGACCCGCGGCCGGACGCGATCGAGCACGGGTGCCGCGCCGCTGCCGGGCGTCGTCGCGGGCATGGCGGCGAGCGCGCCACCGCTCGCGGGCGCCGCCCCGACGAGGCGGCTGCGCAGGTCCGCGGCGAACGTCGGCGAGGGCTGCGTGTCGCTCGCCCGAGCCCGGGCCCGGGCGCCGGCAGCCGCGAGGGCCGCCGCGAGGTCGGCGACGCCCGGCTCCAGGTCGTCGGGGAAGGGCACGATGCGCTCGTCGTCAGGCCACATCGGTCGCCTCCCGTTCGATGATGGCGCGGAGCGCTCGCAGGGCCCGGTGATGACGCACGGCAAGGGTCGCCGGGCTGCACCCCAGGACGGTGCACTGTTCGTCGGTGGTGAGGCCGTCGAGATAGCGCAGGACGAGGACCCGCCGCTGCGGTTCGGGCAGGGCAGCGAGGGCCCGAGCCAGCTCGTCGCGGTCGAGGGCGGTCGCCAGCGCGCGCGCCGCGCGTTCGTCGCCGATGGTCGTCTCCGGCCCGTCGTCCGGCCCACCGTCGGTGGCGCGCCGCCCGAGCGGGATGGTCCGTCGGCTGCGCCTGACGTGGTCGATCACGGCATGACCGGCGACGCGGTACAGCCAGCCCCCGAACGATTCGTTGCGGAAGTCCTCCCGGCGGACGGCCGACAGGGCGCGCTCGAAGGTCACGGCCGTGAGGTCCTCGGCGGTCGCGCGGTCGCCGACGCGACGGGCGATGTAGCCGTGGATGCGGGGCAGGTAGAAGTCGTACAGCTCCCCGAACGCGGACGCATCGACCCGGGCGCGGGCCACGAGGGCTCGCTCCCGGGTCGCGTCCAGGCGATGATCGGAGCTCGCATCACGGGACATGGAGGGCCCGATCGTGCGGGTGGCGGCCCGGCCCGGCCATCGGCCAGCAGTACCGCCTCCCGCCCATCGCGCGTGGGACCCTACGTCGCGTCCGCTACTCGACCGTGACGCCGGTCCAGGACGTGGTCCCGAGCAGGACCCACGAGCCGGACACCTGGCCCTTGGCCTCGACGAGGTAGTGGTAGGTCACCCCGACCTCCACGTCGTCGTCCACGAAGGCCGTCGTCCCGGCGTCCTCGATCTCGGCGCGCAGGCTGGCCGAACCGTCCACCTTGCGCAGGATCCGGTAGTGGCTGAAGCCCTCGCTGCCGAACGGCTCCCAGGCGACGGTCACGACGCCGGCCTCGGAGCCCGCCTCGATCCACATGGCGTACGGCGTGGGCGCCGGCGTCTTCGTCGGCGCGGGCTCGTCCGGCGCCTCGAGCGACTTCGTGGCGGTCGCCGCCAGGACCTTGTAGCCGTCGTCCGTGCCGCGCACGCAGAACACGCGATACCAGGCGGTCGTGCCGGCGGGGGCGTGCTCGTCCCAGGCCTTGGTCGCCCCGCCCACCTCGGTCACGGCCACGACCTCGTCGCCGCCGCCGGTCGGCCACGACACGGTCTTGTCCGTCGAGCGCACGACCTTGTAGTAGTCGCCGCCGTCCGCCGGGCAACCGCTCCAGTCGATGAACACGGCGCCTTCCTTGTTGGCGAGGGTCAGGCTCATGACCGGCTTCTCGGTCGGCTTGGCGGTGGGCTTGGGGGTGGCGTCCGGCTTCTCGGTCGGCTTGGCGGTCGGCTTGGGGGTGGCGTCCGGCTTCTCGGTCGGCGTGGCGGTCGGCTTGGGCGTCGCGTCCGGCTCCTCGTCCGTCTCTGCCGGCTTCGCGGTGGGCGCGGTGGTGGGCGTCTTGGTCGGATCGGCAACCGAGGTCGGCTCGGCCTTCGCCGTCTCGTCTGCCACGTCGCTGGCGTCCGGCGCTTCGAAAGCGACGAAGGTCGGTGTCGGCTCGGCGTCGCCCTGGCTGCCGGCGAGGCCAAGATTCGCCCCGAGGGCGATCGCGCCCATGAGCAGCGCGCCACCGATGGCGCCCGGCACGGACAGCCCAAGGCGTGGCGCCGGTCGCGGCGCGCGCGGCCGCGGGCCCGTCCGCTCGGTCAGCGGCTGCGTCCAATCGAAGCCATCGGCGCCCGCGCCGTCGAGCTCGTCCATGTCGTCCGGTTCGTATCCCATGGTCAGTCCCTCCCGAGACCTGTGTGTCGGCCGCCGGATGGATGACGGTGGCGGCCGGATGATTCCGACCCCTCCACAACGTCCGAGGGCGCGGATCCCTTACCGCGGCGCGACCATCCGATGGTCCGGGCTACACGCTGGGACCCCCGGCCCATCCACGGGAGCAGACCGGGCGAAGGGGAGACATCAGCCCTTCCGAACGACGGCCACCTGCCAGGAGACGCACGACCATGACGTCCATCGCCGCCGACGCCGGTGAACGCGAGCCCGCCCCCGGGCCCGGCTCCATCCCAGCCGACAAGAGCCGCTCCCTCCGCCGATGGAACCGCTTCCTGACCCTGGCCCATGGCCTGCAGTTCGTGGCCATGATCGCGATCTCCCGGACCAC
The DNA here is from genome assembly GCA_046566045.1 of Candidatus Limnocylindria bacterium. Taxonomy (GTDB): domain Bacteria; phylum Chloroflexota; class Limnocylindria; order Limnocylindrales; family CSP1-4; genus SPCO01. The sequence goes on from JBKHXL010000014.1 coordinate 9,280, forward strand.
GGCCGTGTTCGAGCCGACCGTCCCGACCGTCCGTCCGATCATCGAGGACGGGCAGTTCACCGGGGTCGAGCCGTCGAGCGTCATGCTCTTCTCCATCCCGCTCGCGTACGTCATCGCCTCGTTCTTCTTGATGAGCGCGATCGCCCACGCCTCCGCCGGGTGGTTCCTGCGCAGCAGGTACGAGGCCTGGCTGGCTCGCGGCATGAATCCCCTGCGCTGGGTCGAGTACGCGTTCTCTTCCACCGTGATGATCGTGGCCATCGCCTACATCAGCTACATCACGGACTTCCCCGCGCTCATCGCCATCGCGGGCGCCAACGTCGCGATGAACCTGTTCGGATGGAGCATGGAAGCGGCCAACGAGGGTCGTCTGGAGGCCGGCCAGCGCATCGATTGGAAGCACTTCATCTTCGGGTGCATCGCCGGGATCGCGCCGTGGATCGGGATCTTCTCCATCATCTGGGCGTACTCCGCCCAGGAGGGCCTGCCCGCCGACGCGGGGATCCCGGCGTTCGTGTACGTGATCATCGCCAGCCTGTTCGTCGCCTTCAACGTCTTCGCGATCACGATGGTGCTGCAGTACCGCCGGGTCGGCCGCTGGCGCGAGTACCTCTACGGTGAGAAGACCTACATGGTCCTGAGCCTGGTCGCGAAGTCGCTCCTCGCCTGGCAGGTCTGGTCGGGCACGCTGCGGCCGTAGGCTCCTGCCGGACGCGACGCCTGTCCTGCCACGCCTCGCTGCGCCGCGGTCGCGAGCCGTTGACCCTTGCCCTCGGCGGCGCGACGGAGTAGCCTCCCGTCCCAACGAGCGAACGTTCGTTAGGGTGCTGGACAGCACGGCCCGGGGAGGATCAATCGAGCGTGGTCGAGACCGCCCGCCGGCGCGAGATCGAGGACGCTGCGAGCGTCCTGTTCCGGGAGCGCGGCTATGCCGCGACGAGCGTCCGTGACATCGCGCGCGCCCTCGACATCCAGGGCGCCAGCCTGTACGCCCACGTGACCTCCAAGCAGGAAGTGCTGTGGTCGATCGTGGACGGCACGGCGACGCGCTTCGAGGCGGCCGCGCAGCACGCCCTGGCCCAGCACGCCGAGCCCAGAGACCGACTGGCCGCGCTCGTGCGCGGGCACGTGGCGGTGCTGCTCGACGACATCGGCCGCGCCAGCGTCTTCATCCACGACTGGCGATCGCTCGACGCCGAGCGCCGCGCGACCATCCTGCGCCGCCGGGACGCCTACGAGCGGCACGTCCGCGAGGTCATCGAGGCGGGCGTGGCGGCGGGGCGATTCGAGGTCGCGGACCCTGGCGTCGCGGCCGCGTTCATCCTGACCGCGCTCAACGGCATCGTGGTGTGGTACCGCCCCGACGGCCGGCTCGACGCCGCCGGGCTCCAGGACGTCTTCGCCGACCTGGCGCTGCGGGCCGTGGGGGCCGGGCGCGACGATCGACCGGGCGCGGCATGACCGATCCGCTTGCCCTCGATCCCATCCTCGCCCCGGCCGAGCGGGTCGGCGCCGGGGCGCCCGCGCCGGCGCGCGCCGACGGCGAGGCCGAGGCGGCCTGGTCCGACCGCTTCGAGGCGCACGTCATGAGCGGCGGGAAGGTGGAAGCCACCGACGCCATGCCCGACGCCTATCGCTCGGCGGTCCTGCGCTTCGTCGAGATGCACGCCAACTCCGAGCTGATGGGCGTCCTGCCCGAGCGAGAGTGGCTCATGCGCGCGCCGACCCTGCGCCGCAAGCTGGCCCTCACGGCCAAGGTCCAGGACGAGGTCGGCCACGCCCAGCTGCTGTACCGGGTGGCCGAGGACCTCGGCAAGCCGCGCGAGGCGATGTTCGACGACCTGCTCGCCGGCCGGACCAAGTTCCACAACGTGTTCCACTACCCGACCCGGACCTGGGCGGACGTCGGGATCATCGCCTGGCTGGTGGACGCGGCGGCGATCGTCGCCCAGCAGGCCCTGCGCGACAGCAGCTACGCGCCGTACGCCCGGACCATGCAGAAGATCTGCTGGGAGGAATCGGTCCACATCATGCACGGCCGCGACATCGTGGTGACCCTGGCGACGGGCACCGCGCGACAGCGCGCCGACGTGCAGGACGCGCTCGAGCGGTGGTGGGGCCCCCTGATGCAGATGCACGGCCCGCGCTCGCCCCGCGAACGGGACACGGACCTGCGCTGGCGGATCAAGGCGAAGACGTCCGAGGAACTCCGCCAGGAGTTCCTGACCATCTACGTGCCGCGCATCCGCGAGCTGGGCCTGGTCATCCCCGACGGCGAGCTCGCGCTCGACGAGGCGACCGGGACGTGGCGCTACCGAGAGCCGGACTGGAACGAGCTGCGCGCCGTGGTCACGAACCGCGGCCCGATGTCCGAGTCTCGCCTCGCCTTCCGACGCCTGGCCCGGGAGGAGTCCGCGTGGGTCCGGGCGGCGCTGCTCGGCGCGTCGGTCGCGGCATGACCGAGCCGATCGTCCCCGGACCGAGGCTGGAGCCGTGGGAGGTCTTCCGGCGCGAGAAGGAGGGCGACGCGATGCGCCACGGGGGGAGCGTCATGGCGCCGGATGCCGAGCTCGCCCTGCACTACGCCCGCGAACTGTTCGGTCGACGTCAGGAGAGCGTCCGGCTGTGGGTCGTCCGCCGGGCGGACATCCTGGACCTCGACGACCCGGACCTGCTCCAGCCGCCGCTCGACCGGTCGTTCAAGAAGCCCGGCGGGTACGTCATGCGCGACAAGCTCGCCGCGGCGCGGTCGCAGGCCGGCCAGGCCAGGCCGCGCCCTCGCCCGCGATGACCGCCGCCGTCCCGACGGCGCTCGCACCCGCGCTTGTCGCGCCGGTCGCGGAGCTGCTCCTGGCCATGGCCGACGACGAGGCGATCCTCGGCTGGACCGACTCCGAGTGGACCGGCATCGCGCCGCTGCTCGAGGAGGACGTGGCCATGAGCTCGCTGTCGCAGGACGAGCTGGGGCACGCCGCCGCGCTGTACGACCTGCTCGCCGGGCTCATCGGCGGTGACCGCGACGCGCTGGCCTACGACCGGGCTCCGGCCGACTACCGCCACGCTCGGCTGCTCGACCACGGCCGAGGTGACTGGGCCATGACCATCGCGCGGCGCTTCCTGTACGAGTCGGCGGACGCCGTCCGGCTCGAGGCGCTGGTCGCGGGGAGCTGGGCGCCACTGGCCGAGCTCGCGCGCGCGATCGCCCGCGAGGAGCGCTATCACCGGATGCACGTCGACACGTGGTTCGAGCGCCTCGCACGAGCGGAGGGCGAGCCGCGCGAACGGCTCCTGGCCGCGCTCGCGATCCTGGCCCCGGATGCGGCCACGGTGTTGGCGCCGCTCGATGGGGAGGCGGCCCTCGTCTCGGCGGGCATCCTGGCCGCCCCGCTGGGCGAGCTCGAGGCGCGCTGGCGCGCCCTCGTCGAGCCCGTGCTGCGCCGGCTGGACCTGCCCGTGCCGGCCGCCCGTGCCGCGGCGCGCGGTCGGACCGAGCACGGCCCCGCCTTCCTCGCGCTGCATGACGCGTTCACCAGCGTCCGGCATGCCGACCCTGGGGCGACGTGGTGACGGCCGCGAGCGGCGTCGCGCCGGCGACCGAGGCGGACGTCCGGGCGATCCTCGCCGGTGTCATGGATCCCGAGCTGCCGGTCGTGTCGATCGCTGACCTCGGCATGGTCGGGCTGGTCGTGGTCACGCCCGCGGCGATCCAGGTCGACGTGCTGCCGACCTTCCTCGGCTGCCCGGCCATCGAGGTCATCCTCGACGCGGTCCGGACGTCGCTGGCGCCGCTCGACGTGCCGGTCGTCGCCCGGGTCAGTCACGCGACCCCGTGGACCTCGGATCGGATCAGCGAGGCGGGGCGGCACGCCCTCGCCTCGGCCGGCATCGCTCCACCGACCGACGCGCCGGATCCGGCCTGCCCCTGGTGCGACTCGGACCGGACGGTCCGGGACAGCGCCTTCGGTCCGACCCAGTGCCGCTCGCTCCATTACTGCCGCGCCTGCCGCCAGCCGTTCGAAGCGTTCCGAACGCTGCGATGACCCGGGTCGTCGGGATCGTCGGGGCCGGGCGCATGGGCACCGGGATCGCCCAGGTCGTGGTCGAGGCGGGCGACCGCGTCCGCATCCACGACGCGTCGCCAGCCGCCGTCGACGCGGCGCTCGAGCGGGTGCGCGACGGCCTCGCCCGGCGCGCCGACGGGCGCCACCCGACGACGGGGCCGGACTGGATCGCGGAGCGGATGGACCGCATCGCGACGGCCGCGACGCCGGCGGCGCTGGCGCGGGAAGCCGACCTGGTCATCGAGGCGGTGGTCGAGGATCTCGACGTGAAGCGCGAGCTCTTCCATGCGCTCGACGCGGCGGCGGCCCCCGACGCGATCCTGGCGACCAACACGAGCGCCCTGCGCGTGCACGACATCGCGGCCGCGACGGCCTCGCCGGAGCGGGTGATCGGCCTGCACTGGTTCAATCCGCCGACGCGCATGGCGCTGGTCGAGGTCATCGCCGCGGAGCGGACGAGCGCGGAGGTGGTGGGCCGCGCCATCGCCGCGGTCACGGCCTGGGGCCGGACCCCGGTGCGCAGCGCGGACACCCCGGGGTTCATCGTCAACCGGGTCAATCGCCCGTTCACGATCGAGGCGCTTCGCCTGCTCGAGGCGCGGATCGCCGACGTCCCGACCATCGACGCCGCGCTGCGCGGCGCCGGGTTCCCGATGGGCCCGTTCGAGCTGATGGACCTGACCGGCATCGACATCAGCCTGGCCGCGGCCCGCGGCGTGTGGGAGGGGCTCGGTCGGCCCGAGCACCTGCGGCCATCGCCCATCCAGGAAGGGCTCGTGGCTGCCGGGCGGCTGGGGCGCTCGACCGGCGAGGGGTTCTACCGCTACGTCGAGGGACGACGCGGCGAGCCGGCCGAGGGCTTCGCGTTCACGCTGCCGACCGTGCCCGACCCGGCCTCGATCGCCGCCTGCATCGTGGGCGCCATCGACGCCGAGGCGGCCCGCGCCGCCGCAGCCGGTGTCGCCAGCCGCGACGACATCGAGCTCGCGCTGCGCCTCGGGGCGGGCCACCCGGTACGATCGACGCCATGACCCGAGCACCGGACCGTCCCCTGCGCGAGGCCTGGATCATCGAGGCCGTGCGCACCCCCATCGGTCGCTACGGCGGTGCGCTCGCGGGCGTCCGTCCCGATGACCTCGCCGCGCTCGTCCTGCGCGCCGTCGTGGATCGTGCCGGCGTCGATGCGGGGCTCGTCGAGGACGTCATCCTCGGCTGCGCCAACCAGGCCGGCGAGGACAACCGCGATGTCGCCCGGATGGCCCTCCTCCTGGCCGACTTCCCGGTCGAGGTCGGCGGCCTGACCGTCAACCGGCTGTGCGGATCGGGGCTCCAGGCCATCAACTCCGCGGTCCATGCGATCGCGGTCGGCGACGGCGACGTGTTCATCGGCGGCGGCGTCGAATCGATGACCCGCGCCCCGTACGTGCAGCTCAAGGCGGGGAGTGCCTGGGACCGCGGCGCGCGCGAGCTCGCCGACACGACCCTGGGCTGGCGGTTCGTCAATCCGAAGCTCGCCGAGCGCCACCACCCGCACTCGATGGGCGAGACCGCCGAGAACGTGGCCGAGCGCTGGGGCGTCAGCCGCGAGCGCCAGGATGCGTTCGCCCTGGCGAGCCAGCAGCGCGCCGTGGCCGCCATCGAGGCGGGTCGCTTCGACGACCAGATCGTGCCGGTGGTGGTCCCGGGTCGCGCGGGTGAGGTCACCGTGGTCGATCGCGACGAGCATCCGCGGGCGGACACCACGGCCGAGGCGCTGGCTCGGCTCAAGCCCGCGTTCGGGCGGGACGGCGGGACCGTCACGGCGGGCAACGCGAGTGGCATCAACGACGGCGCGTCTGCCGTGCTCCTCGTCGAGGCGGATCGGGCTCGCGCGCTCGGCCTCGCCCCGATGGCCCGCGTCGTATCCACGGCCGTCGCAGGCGTGGATCCCGCGGTCATGGGCATCGGCCCGATCCCGGCCACGCGCAAGGCCCTGGAACGGGCCGGCATCGGCGTCGACGACCTCGACCTCGTCGAGCTCAACGAGGCCTTCGCCTCACAGTCGCTGGTGTGCATGGACGAGCTGGGCCTGGATCCGGCGAAGGTCAACGTCAACGGCGGGGCCATCGCCCTGGGCCATCCGCTGGGCATGAGCGGCGGCCGCCTGATCACGATGCTGACCCACGAGCTGCGCCGGACCGGCGGCCGCTACGGCCTGGCCACCATGTGCATCGGCGTCGGCCAGGGCATCGCCACCGTCGTGGAACGCCTCGACGGGTGATAGGACACGACCCTGATCTCAGGCCTGCGTCGTTTGCGCGGCTCGAAGGTGCGAGATCCTAGGGGGTTTCGACGCGAATGCGAATCACCGTAAGGTCGTTCGCAACGACGAGAAACGTGGCCTCGCCTGCGACGTACGTGTGGCCCTCGCTATCGATCCCGCCGATCAACCGGACCCTTGTCTCCCGCGCAGGTGCACCTGGGTATCGGCAGGAGCCGTCGGGGGCCGTGACGAGCCCGACGCCATCGCCGTCGCCAGGCGCGCACATCAGCCCTGGCACTGGCCTACCTTGCCCATCCACGGCGAGGATCACGAGATCACCCACCGGCCCGTCCCACGGTGGCTCTCCAGCCCAGTCGATGCGCACCCACTCCGGAGCGGCAAAGTGCGCGCGAATCTCGACGTCCAGGTCGCGCCGCATCGAGATGTACGTAAGCTCGACGATTCCGCCATCCATCGAGTTGGTCCCGACGTGCAGTAGCCGAGCGTCGACGGTGTCGAACCAGCCTTCTTCAGATCGGACCCTTTCGACGAACGCGATCTGCTCGAGGATACGTGGGGCCACCTCACGGACCTCCCAGAGGGCCGCGGGCGAGAGCAAACGACCGAGCGCTGCGCGATGCACGTCCACGTTTCGGTAGACCTCGACAACGACGGTCGAACCGGCCGATGGATCGATGTACGAGCCGTGCCAGTCCTCGGGCACTGTCATCCCGTACTCCGCAACGACTTGGCCGACTTCGACGGCGGCACTGTTGCGGGCTAGGAGATTGTCGAGCTCCCATGGCAGCAACGGAACGCCGAACATGTCGACACCCTCCTGACTGGAGGGATCGGCGCTGACGATCGAGATCCACCGGTCGTCGGCGCGGATGCCATACGTCTCTCGGAACTCCCTCGACTCTGCCACCTGCGCCGGCGTAAGGGTGGACGTGGCCGTCGTCTCGGTCGCTGGGCTCGGGCCTGATGGCGTTCGACCTGATGAGTCGGCACAGCCTGCCACGACCAAGATGGTGACGAGCGATGCCGACCGAATGACCACCGATATAGTCACGTGGCCGAAGAGCGGTCGCCGCCGGGCGAGGTTGAGCATCACGTGGTGCGCTGAAGTCAGCAATTGGCACTCGTACAGAGGCTATACGGGGCCCAGAACTCGTCGTACTGGATGGATCCGATGTCTACGGGGCTATACCATCCGTAGTTTGGAAGTGGGTCGTCGTCGAGGTCCGAGTGCACCCATCGACGCGATCCTCTTGTAGTGTTCGTCAAGCGAGTCTGTGAAGAGGAAGACTGGAACGCCAGGTTGAGGCGGTAGAAGTGGTGTAACGCGGGACCGCGGTGCCGGAGTGCTGAGACGTCGGCCACCGCGGAGCCCCAGACTCGTCGAGACGACCAAGTCATCGACGAAGGAGCACCACGATGGCCGAAGGACACAGCATGACGGCTGCCGAGCGAGCCGGCGGCCCGACTCCGGCAGTGTACCTGCCGGCCGTTTCGCTGAAGTCAGCGCACTTACGGTCGGCGACGCGTCCGGCCCCGTGTCGTCCGCGATTTCGTCGCAACACTTGTCGAAACCCGTTGCCCTGCGTACGATGTCCCCATCGCGTCCCGTTGACGCCCACCGTACGCGTAACCGCCCGTCCGAAGGAGGACGCACACCCGATGATCGAGCAGCAGCCCACGTTCGTTGAGCCCCATATCGAGCCGACCACCGTGGTCTCGCTGACCGATGCCGCCACGGCCAAGCTCAAGGAGCTGACCGTCGCCGAGACGAATCCGGACATCGGCCTGCGCGTCTACGTCTACTCCGGGGGCTGCTCCGGCTACCGCTACGGGATGATGCTGGAGGACGCCCCGACGCCCGAGGACAAGCGCCTCGAGGTCAACGGCATCAAGGTCTATGTCGACGGCCAGAGCGTCAGCCTCCTGCAGGGCTCCCAGATCGACTACGTCGACACCCTGATGGGCGCGGGCTTCACCGTGAACAACCCGAACGCGGTCGCGGCCTGCGGCTGCGGCTCGAGTTTCCGGACCGCCGACGACGGTGGCGCGCCCAAGGGCTGCGCTCACTGACCTGACCGGCGCCCCAAGGGCGCGATCGCCACGATCCTGAAGCCGCCGGGAGACCGGCGGCTTCGCTGGTCCCATGGGCGTCGGCACAGGTCCCCCGACCGCGGGGTACCGTCGGGTCATGGGCGCGACGGCCCGGCGTCGCCATGGTTGGGCCCACACCGTCATGCCTCTCAACCTCCGCCCTGCCCGTCGTCTCGCGCCGTGGCTGGCCGCTCTCGCGGTCGGCCTCATCCTCATGGGCGTGCATCGCACCCTGGAGCCGGGCAGCCTGGGCCAGAGCTTCCTGTACGACGGGATCGGCGCCGGGGCCATCGTGGCCGCCCTCGTCGGCGTGGCGATGCATCGGCCGGAGCGCGCCGCGCCGTGGCTGCTGATGGCCTTCGGCCAGGCGCTGTTCGTGGCCGGCGATCTTGCCTGGAACGTCTACGAGATCATGGGTGAGGACCCCTTCCCGTCCTTCGCCGACGTGCTGTACCTCGGCGGTTACCCGTTCATCGCCGCCGGTCTGCTCATCTTCATCCGCCATCGCGTCGCCGACGGCGACCGTGGCGGGCTCCTGGACGCGGGCATCCTGGCCACTGCCGCCGCGATCCTGTCCTGGACGTTCTTCATGCAGCCGGTCGTCGCCGACTCCGAGCTCGACCCGCTGAGCCTGTGGATCAGCCTCTCGTACCCGCTCGCCGACCTGCTGCTCATCGGCGTCGCCGTGGGCCTGCTGACGACGCCCGGTGCGCGCACCGCGTCGTTCCGACTCCTATTGCTGAGTCTCGTGACCCTGCTCGTCGCCGACCAGATCTACGCCCTCCAGAACCTCGATGGGACGTACGTGTCGGGCGGCCCGATCGACAGCCTGTACCTGTTCGCGTACATCACCTTCGGCGTGTCGGCGTTGCATCCGACGATGCGCGCCCTGACCGACCCGCACCCGGTCGCCGTCCAGTGGCTGGGCCACATCCGCATCGCCTGCCTGGCCCTCGCCATGGTCACGGGCCCCATCCTGGTCGCCCTCGGACCGAACGGTGACGGGACCCTCATCGTGCCGGCCATCGGGACCGCCGTCTTGTCGTTGCTCGTCCTCGTCCGGCTGGCTGGTGTGGTCACCCTGCTCGAGCGTGACGTATCGCAGCGCCGCGCCCTGGAGGCTCGCCTCCGCTACCAGGCCCATCACGACCCGCTCACCGGGCTGGCCAACCGTCGCCGCTTCGTGGAAGCCGTCGAGGCGGCACTCGCGGCGCGCCGCGAGCCCGGGACCGTCGCCGCCCTCTTCCTCGACCTCGACGACTTCAAGGCGGTGAACGACAGCCAGGGGCACGCCGCCGGCGATGGACTGCTGGCGGCCGTCGCCGGCCGCATCCGCGATGGCCTGCGCTCCGGCGATATCGCCGCGCGCCTCGGGGGCGACGAGTTCGGCGTGCTGCTCGTCGACATCCCTGACGCGGCCTATGCCCGAAGCGTGGCCCAGCGGCTGCTGGATGCGCTCGATGTCCCGGTGCCCGTCGGCGGGACCGCCGTGGCCGTGGGCGCCTGCATCGGCATCGCCGTGGACACCCACGACATGCAGACCGTGGACGACCTGCTGGGCGCGGCCGACGTCGCGATGTACCAGGCCAAGGCCGGCGGCAAGGATCGTCTCCACGTCTACGCTCCCGGCTCCGAGACCGTGGGCCCCGATCTCGACCAGGGCGCTGCCGCGACCGCCATGCTGTCGCGGCGTCTGGTCCGCCACGCCCCGTCGCGCATGGAACTCGAACCGGGCTAGACTCGGGGTCCACGACGATGGACATCCCGCTCTTCCCGCTCCACACGGTCCTCTGCCCCGGCATCGTCCTGCCGCTGCACATCTTCGAGGAGCGCTACCGGGCGATGACCCGGCACTGCCTGGAGACCGGCGAGCCGTTCGGCGTGGTGCTCATCCGCGATGGTCGCGAGGTCGGTACCAGGGGCATCGCCACGCTGGCCGGCGTGGGCGCCTTTGCCGAGATCCGCGAGGCCGGCCGCTACGCCGACGGCCGCTTCGACCTGCTCGCGGCGGCCACGGGCCGCTTCGCCATCGAATCGGTGGACAGCCAGCGCGAGCCGTACCTCGTGGCCTCGGTGACGCCGCTCGACGACGAGGTCGGCGACGACGCCGACGCAGCGCGCCTCGCCGCCGCCGCCATCCGTCGCTTCGTGCGCTACCTGGAACTGATGCGCGCTCGCGACGGCGAGACGACCGACGAGCTCGATGTCCGGGTGGAGATCGACGGGCCCGAGCCTGACGACGAGCGTGCCGCGGCGGCCCGGCCGACCGCCGCGGCCGCGGGTCCGTTGGAGTCGCTCCTGGAGGCCGACCCGCCGTCGCGCGGCGACCTGGGCATCCCCGACGACCCGACCGTGCTGTCGTACCTGTTGTCGGGCATCGTGCAGGTGGAGCTGCCGCGCCGCCAGGCCCTGCTCGAGGCGGAGACCACCGTCGAGCGCCTGGAGGGGCTCGTGGCGCTGCTGGAGCGGGAGCTGCTCCTGCTCGCCCGGCGGCTGCGGCACTTCACGCCGGATCCGCGCTCGCTCGGTGGCGTCAGGCGCAGCTGAGCGGCCGGGGCGCGGGACCGCGGCCGCCGCGGCCTCGGTAGCCGCCGCGACCTCCGCGGCCGCTGCGACCTCCGCGGCCGATGCGCCGAGCGGGTAGCCGCAGCGCCGAGCAGGTAGCCGCAGCTCGCCTCGCCCAGGCGGATCGCGGCGCCGCCGATCGGCCGGACCGGCGTCCAAGGCCTCGATCGGGCCAGGGTGCCGCGACAGGCCGACGCGCAGGAGATGCGGCACCACATGCCGCATCCCTCGGTGTCGTGCGCATCAGACGCACGCACCGGCCTCGGGCTGGCCGTCAGGTGTCGGGAACGTGCAGCTGATGCGCCGATCCCGGCCGGAGGATGCCCTCGGCGGCGAATCCTCGGAGCGCCGGTCAGAGATGCGGCCTCCGATGCCGCACGACCCGCACGAGAATGGGCCGCCCCCCCGGCAGTGCCGACGATGCGTGCATCTGGCGCAACGGCCAGGTGGGGCGCCAGTCCGGCCGCAGGCGCCCCGCGCGTCCCGCGCACGATCCGTCGCCGGCGGGCGACCACCCGTGCGTCAGATGCGTGCGGGGGAGCGGTGGCGGGCCACTGCTCAGTCGCCGCTGAAGCGCTCTTCCTTCCAGGGATCGGCGTCGTTGTGGTAGCCGTAGCGCTCCCAGAAGCCGAGCTGGTCGTGGTCCAGGAACTCCAGGCCGCGGATCCACTTGGAGCTCTTCCAGAAGTACCTCTTCGGGACGACGAGGCGGAGCGGGTAGCCGTGCTCGGGCTCGAGCGGCTGGCCGTCGAACGTGTCGGCCAGCAGGACGTCGTCGTCGTCGAGCACGTCGAGCGGGAGGTTCGCGGTGTACCCCTGCTCGGCGTGGCTCACGACGTGCGTGGCCGACGGCCGGACCTGGGCCAGCTCGAGGATCGCCCGGATCGGCACGCCCTCCCACGTGGTGTCGAGCTTCGACCACCGGGTGACGCAGTGGATGTCCGTATGGACCTGCGTGCGCGGCAGGGTCCTGAACTGCTCCCAGGTCAGGGCGAACGGCGCGTCCACCTCGCCGTAGACGCGGAAGTCCCACGTCGCGAGGTCGATGCGCGGCACGGAGCCGTAATGCAGCACCGGGAACTTCTCGGTGCGGTACTGGCCGGGCGGGATCCGCTCGGCGATGGCCGGGTCGGCGGCCTGGGAGCCGAAAAGGCGTTCGAACATGGCGCGCGGGGTCCTCTGCGTGGCGTGGCGAGGGCCATGGTGGCACACCACTGTGACGGACCGGTGTCGAGCGCTGGTCGGGATGCGTCCACGGTCCGCTACCCTGTCGCGGTGACCGAGCCTGCCGCCACGCCCATGGTCGTCGTCGTGATGCCCGCCTACAACGCGGCCAGGACGCTCGAGCGGACGTACGCCGACATCCCCCACGACCGCGTCGCGCGGATCATCCTGGTCGACGACGTGTCCCGCGACGAGACGGTGGACATCGCCCGTCAGCTCGGCCTCGACGTGATCATCCACCAGCAGAACCTGGGCTACGGCGGCAACCAGAAGACGTGCTACGACGCGGCCCTCGCCGCGGGGGCCGACGTGGTCGTCATGCTCCACCCCGACTACCAGTACGACGCGACCCGCATCCCCGACCTGATCGCGCCGATCCTCGCCGGCGAGCGCGACCTGATGCTGGGCAGCCGCTTCCTCGGCGATCCGCTGGCCGGGGGCATGCCGCGCTGGAAGTACGTCAGCAACCGCTTCCTGACGACGATCGAGAACGTCGCCTTCGGTCTGCGCCTGTCCGAGTACCACACCGGCCTGCGGGCGTACAGCCGCCGGCTGCTCGAGACGATCCCGTTCCACGCCAACAGCGACGACTTCGTGTTCGACCAGGAGCTCATCGCCCAGACCGTGGCCGCGGGCATGCGGCGGCGCATCGGCGAGATCGCGGTCCCGACCCGCTACTTCGAGGAGGCCAGCTCGGTCGGCTTCCGGCGCAGCGTCGTGTACGGCCTGTCCACCCTGCGCGTCGTGGCCCGCTACGTGCTGCACCGCGTCCGGCTCCGGCGCTCCGACAAGTTGACCGCGCGCGACGAGTCGTGAACCGCCGGTGACCCTGACCCGCCGCACCGTCGCGCGCGCCCTGCTCGGGGTGGCCGTCTCGGTGGCCGCGATCTGGATCCTGCTCGGCGCGGTGGACATCGGCGCGGCCCTCGAGGTCCTCGGCTCGGCCTCGCCGGCGTGGGTGCTGGTGATGGTCGGCAGCGTGATGATCGACGTCGCCGCGCGGGGGAGGCGATGGCAGGCGCTGCTGGGCCCGGTCGCGACCGTGGCCTACCGGCGGGTCCTGGGCTATACCTACCTCGGCTACCTCGCCAACAACGTGCTGCCGGCGCGGCTCGGCGAGCTGGTCCGCAGCCACGCGCTGGGGGAGGGCGAGGGCGTCAGCCGCACCACCGTGCTGGGGACGGTCGTGGTCGAGCGCATCGTCGACACCGTGATCGTCGTGGCCCTGGCCGCCGGCACGGTCGTCCTGCTCAGCGTGGGCGGGGCGATGGCCACGGGGGTCCTGCTGGGAACCGCCTTCGTGGCCGTCCTCGTCAGCGGCCTCGCCGGGGCGATCGCCCTGCATCGTCTTCCCGGCGCGGATCGCTTCCTCGGCCTGGCCGGGCGCTGGCCGCGGGTCGTGGATCTCGCCGCCCGGCTGCGCACCGGACTCGCGGTCGCGGCGCATCCCCGGGCGCTCGGGCTCGCGCTCGTCCTCAGCGCGGTCGCGTGGACCGCGTCGATCGTGACCATCCTCGCGGCCGGTCGGGCCGTCGGCATCGAGCTGTCGTTCGCCCAGGGCGCCCTCCTGTCGAGCGGCATCGCGCTGGCGACGATCGTCCCGTCGGGGCCGGGCTACCTGGGCACCTTCGAGCTGACGGCGGTCGGGATCGCGTCGGCGTTCGGGATCGGACCCGACCGGGCCTTCGCGATGGCACTGCTCGTGCACGCGTTGATCCTCGGGGTCACCTCGGTCGGCGGGGTCGCCGCCCTGATCGCCGGCCGGCGACGGCGCTCAGCCCCCGAGCGCCCGCGCGATCCCTGAGGCCTCGATCGCCAGCAGCGTCGCTCCACCGACGACGACCGCGGCCCCGAACCCGACCAGCAACGGGCGCAGCCCGACGGCCCGGAGCTCGCCGAACCGCGTGGTGAGCCCGACCGCAGCCAGCCCGACGAGGATGGCCCAGCCGGCGACGACGCCGAGGGTCGAGGCCAGCTCCGCCGAGATGAGCCCGACGCTGCGCAGCGCGGCGACGGCCACGAACGCGAGCACGAATCCCGGGACGGCCCGCCGGGCTCCGGCCCCCGCGCCCACCGGCAGCGGTCCGTCGGCGGGCGTCGTGCGCCGACTCCATGCCCAGGCGATGCCGAGCAGCAGCGGCGCCATCAGCGCGTTGCGGATGAGCTTGACCACCGTCGCGACCTCGAGGGCGGCCGGCGAGATGGCCGCCGACGCGGCGACGACCTGGCTCGTGTCGTTGACCGCGATCCCGGCCCACAGGCCGGCTGCGACGTCGTCCAGGGCGAGGGCGCGCGCCACGACCGGGTAGACGAACACGGCGGCGGTCCCGAACAGCGTGACGACGGCGACGGCGAATGCGACGTGGCGCGGCGGCGCCCCGATCACCGGGGCCGTGGCGATGACCGCCGAGTTGCCGCACACCGCCGCACCCACCGCGAGCAGGACGGCCAGCGAGCGCTCCAGGGCGGCCACGCGAGCGGCGAGCAGGACGAGGGTCAGCGTGCCGGCCATGGTGGCGACGATCAGCCACGCCGCCGGTGCCCCGATCGACACGATCTCGCCGAGGCTCAGCCGGGCACCCAGCAGCACGATCCCGCCGCGCAGGATCCAGGTCATGGCCGCGGCGAGACCCGGGCGCAGGCCCGGGGCACGGGTCAGGGCCGTCGGGCCGACGAGCAAGCCGAGCAGGACGGCGATCGAGACGGCGGCCACGCCGGCCGGCACGAAGCCGGTCAGGCGCTCGGCGAGGACCGCCAGCAGGACGGCCGCCGAGATGCCCGGCAGGACGGCCCGCAGGCGGGTCACCGGAGCGGGCGGGGCCGACCGCGCCTCAGCGGCCGGCACGGCGCTCAGGGCGTGGCGAAGGAGGGATCGACGGCGACGAGCGCGGGCCCCGGCGCGGGGTGCCGGTCGTAGGGCTCGAAGCGGAGGGGCGCGTCCGGCGCCTCACGGGAGACGCGGCGGAACTCCAGCGTGTACGAGGCGTACATCTCGTCGAGGACGGTGATCGCGTCGCGGTGGGCCGGCAGCCCGGCGGCGTGTCGGGCCGCGGCCCGGCTGTCCCACAGGCAGAACGACAGGCAGCTGCCGTCGTCGGCCGTGGGGCCCTTGAAGTAGTGGACGAAGCCGGGCGCGGCGGCCGCCTCTGCGTGCGCCGTGTCGTCGAGGACGGTGAGGCGGGCCTCGTCGGCATCGTCGCGCCGGATGGAGCGGAAGACCACGAGGTACCACTCGCCGTGGTCCAGTTCCGCGCTCGCGCGGTCCCAGTCGAACGCGTGCTCGACGGGCAGGGTCGCGTACGACGGCGAGACGGGTGCCAGGTGCTTGAGGCTGTCCACTGCCCATCGATGATAGGAAGGCTGCCGACATTGTCAAATCGCGAGACGGACCATTCCCACCATGCGAAAGTCCTGCCGGGGTGGCGCGACGCCCCGCTCAGCCGATCGTCCCCGGCTCTCGCGGCGGGTCGAGCGCCTCGGCGACGGCTCGAGCCGCGCCGGGCAGCAGCCCGACCACGAGGGAACGCCAGCGGCGCCCGCAGCGGGCGGCCGGACCGATCACCCCGATGGCGGCCAGGATCCCGTCCGGGCCCATGACCGGCGCGGCGACGGCCACCGAGCCTCGGATCGACTCGCCCTCGCTGACCGCCAGGCCGGTCGCCGCGATCGCGTCGAGCTCCGCCGGTAGCCGCGCGGCGTCGGGCGTCGAGGCCGTCAGGCGGACGAGGTCCGAGCGGAGGACGGTTTCGCGGATGTCGATCGGCGCGAACGCCAGGAGGACCTTGGACAGGGCTCCGGCATGGAGCGGCGACGAGGTCCCGGGGTCCAGGCTGACCCGCAGCGGCTGCGCCGACTCGACCTGGTGGAGGCGCATCGCCGCCAGACCGACCCGTCGGCTGATGACGGCGGTCTCGCCGGTGCGCCGTGCAAGGTCGTCGAGGACCGGGCCGGCGGCCTGGATGAGGGCAGCGGCCGTCACGGTCTCGCCGCTTTCGATGACGAGGCGGGCGCCCAGCCGGTAACCGGCCCCGTGCCGTTCGGTGAAGCCGAACTCGGTCAGGGTGCGCAGGTAGCGGTAGATGGTCGAGATCGGCGTGTCGAGCAGCGCCGACAGCTCGTCCGCCCGGATCTCGCCGCGGTCGGCCACGGTCAGGAGGACGCGCAGGCCGCGGGCGAACGACGAGTCCTCACCGGCTTCCTCGGGCGGTCGGTCCAGCGCGGTGCTCATGATGTCGGCCGACAGTACCCCAATCGACCGGGGTCGGCGATACTGCGCGACGATGCGCATCACCGCGATCCGCCTGGAGCGCCTGGTCGTCCCGCTCGATCCGCCGTTCCCGGCGGCGTGGGATCCCGTGCCGCGCACCCGATCCCACGTGACCATCGTGCGGGTCGAGACCGACGAGGGCGTGGTCGGCATCGGCTCGGGCGACACGATGGACGGGTTCGAGGCGTTCGAGCACCTGTTCATCGGGGAGGACCCGCTGGCCATCGTCCGGCACGTCCGGGTCCTCGAGACGATCGACTTCCACGCCGGTCGCTACTGGCCGCTGGAGGTCGCCCTGTGGGACATCATCGGCACCGTCGCCGGCCTGCCCGTGGCCACCCTGTTCGGCGGGGCGAGCGACGGCATCCCCGCCTACGCGTCGTGCGGGTCGCTGCTGGCGCCCGCGGCACGGGCGGAATCGGCGCTGCGGATGCGCGAGGAGGGCTTCCGTGCCCTGAAGATCCGGATCGATCCGCGCCGGCTCGATGAAGGTCTGGCCGCCGTCGCCGCGACGCGCGTCGCGGTCGAGGACTCGATGGCCATCATGGTCGACCTCAACCAGGGCTGGCGGATGGCCGGTGACGTGTCGCCATCGCTCGGTCCGGCCGATGCCCGCCGGATCGTGGCCCGCCTGGCCGACTACGACGTCCTGTGGGTCGAGGAACCGCTGGCCGGGACGGACCTGCGCGGCCTGGCCGGCCTGCGCGCGACGTCGCCCGGCCCGCGCATCGCCGGCGGCGAGATGACCAGGACGTTCGCGGAGGCCCTGGCCGCCCTCGACGCGGACGCCTTCGACGTGGTGCAGAGCGACGTCGTTCTGGCCGCCGGGATGCTCCGGACGCGCACGGTGGGGGAGCTGGCCCTCGCTCGCAACCGCTGGTTCACGCCCCACACCTGGACGAACGGGATCGGGCTGCTGGCCAACCTGCACGTCGCCGCGGGGGTCGGCGGGGGACCGTTCATCGAGTTCCCGTACGATCCGCCGGGCTGGACCCCGGAGCGCCGCGACGCGATGCTGGCCGAGCCGGTCCGGCCCGACCGCGACGGCGTCCTGCGCGTGCCCGCCATGCCAGGCCTCGGCATCACCCTGGACGAAGCGGCCATCGCGAGGTACCGGGCATGACTCCCGCCAGCACCCTGACCGCCGCCGACTGGCTCGAGCGGGCCGCCGCTCTCGCGCCGCGCAGCGAGCTGTTCATCGACGGGCGGTTCGTGCCGGCCGCGTCCGGTCGGACGTTCGACGACATCGCCGGTCGGGACGGGTCGGTCATCGCAGCCGTCGCCGATGGCGACACCGAGGACGTGGACCGCGCGGTCGCCGCGGCCCGTCGCTCGTTCGACGACCGGCGCTGGGCCGACCGCTCGCCGGCCGCGCGCAAGGCGATCCTGCTGCGCCTGGCCGAGCTGATCCGCGCGAACCTCGAGGAGCTGGCGCTGCTCGAGTCGCTCGATGTCGGCAAGCCGATCCGCGACACGCTGTCGGTGGACGTGCCGTCGGCGGCCAGGACCATCCAGTGGTACGCCGAGACCATCGACAAGGTCTACGGCGAGATCGGTCCGACGGCCCCGGGATCGCTGTCGCTGGTCACCCGCGAGCCGATCGGCGTGGTCGGGGCGATCGTGCCCTGGAACTACCCGTTGATCATCACCGCCTGGAAGCTCGGCGCAGCCCTGGCGACCGGCAACAGCGTGGTGCTGAAGCCGGCGTCGCAGTCGCCGCTCAGCGCCCTGCGGCTGGCAGAGCTGGCGGCCGAAGCCGGCCTGCCCGCTGGCGTGCTCAACGTCGTGACCGGCCCGGGCGCGGTCATCGGCGACGCGCTGGCGCGCCATCCGGGCGTGGACAAGATCGCCTTCACCGGCTCGACGGAGGTCGGCAAGTCGCTCCTGCGCGCGATCGGCGACAGCGACGTCAAGGCCATCTCGCTCGAACTCGGCGGCAAGAGCCCGCAGGTCGTCCTGGCCGACGTGGGCGATCTCGAGGCCGCGGCCAGCGCGATCGGCTGGGGGATCTTCTACAACAGCGGGCAGACGTGCAACGCGGGCTCGCGCCTGGTCGTCCATCGCAGCGTCCGCGACGAGCTCGTCGAGCGGATCGCGGCGCTCGGGCGGGAGCTCAGCCCCGGCGAGCCGCTCGATCCGGCGACCCAGCTCGGCTCGATCGTGGACGCTCGGCAGCTCGACCGGGTGCTGGGCTACATCCGCCTCGGCGAGGCGGAGGGGGCGACGGTCGTGGCGGGCGGCCGGCGGGTGCGCGAGGACAGCGGCGGGTACTTCGTGCCGCCGACCATCCTCGACGGCGTGTCCAACGACTGGCGGGTGGCCCGCGAGGAGATCTTCGGGCCGGTCCTGACCGTGACCGAGTTCGAGGACGAGGCCGACGCACTGCGCATCGCCAACGACACGCCGTTCGGGCTCGCGGCGGGCCTGTGGACCCGCGACGTCAACAAGGCGCACCGCCTGTCCCGCGCCATCCGGGCCGGCATCGTCTTCGTCAACACGTTCGACACGGCCGACGTGACCGTCCCGTTCGGCGGGTTCAAGCAGTCGGGCTTCGGGCGCGACAAGTCGCTCCATGCGCTCGACGGCTACACCCAGCTCAAGACGACCTGGTTCGACCTGAGCGGGGAGTGAGGGCGGGCAGGCCCGCGTGGTGGCCCTGCGCCACATCGTGGTACAGCGCGCCGGGACGCGGCGCGATATCGTGCGGGGCAGACCCCGCCGCCCCGGGCCGGTCCACCTGACGAGGTAGCACGCGTGACCGACAACGAGCTCCCGGCCGGGGGCCCCGCGCCCCGACGCCGCGGCGGCGGTCGCCTGGGACACGATCGGCCGTCCGGCCCGCCGCAGCGGCCGTGGGCCCAGCCGCGCCTGGGCTTCCGCCCCACCGAGCTGCTGTCGGCGGACGAGCTCGAGTCGATCCACCTCGCGTCGCTGCGGATCCTGGCCGAGATCGGCATGGACTTCCTCGACGCGGACGCTCGCCAGGCGCTGCGCGCCGCGGGGGCCGAGACCTCGCCCGACAGCCAGCGCGTCCGCTTCGACCCGGACCTCGTGATCGAACGCATCCGGACCGCCCCGCCCGAGTTCACCCTGCACGCCCCCAACCCGGACCGCCACCTGCGCATCGGCGGCGACTGGCTGGCCTTCGGGACCGTCGGGAGCCCGCCCAACGTGGCCGACCTCGACCGCGGCCGGCGGATCGGCAACCGCGAGGACTACCAGAACCTGCTCCGCCTCGGCCAATCCCTGACGCCGGTCCACTTCCTGGCCGGCTACCCGGTCGAGCCCGTGGACCTCCACCACGGCGTGCGCCATCTGCACGCCACGTTCGACGCCCTGACCCTCATGGACAAGGCGATCCACTGCTACAGCCTCGGCCGGCAGCGCAACCTCGACGTCCTCGAGATGGTGCGCATCGTGCGCGGCATCGACGAGGCGACCGTGGACCGCGAGCCGTCCGTCTTCACCGTGGTCAACTCGAGCTCGCCGCTGCGCCTCGACGCGCCGATGCTGCAGGGCATCATGGCCTTCGCCGCGCGCAACCAGGTCGTGTGCATCACCCCGTTCACGCTCAGCGGCGCGATGGCCCCCGTGACCCTCGCCGGCGCCCTGGCCCAGCAGAACGCCGAGGCGCTGGCGGGCATGGTCCTGACCCAGGTGGTGCGACCGGGGGCGCCGGTCATCTACGGCGGCTTCACCTCGAACGTGGACATGCAGTCGGGGGCGCCGGCCTTCGGCACGCCCGAGTACATGCGCACGGCGATGATCGGCGGGCAGCTCGCCCGGCGCTACGGCGTGCCGTACCGGAGCTCGAACGTGTGCGCCGCGAACGCGCTCGATGCGCAGGCCGCCTACGAGAGCGTGTTCAGCCTGTGGGGCGCGATCATGGGCGGGGTCAACCTGCTGATGCACGGGGCCGGCTGGATGGAGGGCGGCCTGCACGCGAGCTACGAGAAGATGATCCTCGACGCCGAGCTGCTGGGGATGGTCGAGGCGTTCCTCGACCCGGTCGTGGTGGACGACGACACGCTCGGTTTCGAGGCCATGCAGGAGGTCGGTCCGGGCGGCCACTTCTTCGGCGCGGCGCATACCCAGTCGCGCTTCAAGACGGCGTTCCACAAGCCGATGCTCAGCGACTGGCGCAACTACGAGACGTGGCAGGAGGCCGGCTCCCCGGAGGTGCCGGGCAAGGCCAACCGCATCTGGAAAGAGTTGCTGGCGAGCTACGAGCCACCGCCCATGGACGCGGCCGTGCGCGAGGAGCTCGAGGCGTTCGTCGCCCGGCGCGTGGCCGAGGGCGGCGTCCCGACGGATTACTAGCGATGCGCTACGGCACGTCGATCGACCAGGTCCGACCGGGATCGACCTGCGACTGGTCGACGACTAGTCTACGTTCATGAAGACCATCGGTTCGTACGCAGCCAAGACGCACCTGCCACGCCTGCTCGATGAGGTGGAGCGGGGAGAGCGGATCACCATCACGAAGCATGGGCGGCCCGTCGCGATGCTCGTGCCCCCCGGGACGACGGCGGCGGTCGACGCCGAGGCACTGATCGGCTGGATGCGCGAGTTCCGCAGAGACCACCCCCTCGATGGCGCGACCATCCGGGACTTGATCGACGACGGACGTCGCTGATGTTCGTCGTCGATGCGTCAGTCATCCTCGCGTGGAGCCTTGAAGATAAGTCGAGCGAAGCAGCGGAATCGGCGGTCGAGCGCCTCCTCGCGGAGGGCGGCCTCGCTCCTGCGCATTGGCCGCTCGAGATCGCGAACGGCCTCCGATCGGCCGAGCGTCGCGGGTGGATCGACGAGCCGTCCATCCGTCGACTGGCGGCCAGACTTGCCGGGCTCCCGGTCGACATCGCGCCGGTCGAACTGTCGACGGCCCTGGGCGTCATCGCGGCGGCTCGCCGTCATGACCTCTCCGTGTACGACGCTGCCTACCTCGATCTCGCCGATGTTCGTGGGCTCCCCCTCGCGACCGTCGACGATCGACTCGCCCGTGCATGCCGCGCGGCCGGCGTGCCGCTGATCAGCGACTGATCACCGCGTGCATGAGTCTGACCCGCCGCCGCTCGCGATCGCTCGCGTAGGCTTCTGTCGTCATCAAGTCCGGAGGGCCCGTTGAAGCGAGAGACCCAGGTCGTCGTCATCGGTGGCGGTGTCGTCGGCGCGAGCGTCCTGTACCACCTGACCAGGCTTGGCTGGACCGACGTGATGCTCCTGGAGCGGCGCGAGCTGACCGCGGGTTCCACGTGGCACGCGGCCGGCGGGATGCACACCCTCAACGGCGACCCGAACGTGGCTCGCCTGCAGCAGTACACGATCCAGCTGTACGAGGAGATCCAGCGCAGCTCCGGCCAGGACTGCTCGATCCACCTGCCGGGCGGCCTGATGCTGGCCGACACGGAGGTCCGCATGGACTTCCTGCGCATGGCGCAGGCGCGCGGTCGCTACCTGGGCATGGAGCTGGAACTCATCACGCCCAAGGAGGCGCAGGACCTCTTCCCCTTGCTCGATCCGCAGTACTTCGTCGGCGCCCTGTACGACCCGGTCGAGGGCCACGTCGACCCGTCCGGCGTGACCCGGGCGTACGCGAAGAGCGCCCAGCTGGCCGGCGCGGAGGTCCACCAGCACACGCCCGTCACGGGTCTGTCGCAGCGGACCGATCGGACCTGGGACGTCGCGCTGGAGAACGGCGAGTCGATCCATGCCGAGCATGTCGTCAACTGCGGCGGCCTGTGGGCGCGCGAGGTGGGGCGGATGGTCGGCATCGAGCTGCCCGTCCTGGCCATGGAACACCACTACCTCATCACCGAGGACATGCCGGAGGTCGCCGCCCACGTCGCGCGGACCGGTCGCGAGATGCCCATGGCCCTCGACTTCAAGGGCGAGATCTACATCCGCCAGGAGGGCGGGGCGATGCTGCTCGGTACGTACGAGCAGGCCTGCGTGCCGTGGTCGCCGAAGCAGACGCCGTGGGACTTCGGCTCACAGCTGCTGAAGCCCGACCTGGAGCGCCTGACGCCCGAGCTGTCGGTCGCGTTCAAGCACTACCCGGCCATGGGCACGACGGGGATCCGGCGCGTGGTCAACGGCCCGTTCACGTTCGCCCCGGACGGCAACCCGCTGGTCGGCCCGATCCGCGGGCTGCGGGGCTTCTGGGTCGCCTGCGGGGTCATGGCCGGGCTGTCCCAGGGCGGCGGTGTGGGCCTGGCCCTCGCCACCTGGATGACCGCCGGCGACCACGGCGACAGCGGCATGGACATCTGGGGCATGGACGTCGCCCGCTTCGGCGACTACGCCACGCTGGCGTACACCAACGCCAAGGTCCAGGAGAACTACCGGCGCCGGTTCCGGATCACCTTCCCGAACGAGGAACTACCCGGCGCCCGGCCCCTGCTGACCACGCCGATCCACGACCGCCTGACCGCGGCCAACGCGGTCTGGGGCGCGACCTTCGGCCTGGAGCACGCCCTGTGGTTCCAGGAGCCCGGGCTCGAGCCGAAGGAGGAGGTCACCTTCCGGCGCTCGAACGCCTGGCCGCAGGTCGCCGCCGAGGTGCGGGCCGTCCGCGAGCGCGTCGGCATGACCGAGATCTCGAACTACGCCAAGTACCGCGTCACGGGCCCGGGCGCCGAGGCCTGGCTGTCGTCGCTGCTGACCGCGCGGATGCCGGCGCCCGGGCGCATCACCCTGACGGCGATGCTCAACGACGCGGGCCGCATCGTCGGGGAGTTCACGGTCGCCCGGGCGTCCGAGGCGGACGAGTTCCACCTCTTCGGCTCGCTGCCGGCCGAGGTCCACCACTCGCGCTGGTTCATCCATCACCTGCCCGACGACGGGTCCGTGCGCTTCGAGGTCCTCGGGCTCGGCCTGGTGGGACTGTCCGTGGCCGGGCCGCGCTCGCGCGACGTGCTGCAGGCGGTCGCGCCCGACCTCGACCTGTCGACCGAGGGCTTCCCGTTCATGACCTTCCGGCGGGTGGACCTCGGGATGATCCCGGTCCATCTGGCTCGCATCAACTACGCCGGCGATCTGGGCTACGAGCTGTGGGTCGCGCCGCAGTACCAGCGCGCCCTGTTCGACGCGATCGTGGCCGCGGGCGAGCCCCACGGCCTGCGCCTGTTCGGGATGCGCGCCCTGATGTCGCTTCGCCTCGAGAAGAACTACGGCACGTGGTTCCGCGAGTACCGGCCGATCTACACGGTCCCGGAGGCCGGGCTGCAGCGCTACGTCCGCCTCGATCACGACTTCATCGGTCGCGAGGCGTACGAGCGCCAGCTGGCAAGCGCCGTCGAGCGCCGGCTCGTGGCCCTGGTCGTCGAGCCCGATCCGGACGACCCGGCCGACGTCATCGGCGACGAGCCGATCTGGCATCACGACGAGGTCGTGGGCTGGGTCACCTCCGGCGGGTACCTGCACAGTGCTGGCGCCTCGCTGGCGTTGGGCTACGTGCCGGCCGCGCTGGCCTCGCCGGATGGCCCGGGCGGCGACGGGTTCGAGATCGAGATCATCGGCCAGCGGCGGCCGGCGCGCCTCCAGCCGGAGCCGATGTTCGACCCGACCGGCGCCCGGATGCGCCAGTGACCGAGCCCGCCGCGGGACCCGTCGGGCGGATGGTCCTCGACGGGCGGCCGACCGGTTTCGAGCCGGGCGACTCGGTGGCCGTGGCGATCGTGCGCGCCGGGGAGTCGCCCGGCCGCGGCGGCACGCTGTGCCTCGCCGGCGACTGCGGCAACTGCCTCGGCGTCGTCGACGGCGTGGCCTACGTGCGGACCTGCCAGGTGCCGGCCCGCCCCGGCCTGCGGGTCGAACGGCATCCGGGGAGCGGCAACCCGCCGCTCCCCGTGGTGGACGCCGGGAACCCGGTCGTGGCGCCGCTCGGCCGCGACATCCCGGTCCGCCGCGCCACCGTCGAGACGGTCATCGTCGGTGGCGGCGAGGCCGGCCGGCGGGCCGCGGCCGAGCATCCCGCCGCCCTCCGGCTCGATGCGGCGGAGGGCGACGAGGTCGTCGCCGTGTACCCGGGCCCGACCGTCGTGGCGCGCACGCCCGCCGGGATGCTGCACGTGGAGACGGACGACATCATCGTCGCCACCGGCGCCGCCGAGATCCAGCCGGCCTGCCCCGGCAACGACCTCGACGGCCTGCTCACCCCGCGCGCCGCGGCGACGCTCCGGGCCGCGGGGGTCGCCCTGCCCGAGCCGATCGTGACCGTGGGCCCGGAGCTGACCCGGCTCGAGGGCGACGCGGGCGGGCGGGTCCGGTCGGTCGTCACCCGGGGACCGGACGGCAACGAGACGACGACCCCGGCACGGACCGTGATCGTCGATCTCGGCCTGGCGCCACGCGACCTGCTGGCGCGCATGGCCGCCCCCGGCACCGCGGTGACCGCGGTCGGCGCGGCGGCCGAGGCCCAGCCGCTCCCAGCGGCCCCGTCCGATCCCGCGGCCGTCGTGTGTCGCTGCATGGACGTCACGGTCGCCGATCTCGACGAGGCGTGGGCGAAGGGCTTCACCGAGCTCGAGCTCCTCAAGCGTGCGACGCTCGCCGGGATCGGGACGTGCCAGGGTGGTGCCTGCCTGCCCCACGTCCGGGCCTGGATCGCGGCGCGGACCGGCGAGGTGCCGGATCCGTTCACGGCGCGGCCGGCGTCCCGCCAGATCACCCTCGCCGAGGCCGCCGCGGATACCACGGTGGACGCCTTCCGGCGGACCCCGCTGCACGACGAGCACCTGGCCCTCGGCGCCCGGATGGACCGCTTCGGCTCGTGGTGGCGGCCGTGGCACTACGGCGACGCCGTGGCGGAATACTGGGCGGTCCGGACCGGGGTCTCGATCGGCGACGTGAGCACCCTCGGCAAGCTCGTGGTCAGCGGACCGGACGCGGTCGAGGCGCTCGAGCGGCTGTATCCGTGCCACGTCGCGGACATCAGGGTCGGCCGCTCGCGCTACGCCCTCCTGCTCGACGAGCGGGGCCACGTCCTGGACGACGGCATGATCCTGCGCGACGGGGAGACGCGCTTCACGCTGTCGTTCACGTCGGGCGGTGCGTCCAACGCCGAGATGTGGGTGCGCGACTGGGTCGACGAGTGGGGCCTGCGCGTGCACGTGATGGACCGGACGATGTCGCTCGGCGCGATCAACGTCACGGGGCCGCTCGCCGGGGAGCTGCTCGGCCGCCTCGGCCTGCCGGAGCCGCCGCGCTTCCTCGGGCATGTCCGGGCCGAGATCGCGGGCGTGCCCTGTCACGTCATGCGCCTGTCATTCACCGGCGAGGCCGCGCTCGAGCTGCACCACCCGATCGACCGCTCGGTCGAGCTGTGGCGGGCGCTCCTGGACGCCGGGCGGGACCTGGGCATCCGACCACACGGCCTGCAGGCCCTGTTCGGGCTACGCCTCGAGAAGGGCCACGTCATCGTCGGCATGGACACCGAGCTCGATACCACGCCCCATCGGCTGGGCATGGACTGGGCGGTACGCATGGACAAGCCGCGGTTCATCGGTCGCGGCGCCCTCGCCCGCGTGGCGACGCTGCCCGACGAGCGCCGCTGGGTCGGGTTCACGATGGACGGCCCGGCGCCGGTCGAGGGCACGCCGATCCTCGACGTCGATGGCCGCGAGGTCATCGGCAACGTGACGGGGAGCTGGCACTCCCCGCTGCTGGGCAGGGCCCTGATGCTCGGCTGGCAACGGCGCCCGCCGCACCCGGAGCGTGTCCGCATCGACGGGCGCGAGGCGGTCGTGACCGCCACGCCGTTCTACGACCCGGAGGGCCACCGTGCCCGGGCGTGAGCGGATGCCCGGCGTGCGGGTGGTGGCCGAGCCGGCCGCCCTCGATGGCGCGCGCTGGGCCGGCGATGGGGTCATCGTCCTGCGGACCGCTCCGGACGAGGCGCTGGCCCTGGGCGCGACCGGTGTCGAGGTCGCCGATCCGCACGCCATCGTCGAGGCCGACGCCGGCTTCGTCGGCGGGCCCGTGGATCTCGAGCGGGTCATGGCCCATGTCGAGTGGGGGCTGCCCGCCGAGCGCCCGGCCCTCGCCCAGGGTTCGATCGCGGGCGTGCCGGCGAAGCTGTGGCTGACCGATGCGGGCGCGCTCCTGGTCGTCCAGGCGGCCTGGGCCGACGAGCTCGCCGAGCGGATCGGGTGGCGGGCATGAGCGACTACACCCGGACCCTGCTTCCGATCCGCTGGCCCGACGGGCCGCCCAAGCGCAGATACGACGTGGTCATCATCGGCGGCGGCGGCCACGGGCTGTCCACCGCCTACCACCTCGCGACTCGCCACGGGATCACCAACGTGGCGGTCATCGAGGCCGACTACATCGCCAGCGGCAACACGGGCCGGAACACGACCATCATCCGGGCCAACTACGGCATCCCGGAGGCGGTCCGCTTCTACCAGCACTCCCTCGAGAAGTACCAGGAGCTGGAACAGGAGACCGGCGCCGCGATCCTGCACCAGACCAAGGGCGTCATCTGGCTCGCCCATACCGAGATGGCGATGCGCACCGAGCGCGCCCGGTGCGTGCTGAACCAGGCCGTCGGCGCGGAGACCATGATGCGGACGCCGGCCGAGCTCAAGGCCCTCATCCCGCAGCTGGACCTGACCGGTGGCGGCCGCTATCCGGTGCTCGGCGGCTCGCACCACGTCCAGGGGGCGACCGCCCGCCACGATCGGGTCGCCTGGGCCTACGCCAGCATCGCGTCGCAACGTGGGGTGGACATCTTCCAGCACACCGCGGTCACGGCGATCCGGCGCGACCGTGACGGCGGGCGGGTCATCGGGGTGGATACGACGGCCGGCCCGATCGACGCCGGCGCGGTCCTGTCGGCGGCCGGTGGGCGCGTGACCCAGGTCGCGGCGATGGCCGGCCTGCGCCTGCCGGTGCGGACCCATCCGCTGCACGCCTTCGTGACCAACGACTACGCCCTGGGATTCCCCGCCGTCCTGGCCAGCACCGAGCTCGCCTGCTACGTGTCCCAGACCGATCGCGGCCAGATGCTCATCGGCGCCGAGTTCGACAGTCAGCCCTCGTACTCGCGCCAGTCGTCGTACAGCGCCCTGCGCTCGTACAGTTACAAGATCACGCGCCTGCTGCCGTTCCTGCGCGACATGCGCATCCTGCGCACGTGGGCGGGCATCTGCGACATCTCGGTCGATTTCTCGCCGATCATGAGCGCCACCGGCATCGACGGCTTCTACGTCACGACCGGCTGGGGCACCTGGGGCTTCAAGGCCATCCCGGCCGGCGGGGAGGGCATGGCCGAGCTCATCGCCACGGGTCGGCCACCGGCCCTCATCGCGCCATTCACCCTCGAGCGCTTCCGGCGCGACCACGCGCTGGCCGACGCCGGGTCGACGGGAACGCGCTGATGGGCGGCCGCTGATGCACCACCTCGACTGCCCGCGCTGCGGCCGCCGGCCGCTGGAGGAGTTCACCTTCGGCGGCGAGCGTCGCCCGGTGCCCGACACCATCACCGACCCGGACGAGCGTGACTTCGACGAGGTCTGGATCCTCGAGAACCCGGACGGTGAGACGACCGAGCGCTGGTTCCACGGTCACGGCTGCCGGCGCTGGCTGACCGTCCGGCGCGACACGTCGATCGACCGCGTGCTGGAGGTGCGCTGAGGTGCCCGCGCTCGCGGATCGGGCCTGGGAGCACGAGTTGCGCGGTCGCATCCGCTTCGGGGTCGGCGCGGTCGAGGCGCTGCCCGAGCTGATCTCGGCGGCGGACCCGGCCGGGGGCCGGCGGGCGTTCATCGTCACCGACCCCGGGGTCCTGGCCTCGGGCGTCATCGAGCGCGTGCGCGGCGTGCTCGCCGGCGGCGGCATCGAGACGGGTGTGTATGCCGCGGTGGAACCGAACCCGGGCACGAGCTCGATCCTGCGCGGGTCGGCGGCGCTGACCGCGTTCGGGGTGCCGCAGACGGTCATCCTGCCGGTCGGCGGGGGCTCGTCGATGGACAGCGCCAAGGTCATCTCGCTCCACGCCGCGAACGGCGGCGGCGTCCTGGAGCTCGGCTATCACCGCGACGACATCGTGCCGGGCGGTCCGGTCATCGCCGTCCCGACGACCGCCGGGACCGGGGCCGAGACCAACACCTACGGGGTCATCACCGACGAGGCGGCCGGGCGCAAGGGGTACGTCGGGCACCCGTCCGTGCTGCCGGTCTGGTCCGTGCTGGATCCGGCGCTCACCGTGGGACTCCCGCCGCGCGCGACCGCCGCGACCGGGGTGGACGCGATGACCCACTCGCTCGAGTCGCTGCTGTCCCGCAACCCGAACCCGTTCGCCGAGGGCATCGCCCTGCAGGTCATCCGCACCGTCCGTGCGTGGCTGCCGCGGGCCGTCGCCGACGGCTCGGACCTGGAGGCGCGCAGCCAGCTGCTGATGGCCTCGCACCTGGCCGGGATCGGCCAGCAGAGCGGGACCGGGGTGGGCCTGGTCCACGCGCTCGGACACGCGATCGGGACGCGCGGGCGGCTCCCCCACGGGCTGGCGCTCGCGGTCGTCATGCCCGAGGTCATGGCCTTCTACGCCGACGATCATGGGTCGCGGGATCGGGAGCTGGCGCTCGTCGGGGTCGCACTCGGCGCGGCCTCACCGACCGAGGACCCGGCGACCGGCGCGGTGGCCGCCATCGGCGCGATGCGCACGTTCCTGTCGTCGGTCGGCCTGCGGCCGTCCCTCCGCTCGCTCGGCTTCGACGACGCGCTGCTCGACGTGGTCGCCCAGGACGCCATCGACGACGCCGCGATCGACAACTCCCCGCGGCTGCCGACGTTCGACCAGGCGCGCGCGATCCTGGGCTCTGTCCTGGGCTGACGGCCACCCGCGGCGGTCCGCGCCCGGCCCGTCCGCCCCGGCCCGTCCGTCGGACCTGCCCGGCGTGGCCCGGCCCGGCGTGGCCCGGCCCGTGCGCCGCGGCCTCGCCCCGGCCCGGCCTCGCCCCATCCGGCCACGCCCCATCCGGCCCGGCCGTCCGCCCCGGCCCGTCCGCCCCGGCCCGTCCGGCCCCGGCCCGTCCGGCCACGCCCCGTCCGACCTGGCCCGTCCGCCCCGGCCCGCACGTCGCCTCGACCGCCGTGGCCCGCCCCGGCCCGGCCTCGCCCCATCCGGCCACGCCCCGTCCGGCCCGGCCGTCCGCCCCGGTCCGTCCCGTCCACCCCCGGTCCGCCACTCCGCCGTGCTTCAGAGGCTGCAGATCGACCTCGAAGGCCGACCATGGCACACCCTCGGCCTGGATCCGTGCCTGTGAGGCCCGTTCGGGCGTCGAGGCGCACCGGCCCGGAGGCTACAGGGCCTGGCTGCAGTCTCTGAAGCACGCACGATCGTCGCGCGGCCCTCGATGGGCCTGCGGCGGCCATCGGCGGGGTGGACGGCACCGGCCCGGGGACGGGACGCGGCCTCAGCCTGGGACGATCGTCGCGCGGCCCTCGATGGGCCTTGCGGCGACCATCGGCGCGGTGGACGGCACCGGCCCGGGGACGGGACGCGGCCTCAGCCTGGGACGATCGTCGCGCGGGCCTCCGGGCGCGACCCACGGATGGCGCGCGGGATCTCGGCCACGCGTTCGACCTCGGCCATGATCGCGCGGTGAGGCCTCCGGGGCCGGGCGATCGCGCGGCGAGGCTCGCGGGCCGCAGCCGGACGAGGCGGCCTCACGGCTGGCCCCGCCTGGATCCCAGACCGTCGCCGCCGGCCGCAGCCGGTCGATCGACGACGACGATGGCCGCCGCGCCGTGCCCGCGGGTGGTCGGCGCGGCGCCCGGCCTGACGCCCAAGGTCCGCCGCCGCCGGCCTGGCGACGTCGCCTACCCCGCGTCGACGAGCGACTTGACCTCGCCGATGAAGCGCTCCATGGTCTCGACGTCGTACGGCGCCGGCTGCTCGGACAGGACGGTCGTGAACCCGAGCTCGACGTAGGGTCGGAGCCGGTCCGCGATCTCCATCGGTGAACCCTCCCAGAAGGTGTCGTCGTCCTCGATGTCGGTGAGCGGGGTCCGGTTGCGGGCCATCGCCGCGTCGCGGACGCGACGCGCCTCAGCCCGGTCGTCGCGGATGGTCAGCTTCACCCCGAGGGTGAACTCGATCTCCGAGATGTCGCGGCCGACGATCGCGCAATGCTCCCTGAGCACCTCGACCTTGCGGGCCATCACCTCCACCGGCCCCATCGCGTTCCACATGTCCGCGTACATGGCGACCGTACGCAGCGTCTTCTTCTCGCCGCTCCCCCCGATCATGATCGGCAGGCGCGGCTGGAGCGGCAGCGGGCTGTGGCGCAGGTCGTCGAACGCGTAGCGACCACCAGGCGGTGAGGTGACCGCCCGGCCATCGAGCAGGGCCCGCATCGCGGCGACCGACTCGTGCATCCAGTCCAGGCGCTGGCCGAAGCCGCTCCCGAACTCGATGCCGTGCGCCGTGTGCTCAGGCTCCATCCAGGCCCCTCCGATGCCGAGGATGGCCCGACCGCCGCTGATGTGATCGAGGGTGGCGGCCGACTTGGCCATCAGGCCCGGATTGCGGAACGTGTTGGCCCCGACGAGCAGGCCGAGGCGCGTCCGCTCGGTCGCCATGGCCCACGCGGCCAGGGTCGTCCAGCCCTCGACGATCGGCTGGTACGGGTCGCCGAAGATGGCGTACAGGTGGTCCCAGGTCCAGAGCGTGTCGTAGCCGAGGCGATCGACGCGCGTCGCAGCATCGAGCATCTCCGGCCAGGTCGCCGCCTGGCTCCAGAGCAGCAGGCCGGTCTTGAGGTCGGTCATGGGGTCGCGCAAGCCTCCAGGGACGGGACGGGGACGGGACGGGGACGAGGACGGGACGGGACGGGACGGGGACGGGACGGGGACGGGACGGGACGGGACGGGACGGGACGGGACGGGTCGGGACGGGTCGGGCTCCCAGTCTAGGCTCGATCCGTGCATGGCCGCGGCCATCGCGCATGCTGGTGGTGCGACGTTCGCCAAGGAACTCGGGCCAGTCGCCACCGGTCAGGGGCACGCGGGAGACCAGGCACGCGAGAGGCCAGGCACGCGCGACACGGCGAGACGTGCCGCGCCACGGGCCGCCATCCGGCTTACGGCCCGCCTACGCTCGATCGAGCTCGCGGTCGATGGCGCGCAGGATGAAGCGCGCCGCCTCGGCCGACTTGCCGCCGAGCTTCGCGCCCTCGTCCTGCTCGAGCGCGCGCATGAGGTCGGCCAGGAACAGGTCCATCGACGCGGTCCGCTCGAGCGATCCGTCGGCGAACGCGGCCTCGAGGCGCGCCACGGCGGCCCGGGCGTTGTCCACCGTGTGGCCCTTGGCGCCGATCAGCTCGCGCACCTCCGCGCGCGCCCGGTCCGCGCCCGCGCCCGACGACGGGCTCACGACGCCCGACCGGCCAGCGGCTCGACATCCGCCACCGGGGTGCCCCGGTCGGCGCGCGATGCCCGCCAGTCCGACTCCAGCACGCTCATGGCGATCTCGTCCCACCAGCGGCCGTCCCGGAAGACCGACTCGCGCGAGCGCCCCTCGACCACGAACCCGCAGCGCCGATAGGCGCGCATGGCCCGCTCGTTGAACTCGAACACGAACAGGGCGATCCGGTGCAGGCCGAGCACCCCGAAGGCGTGATCGAGCATCAGCTGGGTGGCCTCGGTGCCCATGCCCTGTCCCCAGGCGTCCTTCTCGCCGATGGTGATGTGGTAGAGCGCCGAGCCGTTGTCGCCGTCGAGCTGGCTGAACGCGCACGTCCCCACCAGCCGATCCGTCGCCCGGTCATGGATGGCCATCGCCAGGGCCTCGGGTCCGAGGACCCGGACGGCGAAGAACCGGTCGATCTCCTCGGCCCGCATCGGGGCCTCCTGGTAGCGTGCCAGCCGGGCGATCTCCGGGTCCGAATACCAGCGCCGGAACCGCTCGAGGTTCGCCGGCACGTGGCGCCGCAGGATCACGCGCGATCCGACGATCGAGTCCGGGAACCAGGCGCGGGGCACCATGCGCGGAACCGTATACCATCCCGCCAATGCGCCGCTGGAGCGAGATCGCGGAGCGCGTCGCCGCCACGACGCGGACCTCCGAGAAGACGGCCATCCTCGCCGACTACCTGCGCGGTCTCGGGTCCGACGAGTTGCCCATCGCGGCCACCTTCCTGACCGGTCGACCGTTCGCGGAGGCGGACCAGCGATCGGCCGGCATCGGCTGGTCGGCCATCGCGGCGGCCGTCGCCGAGGTCGCCGGCGTGGACCGCGCGGCGATGGGCGCGGCCTACGACCGCCATTCCGACCTGGGTCTGGCGGTCGAGGACGTCCTGGCCGGGGCCGGGCACGCACCGCCGCCCGAGACCGCCCCGACGCTCCCCGAGGTGGCCGCCGCGTTCCATGCCATCGAGCTCGCCCGGGGCCCGGCCGCCAAGGCGGCGATCTTCCGGGGCCTCATCGCCCGGAGCGATCCGCCCACGGCGAAGGCGATCGTCAAGGTCCTGTCCGGCGACCTGCGCATCGGCCTGCGCGAGGGCCTGGTCGAGGCTGCCATCGCCACCGCCTTCGATCGGCCGCTCGACGACGTGAAGTGGGCCGGCATGCTCACCGGCGACATCGGGCGGGTCGCGATCCTGGCCGCGACCGACGCGCTGGCCACGGCCGAGCTCGCCCTGTTCCATCCGCTCAAGTTCATGCTCGCCTCCCCGGCGGAGGACGCCGACGAGATCATCCGCCGCCTCGGCGACGAGGTCTGGGTCGAGGACAAGTACGACGGCATTCGGGCGCAGCTGCACAAGCGCGCCACCGACGTCCGCCTCTACTCGCGCGACCTGCACGACATCAGCGGCCAGTTCCCGGAGGTCGTGGAAGCCGCCCGCGAGTCGCCCTGGGACGCCGTCATCGACGGCGAGATCCTGGGCTACCGGGACGGCCTCATCCTGCCCTTCATCAGCCTCCAGGCGAGGCTCGGGCGCAAGGACCCGAGCGACGCCATCCGGACCGAGGTCCCGGTCATCTACGTCGCCTTCGACCTCCTGGCCGTCGGCGGGGGCAGGGCCGGTGCCGACGCCGATCGCGACGGCGCGGTCGAGCCCCTGCTGCGCCTGCCCCTGCGCGAGCGGCGGCGCCGGCTGGACGCGCTCGAGCTCCCGAGCGTGGCGGACGGAGGCCGCTTCCTGCGCTCGCACCTCGGCGTCGCTGCCGATGCGGACGCGCTCGAGCGGGCGTTCAGCGCGGCGCGCGAGCGACGCAACGAGGGCCTGATGGTCAAGGACCCGGACAGCGGCTACTCACCCGGCCGGCGCGGCCTCGGCTGGCTGAAGATGAAGAAGGCGCTGGCCACCATCGACTGCGTCGTGGTCGGCGTCGAGGTGGGCCACGGCAGGCGCCACGGCGTCCTGAGCGACTACACCTTCGCGGTCCGCGACGAGGCGACCGGCAAGCTGGTCACCATCGGCAAGGCGTACAGCGGCCTGACCGACGCGGAGATCGCCGAGATGACCGCGTGGTTCGAGGCGCACACCATCGCCCGCTTCGGACGCTATCGCCAGGTCGAGCCCAGCGTCGTCGTGGAGATCGCCTTCGACGTCATCGTCCGCAGCAAGCGTCACGCCTCGGGGTTCAGCCTGCGCTTCCCGCGGATCCACGCCCTGCGCCAGGACAAGTCGCCCGACGAGATCGACACGGTGGCCACGGTGACCGCGCTGTACGAGGGTCTCCAGCAGGGCAGCGAGCTGCTCGTGACGGCGGGCGCGAGGACCGTGCCGCCCACCCCGGGCTGACCTCCCGCGCATCGGCCGGGACGGCTATCCTCGGGGCATGTACGAGTTCGGCAGCACGCAGCGCATCGTCCACCTGACGCTGTACACCGACGCGTTCGTCATCCGAGGGTCGGCCGAGACGCGCCAGCGGCGCGTCACCGACATCCTCAACCAGGCGGAGGACCCGTTCCTCGTGCTGTCGGACGTGACGGTCGATGAGTTCGGTCCCCACGGCAAGACCTCGACGGCCGAGTACGCCCAGATCAACCTCGCCTCGGTCCTGTTCGCCGTGGCGGACAGCTCGGTCGAGCCGGTACCCGAGCTGCGCACCCCGAAGATCCCCGAGGTCGCCATGATCGCGGTCCCGCCGTTCAGCGTGACCGGCCACATCCACCTGATGCCCGAACGCGACCTGCGCGCGGCGCTGCGCGAGCTCGTCGGCTCGTTCCTGCCGGTGACCGATGCCGCGTTCTGGTCGGACGCGCTCGGCGAGGCGCGGGTCACGAGCGCGATACTGGCGGTCAACCACGCCCGGGCGCAGATCCTGACGCCGTACCGCGAGGTGGATCCGTGGGCCGGCCTCGATCGCCCGGCGACCGAGCGTGCGGCGACCGAGCGTGCGGCGACCGAGCGTGACGCGACCGACGCCCCCGGGCCCGAGCCCGCCTGATCCCGGCGGGGCCGGCTACCGGTCGACCGGCAGGTCCAGGCGGTTGCCCCACTCGGCCCAGCCCCCGTCGTAGACCGCGACGTCCTCGTGGCCCAGGACGGTCAGGATGAACGCGAGCTTGGCCGCGGCCACGCCCGATCCATCGTAGGTCACCATCCGACGCCCGCGGCTCACGTTGGCCGCGTGGAGTCGAGCCCGCAGCGCATCGCCGTCGCGCAGCCGCTGCGTGCCGGGCTCGTGCATCGCCCCGACCGGCACGTTCATCGCGCCCGGGATGTGGCCGAGCCGCAGGGTGTTGCCCTCGAAGCCACGGTACTCCGCCGGGGCCCTGGCATCCAGCAGCATGACGTCGGGGCTTCCCAGCAGCCCACGCACCCCGTTGGTGGTCAGGTGCATCGCGTTGGGCCCGCGCGGCGTGAAGCCGCCGCCGTCCACCGCCTGGCCCAGCCCCCGTTCGATGGGCAGGCCGGCCCCCGTCCAGGCCGGGTAGCCGCCGTCGAGGATGCGGACCGACTCGAGCCCGTAGGCACGCAGCGTCCACCACAGCCGGGCGGCGTACAGGCTCTGCGTGTCGTCGTACAGGACCACGGTGCTGCCGTCGCCGATGCCGGCGCGCTCGGCCAGCGTGGCGATGCGAGCCGCCGAGGCCAGTCGCAGGGTGTCGCCGGCCTCGGTCACGTCGACCGCGTCCTCGCGCCAGTCGACCGGCACGGCGCTCGGGATGTGGCCCTCGGCGAAGGTCGTCGCGGCGGATCCGTCCGGGCGCCATCGTGCGTCGATGACGCGGACCTCCGCCCGCCCGAGTCGTTCGGTCAGCCAGTCGGTGGTGGCGAGGTGCTCGGGACGGGCCAGGCCGGACATCGTGGCTATGATACGGCCGTGCTCCCCCCCGACCGAGACGATGCCGACAGGCTGGCGACCGTCCGCGCCGCGCTCCCGGCCCTGTCCGCCGGGATCTACCTCAACACCGGTTCGGTCGGCCCGCTGCCGGCCGAGACCGCTGCGGCGATGGCCGAGATGGCCGAGTACGAGCTTCGCACCGGCCGCGCCCACATCGACTACTACCACGAACTGCTGCAGCGCCTCGACGAGGCCCGGGCGGCCGTCGCCGCCGTCCTCACCGCCGATGTGGACGACATCGCCCTGACCCATGCCACGACCGACGGCATGAACATCGGCGCGTGGGGCATCGACCTGGCGCCCGGCGACAACATCGTGACCACGAACCTCGAGCATCCGGGGGGCATGGGACCGCTGTACGTCCTGCGCGATCGGCGCGGTGCGGACCTGCGCATCGTCGACGTCGGGCTGGGCGACGACCGAGACCGGATCCTGGCCGCCTTCGACGCCGCCATCGACGCCCGGACGCGACTGGTCTCCCTGTCGCACGTCCTGTGGGCGACCGGCGCGCTGCTGCCGATCGCCGAGATCGCGGCCATGGCGCACGCCCGCGATGCCCTCGTGGTGGTCGACGGCGCCCAGAGCGCCGGGGCGATCCCGGTCGACCTCGCGGCGACCGGCGCCGACGTGTACGCCATCCCGGGCCAGAAGTGGCTGATGGGCCCCGAGGGCACCGGGGCCGTCGCGGTGACCCGCGCCGCCCGCGAGCGCCTCGCGCCGACGTACGCCGGGCACTACACGTTCGAGCGCTGGGACGCGTCGGGGACGGGTATCCCGTGGGCCAGCGCGCGCCGCTACGAGGGCACGAGCTGGCACCGGCCGTCCATCGTCGGGATGGCCCGTTCGATCGGCTGGCTGAGCATGTTCGTCGGCCTCGACTGGATCCACGCCCGCGGGGCGGCGATGGCCGTGGCCGCCCATGACCGGCTGTCGGCCATCCGGGGCGTCACGGTCGTCACGCCACGGCACGCGATGGCCGGCCTGGTCAGCTTCCGGGTCGACGGCTGGTCGGCCCAGGCGGTCTTCGAGGAGCTGGGCGCGCGCGTCTTCGCCGTCACGCGGACGATCCCGCTCGTCGAGGCGGTCCGCCTGAGCGTCGCCTGCTTCACGACCGAGGAGGAGATCGACCGCGTGGCGTCGTGCGTCGCCCTGCTGGCGGCCCACACGCCGGAGACGGTCCCGCCGCGTCGGTCGCTGACGCTGCTCGGCTGAGCGGGCGCCGCGATGACCCCACCCGTCCGACAGCG
This sequence comes from Candidatus Limnocylindria bacterium, assembly GCA_046566045.1. Lineage (GTDB taxonomy): Bacteria > Chloroflexota > Limnocylindria > Limnocylindrales > CSP1-4 > SPCO01. The sequence goes on from JBKHXL010000014.1 coordinate 46,300, forward strand.
CTCGTGGGCCGAGGTGCGCTGGCGCCAGTTCCGGCGCGCGCCGCGACCGGTCGTCCGGGCAGTCCTGTCCAGCCTCGTCATCGCGGTCGTGCTGGCCGTCGCCTACCTGGCCTACGACGTGGCCCTCAGCCGCGGCGCGACACTGCCCGGGGGCGACCTGCGCGTGCTGGCGATCGCCGGGTACCTGGCGGTCGTGCTGCTGGCGGGCAGCGTCGTGACCTACCTGGTCGTGCCGCAACCGACCGGTTCGGGACCGACCGGGGTCCGGCGCCGGAGCGGCTGGAGCGCCGCACTGGGCTTCTTCGCCGCCGTCCCGATCGCCTACCTCGTGATGGTCGTGGCCACCCAGATCGTGCGCCCGCTGCTCGGTTGAGCTGACTCGCGGGGTTCGTTCGCGTGGTGTCCGGACGCACCGGTTCCCGGTGCCAAGCGGCCTCGGGGACTGGCCCATCCGTACCATTCCGCGGTACCCTGCGGTGGCTATCATCCCGATGGGGTGCCGAGTATCCGGCCCGCATCGACCTCCGCATCTCCGAGGTTCCGCGCGTGTCGACTGAAGAGCAGCATGTCGCGCTGCCGAAGCTCTACGGAGCGCCGGCCTACGCTCGACCGACCGCCCCCGCCCCCGCCCGCCCGCGGCCGTTCGATCCGGACGACCTGCCGATCGAGGCCTTCCGCAACGACGACGAACAGGAGTTCGTCGAGCGCCTGCCGGCGCGCGCCTGGGCGCCCGGCGGCGCGGTCATCGATGGCGGCTCGGGGTCCGATGGCGACGACGCGCGGCCGTCGCTCCGCCCGAGGCCCCTGAACCTGCGCGCGATCGCCGGTCGGCTCCTCGGGAGCGACTGACCGAGGCCCCTGGGGGCACGGCGACCGACCCGCGCGGCGGGTGTAGCATCGACGCGTCCCGCGGGGCCGACGCGCCCCTCGGTCCGGCGGGGGAGTAGCTCAACGGTCAGAGCGGCGGGCTTATATCCCGCTGGTTCCAGGTTCGAGTCCTGGCTCCCCTACCACACCACCGCGCGATCCCGCCGATCCCGGCGCTCGCGGCCGCTCACTGGACCGCGGCCGCTCACTGGACCGCGGAGCGCACCTGCTCGACCATCCGCTCGCGACGTCCCTCGGTCAGGCTGCGCTGAACGGGGAGCGCGGCGATCCACGGGCCGAGCCGGTCTGGGGTGAGGACGGCGCATGCCGCCGTGCGCTCGATGACCGGGTCCGGTCCGACCACGGCCGCGTAGACCTTGACCACGAAGTCGGTGTCGTCGTGACCGAACCAGCGGCGCACCCGCTCGGCGTCGCGCGCCGCCCGATCGAGCGGGCTCTCGAGAGGCATCCAGCCGCGCGTCGTGCGCAGCTCCCAGCGCCCGGCCCGGACGCGCGTCAGGTCGGCCGGCGGCAGCTCGCGGATGACGGCTGCCCCGAACGGACCGACGACGAGGTCGGACACCGTCCGGCCGTCCGGCAGGACCAGACCGGAGGCCGCCAGCGTGTCCTGCGGCAGGTCGCCCAGGGCGCGCACCAGGGGGGAGCGGTGGCGGCCCTGCGCGCGCACGGCCGCGAGGTCGCGGGCCAGCCGGTGGACCCCGACCAGGATCGATCCGGCCGGGGCCACCAGGGCCGCGGCCCAGAGCGCCATGCCCGCCACCAGCTGCATCCCGTCCGGCCGTCCCGCCGGCACGGCCTGCGACAGGAGTGGCGTGGCGAATGCCGCGTAGCCGGCGGCCAGGCCGACGGCCACGAGCAGCGTGGCCACGACCGCTCGCCCCATGATCGCGGCGAGGACGCGGGGCGAGGCGAGGCGAGGCACGCTGACGGGCTGCATGGCCCTATCCTCGCGCGGATCGGCCGCGCAGCCAATGGCGCGACGGGGGTACCACGGACCCGCTGGAGGGCCCATCGGCTACTCCGCAGTACACCGCAGTCGTCCGGCCTGTCGCGGCTGCGATGCGGCCGCGCACCGAACCCGGGGGCGTCCGGACACCGGTCGGCGGCCCGCGTCGGGACCCCCGTACCATTGCCGGGCACGGCCACCACGGGCATCCTCGCGGGCAGGATCCGGTCCCAGCATCCGGACAGCGCCAGGACCTGCCACATCGTGACTTCGCCCCCGGCCCAGCGTGCATGGAGCCGCCCCTCCTGGCGGCAGCCGGTCGTCCGCGCCGCCGCGTGGCGGGCCGTGACGGTCGCGACCGTCGTGGCCATCGTGCTCCTCGGGGCGATCGCACCGGTCCGGGCCGCCGCCGGCCCGACTCGGCTGAGCGACCCATCGGTCTCGCCGCGATCCGCCACGCCCACCCAGACCGTGACCTTCGCGGTCACGTACCGGAACAGGGAGGGCTCGCCGGCCGACTGGGTGCGGGTGACGGTCGCGGGCCGGACCCACGACATGCGGGTCAGCGGCGCCGAGGACTGGAAGCGCGAGGTCCGGCTCACCTGGAGCGGCACCCTGCCGGTCGGGACCCACGCGGTCGTCTTCGAGGGCATGAGCCGCGACCGCTTCGGCGACCGACTCGAGGGCGGGACGGTCACGGTCGTGCTGCCCGCCACGCCCACCCCCGGGCCCACGCCCCAGCCGACTCCCAAGCCCACGGCCGCGCCGACCCCGAAGCCCACGGCCGCGCCGACGGCGAAGCCCACGGCCGCGCCGACGGCGACCGCCGTCGCGACCGCGAAGCCGACCCCGTCGCCGACGACCGACGCGACGGTGGGTCCGGGGATCCCGGGCCCGGGCGCCACGCACCAGGCGACACCCGACCCCGACGGCGCCGGCTCGCCGGACGGGGGGCCGAACCCGACCGACGCCGCCGGGGCGCCGACCCCCACCGACGGGACGGTGGCCTGGCTGCCGGGCGGCAGCGCCGACCCGGGTGCCGCCCCGGCTGCCGCCCCGGGTGCCGCCCCGGGCGCAGGCGGCGCACCGGGTGGCGCGGGAGGAGGCGGCACCGCACCGCGTGGGCCGGCCAGCGGAGGCGACAGCTCCCTTCACGCGGTCGTCGGCACGATCGGGACCGTGGCGCTCGGGCGTCCCGCGATCGCGCCGCTGAGCCTGGTCATGACCGCGGCCGCGACCACGACGATCGTCGGCGCCGCGATGGCGTTCAGCCTGTTCGGCCGTCGCCGTCGAGCCGGCGAGCAGCCCGAGTCGGACGAGGTGATGGCGGGGAACGCGGCGTCGGGCTACCTCGCCTCGCCGACCGTGCTGCCCGACGGGTCCGTGGCCGTGGTCGCCGCCCCGACCCCGACTGACGCCGAGCTCGACATGCCGCGCTGGCGCCGCCCGTCCCTGCTCGAGGCGCGTCGGGCCGACCCCGTCCGCGATGGCGCCGTGGCGCCGCGCCTCACCTTCGACCACGGCCTGGTGGGACCGCTGCATGGCCGGGAGCGGCGCTACATCGGCTACAGCCTGGTCCGGCTGCTGGACACGCCCGACGAGCTCCGCGGGAGCGAGATCGGGTTCCTCGACCAGGGCGATGAGGTGCAGGTCCTTGCGTCGCGCGGGGCCTACCGCCTCGTGCTGTGCCCCGACGGGAGCCAGGGCTGGATCCACAAGATGACGCTGGGCGACTTCGTCGAGGAGGCGCCGAACGGGTCGGCCAGCGCGACCATGCCGGCTGCCGCCGATACCTGGACGATGGGCGAGGACGTCGACAGCGACGTCCTGTCCGCCTACCTCGAGCGTCGCCGCCGCACCTAGACTCGAGCGCGGACGACGCTCACGCGTCGCCCGCCCTGGGCGCCCGGCGCGGGCGGGGCGACTCGCGCCGGAACACGAGTACGTGCTGGTGGGTGATGTTGGGGACGAACGCCCGCGGATAGCCGTACGGGCGGAGCCGGGTCCCGGCCTGGTGCCAGATGATGTCCCCCTTGGGCACGAGCCCGACCGCGTCGGCGCGCGCTGCGAGGTCTGATCCGACGAACTGGTAACGGCCGCCCTGGTACGCGTCGCGCACGATCACGACCGCATAGCGCCCCTCGCGCAGGACCCGTCGCAGCTCGCCCAGCACGGCCTCCATCCGGTCGAGGAAGGTCGCGTAGTCCGGGGCGTTGGCGAGATCCGCCGGGTCGGCGCTGACCATCGCGTAGTCGGTCCGCCGGTTGGCGTGCGTGGCCGCGAGGGGCCCGCCGGCCATCGTCAGCGGCAGCTGGATGTTGTACGGCGGGTCGGTCAGGACGGCGTCGACCGACTCGTCGGCGAGCGTGGCGAGGACCGACAGGGCATCGCCGTGCTGCATCCGCAGGCCGGACGGATCGAAGCCGCGCGGCGGCCCGGGATCGGCCGTGCCGAGGTCGGCGAGCCGTGGGCCCAGGCCCTCGCGCTCCGCCGTCGCGGCCGCGACGACCTGTTCGTAGATACGGACCCAGCGCTCGTCGAGTTCGATGCCGATGGCGCGTCGGGGGCCGCGCGCGATGGCCGCACCGAGGAGCGTGCCGCCCACCCCGGCGAACGGGTCGAGCACGAGCTCGCCGGTCCGCGAGAAGAACTCGATCAGGCGGGCCATCAGGCGCGGCGGCTTGTTGGCCCCGTGTGCCCGGCGCGCCGCATGCCCGAGCTCGGACGGGTAGGCGGTCAACAGGACCGACTTGGTGAAGTACAGCCACTCCTCACCGGACAGGTCGTTCAGGTCGTTGCGCGGGTGGGGCGGGCGGGGTCCGTCGGTCACACCGCGGAGCGTAGCCGCTGGCGATCGCCGGCGAGGCGTCCGGTGCGTGCACGCCCTCGGATACGCAGCGTGGCGCCGTCCGGATGCATCCGGCGCGACCGGGCGCAGCCTAGAATGGGCCATGCCTGCCAGGCTCACGAGCGCGCGGTTCGTCGGGCGAGAGGATGCATTCGGGACGCTTGCGTCCGTGCTCCGCTCGGCCGCCGCCGGCGATGCCGGCGCGCTGCTCATCGACGGCACGGCTGGCGCGGGGGCCACGCGCTTCATCGACGAGGCGGTGCGGCGGGTCGGCGCGCTCGAGACCCCGATGCTCGTCCTGCGCGGGAAGGTGCACGGCCGGGGCACGGACCGGCCCTACGGCCCCGTGGTCCGGGCCCTTCGCCCGGTCCTGGCGGACCTGCCGGACGACGACCTCGCGTTCGTGCTCGGGACCGCCTGGGACGAGTTCGCGCTGCTGCTCCCCGAGGTCGCCGCCAGGCTCGGAGCGGGCTCCACCTCCGGCCTGCGGACCGTCCCCGAGCGGCGGCAGGCGCGGCTGCTCGAGGGGATCCTGGGCGTCGTCGGTCGGCTGGCCGAGCATCGGCCGGTCCTGCTCGCCATCGAGGATCTCCATCGTGCGGACGGCGGTACCCGATCGCTCGTCGCCTTCCTCGCCAGGATCGCGCGACATCAGCGCCTGGCCGTGGTCGGCACCTATCAGGGGGACGCGGTCCGCCGCGACGACCCGTGGGCCGTCGACGTTCGTGCGCTCGACGCCTCGGTCCGCCCGCCCGCGCACCTCACGCTCGGCCCGCTGGGCCGCGACGAGCTGGCCCGGCTGGTCGAGGCCATCGAGGGCGAGCGGCCGTCGGCCAGCGTCCTCGTCGTCGTGGTCGAGCGCTCGGGCGGCCGACCGCTCATGGCCGAGGAGCTGCTGGCCGCGCGCCGCGAACTGCCGACGGTGTCGCTCGCGGCTGCATTCCGCGACCTCGTGCTGGCCCGCCTCGCGGTCCGCTCGCCGGAATGCCGGCGGGTCGCCCGCCTGCTGGCGGCCGTCGGCAGGCCCATCGATCGCCGCACGCTGGCCGCGATCGCCGCCGCCTTCGAGGCGGATCGGCCGAGCGCCCCGCCGCGCTCCTCCTCGGGGCCCCGACGAGGCGACGGCGTGCTCGACGCCGATCTCACGGCGGGTCTCGAGGAGGCCATCGAGCATGGCTTCGTGGTCGTCGACGGGCGGACCCTGGAGCTCCGCCACGAGCTCGTCGGCGAGGCGGTCGAGGCCGACCTGCTGCCGGCCGTGCGCGTGCGCCACCACCGGGCCGTGGCCCAGGCCCTCGCCGACGACCCGTTCATCGGGATCCACCACCATCGCCTGGCCCTCGACCCGGTCGCGGCCGGGCGCGCCGCGCTCGCGGCGGCCGGCGAGGCTGCCGGCGTGCACGCCCCCGACGACGAGCTGCGCGCGCTCGAGATCGCGATCGGGGTGACGGGCACGATCCCCGCGTCGGGCGGGCGGCGGCGCTCGGACGTCCTGCCCGGTGGGACCGGCGCGGCGGTCGAGCTCGGCACGCGGGCCGCCGAGGCGGCGTTCGCCGGCGGCCGGGTCCAGCGGGCCGTCGCGCACCTGGAGGCGGCCATCGCCACGACCGATCCGGCCGATCGTGTCCGGCTCGGGCTGATCCATGACCGGTTGGGCCAGTTCCGGCGCGTGGCCGGCGACGCCGACGGCGCCCTCCTGGCGCGCCGCCGGGCGGTGGACCTGGTGCCGCCCGGCCCGTCGGAGGCTCGGGCGCGAGTGGTCGCCGGTCTTGCCCAGGTGCGCATGCTCGACGGGAGGTTCGCCGACGCGGAACGCCTGGCCCGGGAGGCGATCAAGGTCGCCCGTGCGTGCGATCCGCCGGCGACGCTGTGGGAGCTCCACGCGACGACGACCCACGGCGTCATCCTCGGCTGGCGCGACGACCCCGACGCCGCCATCGCGACCCTGCGCCGGGCGATGGCCATGGCCGAGGCGCTGGGCGACATCGACGAGCGCTTCCGGGTCTACGCGAACCTGACGACCGTGCTCGACCTCGCCGGGCGCCACGAGGAGGCGGTCGCCGTGGCGGTCGAGGGCATCGAGGCGGCTCGCGTCGCGGGCGTGGAGGCGGTCTACGGCAACATCCTGCGCGGCAACGCCGCCGATTCCCTGTACCTGCTCGGTCGCTGGCGCGAGGCCCAGGCGCTCAGCCTGACCGCCCTCGAGTGGCTGCCAGCCGGGGTCAACTTCCTGAACACGATGGTCTCGCTGGCGACGGTCGAGATCGAGCTGTCGGCCGGCGAGTCCGCCGGACGCCTGCTCGGCCAGACCCTGCTCGAGCTCGAGGCGGTGCGTGACGCCCAGCAGGCCGTCCCGCTGCACCTCGCGGCGGCCTCGTTCGCCCTGTGGCGCGGCGACGTGGCCGATGCCCGACGTGCGACGGACCGGGCGTGGGCCCTGATGGGCGACACGGAGGACTGGATCCTGGCCGCGCGGGCCGCGGCCGCCGTCGTGGAGGTCGACGCGGTGGCGGCGGCGGCCTCCCAGCGTCGTCGAGACCTGGCCGGTCTGGCCGCCGCACGCGAGCGGGCCCAGCGGGTCCTCGAGGCGGCCGAGGCCATCGTGCGACGTCACGGCGTCGCCCCGAGCATCGGGTCACGACGCCTGGCGGATGCCTACCTCGCGACGGCGCGAGCGCACCGCCGACGCCTGGAAGGGCGCGACGATCCGGACGCCTGGGCGGACGTCGCCCGCTGCTGGGAGGGTCTCGGCATCCCGTACGAAGTCGCCCGCGCCCGCACGCGCGAGGCGGCCGCCCGGCTGGGGTCCGGCGCGGGTCGAGCGGGCCGCCCGCCCGCCAGGCCGCCGCTCCTGGAGGCGGTCGAGATCGCCCTCACCCTGGACGCCAGGCCACTGCTGCGGGCGCTGCGCGACCTCGCCGGCCGGGCGCTCATCGCGCTCCCGCCGGAGGTGGACGAACGGCTGCGGGCGCCGGATGACCGTGAGCGCCCGCTGGTCGGCGTCTTCGCGCCGGACGTCCGCCACGGGGCGAGCGGGTCGCGCTCGGTGCCGACGGGTGGATCGAGCGGCCACGGCACCACGGTCGCCTCGGCGGTCGCCGCCGCGGACTCGCCGGGGGCTGCCATCGTGCGGACGGTCGTGGCGGCCGAGGAGGACCGGCCGCGGCGCGACACGTTCGGCCTGAGCGCGCGCGAGCGCGAGGTGCTGGCCGAGATCGCCCGCGGCCGGACGAACCGCGAGATCGGCGAGCGGCTGTTCATCAGCCAGAAGACGGTCGGCGTCCACGTCGGCAACATCCTGAGCAAGCTCGGGGTGAGCGGTCGCGTGGAGGCGGCCACCGTGGCCATCCGCCTCGGCCTGACCGAGGACTGAGCGGCCCGTCGTTCGCTCCTGCCGCGGTCAGCCCTCGCCGCCACCCCAGCCCTGGACCGGGCCGGCCGGGGCTGTGGGACGGGCGCGCTGGAAGCGCGGCGCGATGCGGCGGTACGTCCAGCGGACGAGGAGCGCAAGCGCCACCAGGACGAGGATCACCGGGAGCCAGACGATCCCGAACCAGATCGCGCCGGACACGATGACCTGGCCCGCCTCGATCAGGGCGGCCGTCGCGCCGTCGACGTCCTTGGCCGGGTCCCAGTCCTTGGCGGTCTGCTGGACCTGCGCGATCTCGGTCCCGAACGTCGTCACGAGCGTGCCATAGGCGACCTGGTCCTCGAGCTGGGCTCGTTGCGCGTCGATCCGCTCGATCTCGCCGCGGACCTCGGTGATCCGCGCCTGGACCTCGAGCAGGTCACTGACCTTGCCGGTGCCGCTCGCGATCTCGACGAGCACGGCCTCGCTGGCGCGCAGGTTCCGGAGTCGCGCCTCGAGATCCACGATCTGGCTGCCGACCTCGGTGGCCTGCGTCTCGCCGCCGACGACCCTGCTCGCGATGCCGCGCAAGGTGTCGACCGTCTCGTCCCAGCGCTCGGCCGGGATGCGATAGGTGATGGTCGCCACGGAGTATTGGTCGTCGTTGCGTTCGGACGAGGCCCCGACGTAGCCGCCGACCGCGAGCACGGCGCTCCTGGCCCGGGCGAGGGCCCCCGCCAGGTCGTCCACGACGAGTTCGAGCGAGCCCGTGTACACGACCTTGAGGTCCTCGCGCAGCGGCGCCGAGAGCGGCGGTTGGTCGTCGCTTCGCCCCACGCCCTCGTCGACGGGCGGCGCCGGGGCGGCGCTCGGGGCGCCCTGGCCGCCGCCCTCGCCCACCGAGGGCGCGAGGGCCGCGCTGCCGGCACACCCGGCGACGAGCGCCGAGGCGACCGTGATCGAGATGAGGATGCGGAGCCAGCCGCTCCGCTGGACGAGCGTCGTCATGGTGGTCCCCACCTTCGCGCTTCGATCCGCACGCGATGTCGCGCGTGCTCGGGGCCGCTCGCGGGCGGCGCTGACGGGACGCAAGCCAGGTGATGCCGGTTCCGCGGCGGCGGCATCATACCGCCCGCGGGCGCGAAGCCTACGAGGTGCTCGGGTCCTCCAGCGCGATGCGGATGCGCTTGTTGATGCGGCCCTTGGACTCGTAGCCGGTGACGCGGATCCGGCCGACCTCGGACGTGTTCGAGACGTGCGTGCCGCCGTCAGCCTGGAGGTCGAGCCCGACGATCTCGATCGTGCGGATGACGTCGATCCCGGCCGGCAGCAGGTTCACCTTCGTCCGGATGAGGTCGGGGATGGCGAATGCCTCGTCGCGCGGCTTGAAGTCCACGCGGACCTCGCGGCCGGCGGCGAGCTCGGTGTTGACGGCGGCTTCGATGGCGTCGACGAGGTCGCCGCCCATGCGCTCGAACTCGAAGTCCATGCGCCCGCTGCCGGGTTCCATGTTGCCGCCGGTCACGAGGGCCCCGTAGTCCCTCCAGACCACACCGCACAGGGCGTGGAGCGCGGTGTGCGTGCGCATCAGCGCCAGACGGCGTGCGGCGTCGAGATCGATCCGCACGGCGTCACCGACGGCCGGAGGGTCCCCGTCGGTCGGCTCGAGCTCGTGGACGATGTCGCCGTCCACCTTGCGCGCGCCGCGGATCGTCCAGGTCCGCCCGTCACCGGCCCGCAGGATGACGCCGCGGTCCGACGGCTGTCCACCACCACCGGGGTAGGCGACCGTCCGGTCGAGGACGACGAGCGTCGCGTCCCCGACCTCGACGTGGCGGACCGACGCCTCCGTCGAGAACGCGTACGCGTCCGTGTAGCAGAGCTGGTCGCCGGGCTGGGTCATCTCGCTCCGCGGGTCCGCCGGCTGCCGGGCATCAGCCGCCGACGGTCAGCGTGCCGACCATGTTCGGATGGACCGTGCACAGGAACTGGTAGGTGCCGGCGGCGAGCGCGGGGACGTCGTAGGTCCGGGTCTCGACGCCGTTGAAGATGTCGCCCAGGAAGACACTCGCGCCGGCGCCGTCCCGGATCTCGACGTTGTGCGGGATCCCTGCGTCGTTGTTGGCGAAGCGGATCTGGAACGGCTGGTCGGCCGGAGCGCTGAGCGCGTCGGTGTCGAACGCGATGTTCAGCGCCGCGATGTCGAGGACGGCGACGTCGCCGGACGGGGCGGCGGACGGCTCACCCGTGGGCGCGTCGGAGGCGGGTGCGCTCGGCTCGGCGCTCGGCTCGGCGCTCGGCTCCGCCGACGGCTCGACGCTCGGTGGTGGGGTGATCGACGGCGCCGGCGCGTAGGTCCAGCCGGGGGTGGAGCCGGCGCAGGCGGCGACCGCGACGGCGGCCGCGAGGAGCAGGGCGAAGGGAAGCAGGCGGGCGGGTCGCATGGACGGTGGAACCTCGTGTGGTGGCGTGGATGGCCGCGCTCGTGGTGTCCACCGGAATCTACCGCGAACGACGTGGATGAGCCGGCACCAGTACCAGGGACCCAGGACCCCCCGGTACCATCGTCCGGATTGTCGGATGGACGGATGGCCCACTAGGCTCACGGTCCGCTTCTGGAGCGCCGCCCATGGCCTCCTGTCACCGGAGCCGATGACATGCATTCGACCCTCGCCTTCCGCCTCTGGCGCCTCGCCGTCACGATCGGCCCCCTCGTGGCCATCGCCCTGACCCTCGCCGCGGGCCGTCGCTGGTAACGACCACACCATGACCGATCCCTGGCCGGAGCCCATCCGGTCGGGGACCGTCCTCATTCGAGACCCGGAGACCTCCCTCCGGGTCTCGTCATGTCCGGGGCGGTAGCATCCGCCGATGAGCGACGCACCGAGCACCCCGGCCATCGACGCGCTGTCCGCCGCCGCGATCCCGTTCCGCGTCGTGCGCACCGAGCGCGCGTCGAGCGCCGAGCACAGCGCCGAGCTCCAGGGCATCCCCGTCGGTGCGCTGCTGCGCACGCTCGTGGTCCGCCGCGGCGACGACGACTACGTGTTCGTGCTCGTGCCGGCCGGCCGCCGGTTCGACTGGCCCCGGCTGCGGGCGCACCTCGGCGTGCGCCGCCTGACCCTGCCCGACGCCGAGGAAGCCCGCCTCGCGACGGGCTACGAGCGCTACACCATCACCCCATACGGCGCCGCGCGGGCGTGGCCGGTCATCGTCGACGCGGCGACGCTCGAACACGAGGTCGTGGCCGTCGGCGGCGGCGACTTCGGGGTCAACGTGCACCTCGCGCCGGCCGACCTGGTGGCGAGTCTCGCCGCCGAGATCGTGGACGTGTCCGGGCCGGAACCCGGATCGGCCTGAGGGCGCGATCCCGGCTGGCGTTCGCCGACGCCGATGTGGCACGATCGAGGCCATGGCCCGAGTCCCCACGCCGACGATCGCCTTGCCGGTGCTCGCCTCGCCCCTGATCCGTCGTGTCGCGTGGCACATCCGGCGCGTCGGCGGCCAGCTCGATCGGCGGTTCTTCCTGTCGCTGGCCCAGGGCATCATCGCCTTCGTCGCCGTCGCGGCGCTCGTGATCACCCTGCTCGAGAAGCCGTGGACGTTCGAATCGGTGTTCGACTCGTTCAACTGGGGCATCGCCACGGTGCTCGGCCAGGGAGACTCGACGTTCGTCACCTCCCCGGCCGGGCGGATCGTCGGCTGGCTGCTCATCCTGTTCGGCGTCGCCATGCTCGGCATGATCACCGGCGCCCTCGTCGCGATGGTCATCGACTTCCTGCTCAAGGAGGGCCAGGGTTTGGGTGCATCCGGGTATAGGGACCACATCGTCGTGTGCGGCTGGAACAGCACTGCGCGCGACCTGATCGCCGAGCTGCGCGGCGACGACTATCGGCACAAGGTCGTCCTCATCGCCGACCTCGACAAGAACCCGGCCGGTGACGGCGTGTACTTCGTGCGCGGCGACGCCACGAGCGAGGAGGACCTGCTGCGCGCCGGCCTCCGGGAGGCCTCGGTCGCCCTCATCTTCCCGCGCGACCGCTCCGACGACGCCGACATGCGCTCGATCCTGACGGTCATGGCCATCGAGCACACCGCGCCGGGGGTGCGCACCGTGGCCGAGGTCAACAACCCCAAGCACGAGGCTCACTTCCGGCGGGCCGACGTCAACGAGCTGCTGGTCACATCGAAGGTCTCCGCCCACCTCCTGGCGCGGACGGCCCTGTACCCGGGCCTCAGTTCGATCGTGACCGACATCGTGTCCGGCGGCGAGGGGTCGGAGCTGTATCGCATCGGGCTGCCGGACGACTTCATCGGCCTGTCGATCGACGCCGTCGCGGCGCGCCTGCGGACCGAGCACCGGGCCACGCTCCTGTCGGTCAACCGCGGCGGGCACGCCTTCGTCAACCCGCCCGCCGACTTCGTGCTGCAGGCCGGTGACGACGCGATCGTCGTCGCCGAATCGCTCGGCACGCTCGCCCCGCTGGTGATCGGCGACGTCCTGGCCGCGCCGCGCACCGCCGCGGTGGTGCCGAGCGCCTGACGGACCGCGCGCCGGGCGGGTCTCCCCGCGCGCCGCCCCGGCGCCAGCGCGTGCATCCCGGACGAACGAGGCAGTCGCCGACCCGAGGGTCGATGGCGCTGGCCGGTCGCGCTGCGCGTCGGAGAGTCGAGCGGCTAGAGGCCCTTGACCGCCGCGATGAGCGCGGCCAGGCCCTCCTTGGCGTCGGCGAAGAACATGCCCGTCTTGTCGTTCGTGTACAGCTCGTTGTCGATGCCGGCGTAGCCGCGGCCCATCGACCGCTTCATGACGACGATCGACTTCGCCTGGTCCACGTCCAGGATGGGCATGCCCGACACCGGGGAGCCGGGTCGACGCGCGGCCGGGTTCGTGACGTCGTTGGCGCCGATGACCAGGGCGACGTCGCAGCGCGGGAACTCCGGGTTGATGTCCTCCATCTCCTTGAGCTGGGGGTAGGGGACGTTGGCCTCGGCCAACAGCACGTTCATGTGCCCCGGCATCCGGCCGGCGACCGGGTGGATGGCGTACTTGACCTCGACGCCCTTCTCCTCGAGGAGTTCGGCCAGCTCGCGCACGGCGTGCTGGGCCTGGGCGACGGCCAGGCCGTAGCCCGGCACGACGATGACGTTCTGCGCGTAGGCAAGCTGGATGGCGACGTCGTCGACGCCGACGGACCGGACGGACCCGCCACCCTCGACCGCGCCACCCGCCTCGCCGTCGCCACCGCCGAATCCGCCGATCATGATGTTCATGACCGACCGGTTCATGGCGTCGGCCATGAGCTTGGTCAGGATCGCGCCCGACGCCCCGACGAGGGCACCGGCGATGATCAGCACCTCGTTGGCGATCACGAAGCCGGCCATCGCGACGGCCGTGCCGGTGAACGAGTTGAGGAGCGAGATCACGACCGGCATGTCGGCCCCGCCGATGGGCAGGGTCATGGTCACGCCGAACACGAGCGCCGCCGCCAGGATCAGCAGCATGAGCGCGAGGCTGGGCGTGCCGGTGACGAACAGGGCGAGCGCGGCGACGACGGTGACCGCCGCCAGGGCGATGGTCACGAGCTGGCCGCCGGGCACGTAGATCGGCTTGCCCGGGATCAGGCCCTGGAGCTTGCCCGAGGCGACGATCGAGCCGGTGAAGGTGACCGACCCGATGTTGATGTCGAGCACGATGAAGATGTGGATATCGATCCGGACGGCGGTCCCCGTCTCGAGCAGATGCAGGTACTCGGCGATGCCGATCAGCGCGGCGGCGCCACCGCCGACGGCGTTGAACACCGACACGAGCTGCGGCATCGCGGTCATCTTCACGACCCGGGCCGTGTACAGGCCGAGTCCGCCACCGATGGCGGTGCCGACGATGATGATCAACCACGTGACCGGGCGAACGCCCTCGGCCGACGGCGCCAGTAGCTCCTCGGCGAGGACCAGGACGGCCGTGGCCGCGACGGCCAGGGCCATGCCGGCGGCCGACAGCAGGTTGCCGCTGCGCGCGGTGGCGGGCGAGTTCATCTGGATCAGGCCCAGCACGAACGTGACCGCACCGCCCAGCCAGGCGAGGCGGACGAGGATCTCGATGATCTCCAGGGTGGTCATCGCCTACGCCTCCGCCTGGTCGGCCGCCGGCTTGGGGGCGACGGGCTTCTTGCGGAACATCTGGAGCATCCGGTCGGTGACGACGTAGCCGCCCACGACGTTCATCGCCGAGAACGCCACGGCGACGAGCGCGATGAGCTGGCTGATCGGGTCCTCGGCCTCCGCGGCGATGAGCATCGCGCCCACGAGCACGATGCCGTGGATCGAGTTGGCCCCCGACATCAGCGGGGTATGGAGGGTCGCCGGCACCTTGCTGATGACCGCGAACCCGACGAGGATGGCGAGGGTGAAGACGGTCAGCGATTCGAGCAGACCCTTGATCTCTTCGGGGCTCATGCCTGGCCTCCGGCCGCCTCGGGGGCGGGTTCGATGAGCTTCCTGACCGCCTCGCTCACGACCTTGCCGTCGTGGGTGATGACGGTGGCGGCGGTCACCTCGTCCTCGAAGTCGAGGTGCAGGGCGCCGTCCTTGATCATCCCGAGCAGCAGCGTCGAGATGTTGCGCGCATAGAAGGCGGACGCGCCGGCCGGCATCGATGCGGGCAGATTGTCCGGGGCGATGATGGTCACGCCGTTGGGCGTCTCGACCGTCTCGCCCGCCTTGCTCAGCTCGCAGTTGCCGCCGAGCGCGGACGCCGCCATGTCGACGATGACCGAGCCCGACTTCATGCGGCCGACCGCGTCGGCGGTCACCAGGACCGGCGGCTTGCGACCCGGAACCTGGGCGGTGGTGATGACCACGTCCATCGTGCCGATGGCCTCGTTGAGATCGGCCTGCTGGGCCGCTCGCTCCTCGGCGGTCAGCTCGCGGGCGTAGCCGCCGGCGCCGGTCGCGTCGATCTGGGTCTTGAGCTTGACGAACTTGGCACCGAGGCTCTCCGCCTGCTCGCGGGTCTCGGGCCGGACGTCGTAGGCGTGGACGATGGCGCCGAGGCGCTTCGCCGTGCCGATGGCCTGCAGGCCGGCGACGCCGATGCCGAGGATGAGCACGTTGGCCGGCTTGGCCGTGCCCGCCGCGGTCGTCAGCAGCGGGAAGTAGCGCGGGTACGCGTTCGCCGCGATGAGCACCGCCTTGTAGCCGCCGACGTTCGCCTGCGAGCTGAGGGCGTCCATCGTCTGGGCGCGCGACAGCGTGCGCGGGATGGCGTCGAGGCTGATCGCTGTGACACCACGGGCCGCGAGGGCCTTGGCCAGCGCCGGGTCGATGAGCGGCTGGAGGAAGCCGATCACGGCCTGGCCGGAGCGCAGCTTGGCCACCTCGGCCGCGGACGGCTTGGCGACCTTCAGGATCACGTCCGACTCGGCGTACAGCCGGTCGGTCGGGACGATGGTCGCGCCCGCGTCGGCGTAGGCGCTGTCGAGGTAGGCCGAGCCGGCGCCTGCGCCGGACTCGACGAGGATCTCGCACCCGGCGGCCTGCAGCTTGCCGAGCGCTTCGGGTACCAGGGCGACGCGCCGCTCTCCGGGCGCGGTCTCCGTGGCGACACCGACCTTCATGGGCACCACCTGTCGTGAGGTTCGGGGTTGACGGGCCAGGCCGGTCGCCGGGCACGGACGGCCTGGGGGACACGTGCGGTCGGGCGACAGTCTACCGTGGCGGCCGCCGGGGTTGCGACCGCGTGGAGGTTGCGGTTCGGGTGCGGGTCTCCGGGCTCAGCGCGCGCCCGCGCGATGGTGGTGCTCGATCGGCCGGATGCGGAAGATGAGCATGCGCAGGGCCGTCTTCCCGATGACGACGCCATCGTGTGGCACCGCCCCATCCCAGCGGAGATAGTCGCCCGGCCCGAGCTCCACGACATGCCCGGCCTGGGTGCCTCGAAAGCGACCCTCGAGCACGAGGTGGTGCTCATCGCCCGGATGGCTGTGCGCGCCGATGGCGGCCCCGGGCGGCACCGTGACCTCGATGATCGAGATCCCGCGTGTCGCATGGCCGTCGATGAACGCCGTGAGCTCGCCCGACGGCCCGCGGCGGACGGGTCGGTCGGCGGCGCGCACGACGAGCGGCGGCTCCGTGTCGGCCATGAGGAACCACGCCGGCGGCACCTGGAGCGCGTCGCCGACGGCGGCCAGCGTCGCCAGCGAGGGGGAGGCCTTGTCGTTCTCGATCTGCGACAGGTACCCCGTGTTGACGCCGCTCGATGCGGCCAGCGCGGCCAGGGTGAGTCCGCGGTCGAGTCGCCAGCGGCGCACCTGCGCGCCGACCGCCAGTCGAGGGGCCTCGTCGGTTGTCATTTGCTCTCCCTAAACAAGTATTGACAGAAGTGTACACGACCGGGTATCGTTGCGGCATCAACGACACAGGGTCACGTGCAGCACCGGCCACTCGCGTCGGTCACGTCGCCCGGACGGAGGATCGCCACCATGCGTATCGCCATCATCGGAGCCGGCAACGTCGGCACTGCCCTTGCCACCGCGTTCGTGCGCGCCGGCCACGACGTCGTCATCGCGTCGCGCGACGCCCAGGACGCCGCCGCGGCCGCCGCGGCCAGCGGCGCCCGCGTCGCCGCGAGCAACGTTGCCGCGGCCGAGGGCGCGGACGTGATCATCCCGGCCGTGTACTTCCCGAGCCTGGCCGATGTCGCCGCGGAGATCGCCACGGTCGCCGCCGGGGTCCCCGTCGTCGATGTCAGCAACCGGATCGCGTTCGGGGCCAGCGGTCCCGAGATCGACACCACCTCGTCCAACGCCGAGGCCCTGGCCGAGCTCCTGCCCGGTTCGCCCGTCGTGAAGGCGTTCAACACGGTGTTCGCCGCGCGCCAGCTCGATCCGGTCATCGACGGCGTCCGGCTCGATGGCTTCGTGGCCGGCGACGACGCCGCAGCCAAGGCGCTCGTCCTCGGATTGGCCGCGTCCATCGGCCTGAACCCGGTCGACGTCGGACCGCTCGCCCGCGCCCGTCAGCTGGAGGGCCTGGCCTTCCTGAACATGGCCCTCAACATCGCCCACGAGGGCACGTGGCAATCGGGCTGGTCGCTGGTGGGGGCGCCGACGGCAGGGGTGGCCGCATGACCGCGGCCGACGCCCTCGACAGCCCGCGCGGCGCGTCGCAGACTTCGGTCATGAGCATCCCGGTCGCCCGCCTCAATCACGCCGTCCTGTATGTCCGCGACGCGCGCCGCGGAGTTCTACAGCCGCGTCTTCGGCTTCGAGGTCGTCGAGTCGGCGTTCGGCGGGCGCGCCGTGTTCATGCGCTCCCCGTCGGGCGACAACCACCATGACCTCGGCCTGTTCTCGGTCGGGCCGGAGGCGCCCCGCGCGCCGCGCGGGTCGACCGGCCTGTACCACCTCGCCTGGGAGGTGCCGACCATCGACGACCTGGCCGCCGCGGCCAGGGTGCTGTCCGAGGCCGGCGCGCTGAGCGGGGCGTCCGATCACGGCGTCAGCAAGTCGCTGTACGGCGCCGACCCGGACGGCAACGAGTTCGAGATCATGTGGCGCGTCCCGCGCGAGGCGTGGGGCGAGTACGCGGACAAGGGCGTGGTCATGCCCCTCGACCTCGACGCGGAGGTCCGCCGCTGGGGCTCGGCCGGAGCCGCTCGGGCCTGACGCTTGTGGATGGGCCGGCCGGGCCGAGCGCCATGACATCGAGGTCTCGGACGACAGCGATGTGGTCTTCGCCGCCAGGCGCTAGCGGGCGGCGGCGACCGTGACCAGGGTCAGGATGTACGTGTGGCCCACCGCTCCCCACACGATCGAACGGGTGCGCCACGCCAGCCAGCCGTAGACCAGGCCGCCGGCGAGCGTGGACAGCAGCTCCAGCTCGGGCTTGCCCAGGTGGCCGAACACGAACGGCAGGGCGGCCACCACCACGCCGACCGGTCCCATGATCCGGAGCAGGGTCATCAGCAGGAAGCCGCGGAAGGCGAACTCGGCAGCCGCCAGGTCCAGGACGTTGGTCAGGACCAGCTCCGGGAGCGGCGCGGCGCTCGGGCCGTAGTAGGCGCGCACGTCCGGCAGGGTCGCGAACCACAGCACGATCGGCGTCATCACGGCGCAGCCGGCCAGCATCAGGCCGAGGCCCCAGCGCCAGTCACCGAGGGTCAGTCCGTAGCGGACCGGTCGGTCGCGGAACGCGACGAGGACCGTGAGCAGCGGGACGATCCCGAACAGGATGGCGCGCTCGACCGACGTCGCGAGCATCGCGGCCGGGGCGCGGCCGAGGTCCACGACGTCGGCGGGGAGGAACGTCCTCGAGTAGTCGAGCAGGAGCACCATCGTGACCACGGCGATGGCGACGGTGGCTCGGACGGGCAGGCGCAGGCCCAGCACGTCCACGGTCGCGCGGTCCCCGCTGTCGGCCGGCCACGACGGCCCCGCCGACATCGCCGCCAGGGCGCCCCGGAGTCGTCCGGTCATCGCCGGCCGATCCCGCTCGCGATGGCGATCCCGACGAGGATCACGGCCGCGCCCGCCAGTTGCAGTGGCGCGAGCGTGTCGCCGAGCAGCAGCACGGCGAGCACGGCCGAGGCGACCGGCGTCAGCAGCAGGGCCGCGGACGTCCGCCCGGCGGGGACCCGCCGGACGCTCGCCACGAGCAGCAGATTCGCGCTCGAGCTCGACCCGAGGGCGATCGACAGGAGGGCGACGACCGCAGCGAGGTCCGGGGCGGCGGGGAGCAGGGTCTCCGGGGAGCGCACCAGCTCGATCACCAGCAGCACCGGACCGCGACCGACGAGGTTGCCGATCGTGATGAGCGTGCCGTCGAGGGCATAGCGGCGGCTCCAGCGCCGGGCCAGGACGATGTACAGCCCGAACCCGACGGCCCCGCTGAGCGCCAGGCCGACGCCCGCCAGCAAGTCGAGGTCCGGCGCCTGACCCGCGAGCAGCCCCGTCCCGATGACGGCGACAGCGAACGCGACCACGGTCGAGGCGCGCACCCGCTCGCCCAGGATCGGGACCGCCAGCAGCGCGGCGGCCACCGCGTACAGCGGGGTCACGAACCCCGTGATGGTCGGGCCGCTGAGCGCGACCGCCACGTTGATCGCGGCGATGAACAGCAGCCCGCCCAGGACGGACAGCACGGCCAGGCGGAGGAGGCGCGGGCCGTCGAGCCCGCGCAGCGTGGGCCGCGGCAGCCACCCGACGAGGCCCAGGGCGACGACCACCGGCAGCGCCAGGGTGCACGCCAGCGCCGCGATGCCGAGCGGCGTGAACGACCGGAGGGCCACGGCCGTGGCCGGGTAGGCGGCCCCGTAGATGATGGCCGCTGCGGCCGCGAAGGCCAGGCCGGCCCGCTCATCGCGGGCGGCGACACCCCCGCGGTCCGGGCCGTTCAGGCCCCGAACCAGGCGGTCAGGCGCTCCCGCTCGAAGGCCTGCTTGGCCGCGAAGTTCGCCTCGCTGTCGTCGGCCAGCGAGACGGCCGGCGGGTCGGCGTAGAAGTCGCCGGCGACCATCGTCGCGCGGCCGCCGCCCGTCTCGAGGAAGCACATGCCGTTGCCGGTGAACGTCGCGCTCGACGGCCGCCCGGCGAGCTCGTCGGCGATGCGGGTCGCGACGACCTCGCCCTCGGCGTGGGCGAACACCCCGGCCTTGGGCAGGGGATTGCCGTTCGCCAGCGGGATGGCCGTCACGTCCCCGATCGCGTAGACGCCCGGGAACGCGGTCTGGAGCGTGGCGCGGTCCACCGGGACCCAGCCGCTCGGTCCGGTCAGGCCGGCCTCGGCCACGACCGGTGGCACGCGATGGGGTGGCACGCCGATGAGCAGGTCGAACGGCAGGCGCACGCCGTCGGCGGTGATGACCGCCCCCGGCTCGACCGCCGTGGCGATGGTCCTGGGGCGGAGCGTGATCCCGGCGTCGGCAAGGCGCCCGTCGAACGCCGCACAGCCGTCCGTGCCGAGGATGGGCAGCGAGCCGGCCTGCGGCGTGAACACCAGCATCCCGCCGGGGACGCCGCGGGCCTCGAGCCGCTCCATGAGGAGCAGCGCGAGTTCATACGGACCGGGCGGGCACGGATACGGCGCGCCGAAGATCCCCACGATCACCCGCCCCCCCGCGAAGGCATCGATGCGCGCCGCGTTGGCGCCGCTGGCGGCGGTGTCGTACGCGTCGAGGGCGTGGTCGCGGAATCCGGGGATCGCGTCCGGATGGCGTTGCGCACCGAGCGCGATGACCACGGCGTCGGCCTCGAGGCGCCGGCCGCCCACGACGGCCGCCCGGGCGGCCGGGTCGATCGACTCGACCGTGGCGGCGACCACGCGGATGCCACGCCCCTCGAGACTCGCCAGCGACCGCTCGCCCTCGGCGATCGTGGACGTGCCGGCGAGCGCCCAGTTCTTGCGCAGGCCCATCACGAACGTCGGTCGCCGCTCGACGAGGATCACCTCGTCGTCGGGCTCGAGCTCCCGCCGCAGGGCGACCGCGGTGGCGATCCCGCCGAATCCTCCTCCGAGGACGAGTACCCGATGCATGCGATCCCTCCGCGGCGTCGTGTGGCGTCCAGTCTACGGCGGGCGGGCAGGGACCCGACGGGTCGACCGGGCCGGGTGTAATCGCCGGCGCCGCTCGTCGTTGTCAGGGGCGAACGACCTCCTCCTGCCTGAGGGATACCTGCCATGCGACGATCGATCCGACCCTTGGCCGCGACGGCCGCCCTGCTGCTCGCCCTGTCGGTGCCCGCGACGGCTCTCGGCCAGGCCGGCGCCGCGGCACGACCCTCCGACGAGCCGGGCACCACCGTCGCCATCGGGCGGACGGCCCATGCCGGCGCCAAGCTGGCGCGCCTCGCCATCGCCCACGCGAGGCTGGCGGCGCACCGCCCGGCGGCGCTCGGCGCCGCGCTCCCGGCCGGCCTGACCGACCCGGCGCCCGCCGTCCCGATCGTCGCTCCGGCGGCATCGACGACGCCGGCCGCCGACGCGCGCCCCGCGGTCTCGATCACCCTGGGCTGCACCGTCGTGCGCCGCGACGGCGCGGCCTCCGACAGCCTGCTCGGGCCCGAGTACCGCGTCGCGGTCGCCTGTCGCTGGTCCAGGCCCGAGGACGCTCGCGTGCGCGCCTACAAGCTGTGGCGGATCAAGGACGGCGGGACACGCACGCTGATCGCGGTCGTGCCGGCCAGCCAGCCGCTGCGCTACCTCGACACGCGCGTCTCCTTCGGCCATCGCTACACCTACGCGGTCGTCGGCGTGAAGGCGAACGGCGTGGCCGTCGCGGTCAGCAAGCCGGTCACGGTCAGGCTCCCGCCCGGCGCGGAGACGATCCGCCTCGGCTGCGCGCTCGGCGCCGTCGACGACAAGCGCGGCGTCATCTGCGCGTGGTCCGAGGCGCGGCACCCGGCCGCTGCCGGATACGTCCTGTGGCGGTCCGTCGACGGCGGCGCGCGACAGGCCGTCCATCGAACCGGCCTGGACGGGCGGCGCGCCTTCCTCGACACCGATGTGCGTCGCGGCCAGGTCATCCGCTACGCCGTCGTCGTGGTGGACGAGGCCGGCCACCCGGTCGGTCTCGGCGGTCCGGTCGTCGTCCGGATCCCCTCGCCCGAGCCGCTGCCGGCCGCGACCGGTGACCCGGCCCCGACCGGCGCTCCCGCCGAGCCCACCCCGTAGGCGGGCGTGCCGGGCGACGGTCGCAGCGAGGCCGTCACACTGGAGCCAGTGGATCGTGAGCACGAGGCTGAGCGCGACGAGCGGACGCTGGTCGAACGCGCCCGGACCGACGCGGAGGCGTTCGCCGAGCTGTACCGGCGGTACCTCCCGCGCGTCCACGCCTTCGCCTATCGACGGACCGGGTCGGTCGAGGTCGCCGAGGACGTCACGGCGGCCTCGTTCGAGCGAGCGTGGCGCAGCCTCGGCTCGTTCTCGTGGCGGGCCGGCGGCTTCGGCCCGTGGCTCTTCCGGATCGTCTCGAACGAGCTGGTGGACCACTACCGCCGCACGGCCCGGGCCGGATCGGACCGCGCCCGCGGCGCCGCAGCCGCGCTCCACCCCGGCGGTCCGGGCGACCCGGGCGAGGCGCTCGACGAGCGCGAGTCCACGGCGGAGGTCCTGGCCGCGATGAGCACGCTCAGCCCGCGCTACCAGCGCGCCCTGTCGCTGCGCTACCTGTCCGGCCTGACGCTCGACGAAGCGGCGGCCGCGATGGGGACGTCCCGGGCGACGATGGCGGTCATCGTCCACCGGGCGACGCGCGCCCTGCGGCGCGCCCTCAGCATGGAGGCGCCGCGATGAGCGACGAGGTCCGCCGGCGGCTGGAGGCGGCCGGCGAGCGGCCGGCCCCGGCGCCCCGACCGGCGTTCGCCGCGGCGCTCGAGGAGCGCCTCGCGGCGCTCGCGGCCGATCCTCGGCCGGCCGCACCGTCCGCACCGTCCACGCCCCTCCGGCGATGGCCCGTGCTGCGGCCGGCGCTCGCGATCGCGGCGGCCGTGGTCGTGCTCGTGGTGGCGTCGCTCGGCGTCGGCCTCCGGCAGCCGGCCTACGCGTTCGAGCTCAGCGCGGCGTCCGGCGTCGAGGTCGAACTGGTCGACGGCACGACCCTGGTCGACCCCGACGGGCTGCTCCTGCCCGACGGCGCCGTCGTGCGCGTCGGGGCGGGCGGGTCCGCGCGGATCGACGACGTCGAGCTGGATCCGGGGGACGTGGCCCGCATCGTGGACCGCCGCCTGCGCATCGACCGCGCCGTCGCACTGGCGAGCGGGTCGCAGCGTCCGACGTCGGCCACGCCGGCGACCCCGGTCCCGACCCGGGCGCCCTCGGACGACCCGGGTGCGCCGAGCCGCGCGCCGTCCCGCGCGCCGTCCCGCGCGCCGTCGGCGCCCCCCGCCGGCCCGAGCCCCGCCACGAGTCCCGATGCGCCAGCCACGGCCGCGCCGGATCGACCGTCGCCATCGGCGGCTACGCCGCGGCCAAGTGCCACGCCGAAGCCGTCCACGGTCACGGACCTCCGGCGCATCAAGCTCTGGGCGCGGGCGATCGCGCCGGCGCAGGTCGGGGTGCTGTGGGGCGGGACCGACGGAGCGCGGCGCTACGTGCTGCTGGCGTCGGCCGCGTTCGAGGGGTCGGCCGACGATCCGGTCTACGGCCGGGCCCGGGTCATCGGCGAGTTCACCCGTCCTCCCGCCACCCCGCTCACGTTCCGCGTCGGCGACCGGGTGGTCGAGCTGCGGCTGCTCGTCGTCGCCCTGGACGGCGGAGGCACGGTCATCGCCCGAAGCAACGTGGCCACGGTCACCTGGCCGGACTGAGCCGCACGGCGACCGGCGGTCGGGCTATGCTCGGGGCATGGATGCCAAGACCACCCTGCTCGCCGGGCTGCCGATCTTCGCCCGGCTCGACCAGCGCAGCGTCGAGGCCATCGGGACGCTGGCTCGGCAGATCTCCGTCCCGGCCGGGACGATCCTGATGGTCGAGGGCGAGGCCGCCGAGTCGTTCTACGTCATCGTCCGAGGGACCGTCAGGGTCGAACGGGGAGGCACGTTCGTGCGCTCACTGACCGACGGCGCGTTCCTCGGGGAGATCGCCCTGCTGGAGGCGGGCGAGCGGACGGCGACCGCGACGTGCGCCACGGACTGCGAGCTGATCGAGCTCGGGATCTACGAATTCGGGCGGGTCATGGACACGTTCCCCGACGTCCGCGAGCGGGTCGAGGCCGCGGTGGCACGGCGGCCGCACGCCGGCTGACGGCGGGCGACCGCGACCCGTGCCGGTTCCGTGCACCGCGATCCGTGCCGGTTCCGTGCACCGCGATCCGTGCCCGCACCCGTTCCGGACACCGCGATCCGTGCCCGCACCCGTTCCGGACACCGCCACCCGTGCCCGCACCCGTTCCGCGACCCGTGCCCGCACCCGTTCCGCGCACCGCGACCCGTGCCTGGGAGGCTGCAGATCGGCGGTGAAGACCCCCGAGGCGCCGTCCGATCGGTCCCTCGCGCCCAATCCGTGCATGCGATGCACGCCTTTGCGTCGAGTCAGGGCGAATCCAGGGCTTCGACCTCGTTCTGCAGTCTCTGAAGCACGCGCGGAGCCGTGGGGTGCGATGCGCGCAGCCGTGGGATGCGACGCGCGGGATGCGTGGGACCCGTGCGATGCGTGGGCTGAGTGAGTTCCGCGGGCCGCGTGGATGCGTGGGCCGCGTTGGGATCGGGTGGCGTGCCGCCTTGGGCCGGTCCGGCACTTCAGGCCGGTCGACCGGCCCGGGGTCAGGCGCGGCCATGTTCGGGGCAGTGGGGCTGACCCCAGGCGGCCGTCCGACCCGCGTGCCGGTGAAGGTCGGACCCTGCGCACGTGGGGCGCTGCCGCGGGCACGAGCCCCGACGGGCCCGCGCACGTCCCGGCTGGACCCAACGGATCCCGCGCGGAGCGTGGCCCGCCCGGAGGGATTCGAACCCCCGACCTACTGATCCGAAGTCAGTCGCTCTGATCCACTGAGCTACGGGCGGGCGCGTGCGTGCGCTGCGGCATGGTACCCGGCGCGACGCGGGTCGTCACGTCCGCCCTCG
>JBKHXL010000015.1:0-4404 GCA_046566045.1 Candidatus Limnocylindria bacterium
ACCCGGCCGCGGCGGCCCTGGCGACCTGCTGCTTGAGGATGGTCCGCGGCGCGACCGGGATCTCCTGGCCGGTCTCCTCGTCGATGGCGTCTGCCAGCACGAGCGCCGTGCCGGGCAGCCAGGGGAGGACCCGCAGCTGGTCCCAGATCGGCTCGGCGATCCAGTCGCCGTAGCCGGTCTCCCAGTTCATCAGGGCGAAGCCCTCGGGCGTGTTCATCTCCATGTCCGTGCCGAGGAGGTACGTGCAGAAGTGCGCCCCGTGGCTGATCACGCCATCGAGGAACGCCTGGCCCTGGACGCGCTTGCCGACCAGCCGGCCCTGCATGTCCGTGATGGCCACCACGATGGTGTCGATCCGGCCGTCGCGGACCATCGCCTCGAGTTCGGCGAGGCGGGGGTGCATCTCGGCGTGTCCGTGGTCGCTCATCTCGGGCTCCCTCAGTGGCGTGGTGATGGTTGAGGGCCGGCGGTGGTCACCGGCCGGCCCTCCCTGGCGTGGTCGCGTTCGACCGCGCGATGGTCAGCCGGCGACCTCCTTGGCCGCGGCCGCGAACTCGCGTTCGATCTCGGTCAGGGTCTCGGCGTCGCCCATGACCCGCGGGCCCTGGAACTTGCTCCGACCGGAGACCAGGTAGTAGACGGCCAGCAGGACGACCACGGCCAGCATGAACGTGATCGAGATGTTGCCCGAGGTCGGGAAGCTGAACAGGATCATCAGGACGATGACCCAGCCGATGGCCACCCACGCGATGGGCTTGGAGAAGCGGCCCAGGCTCCACGTCCGATGCTGGATCCACTCGGAGGTCGTCGCGCCGAGGTAGATGCAGATCCCGTACGCCGCGTACAGGAAGATCGTGCTGATGGCGGTCACGATGACGATGGCGGTCCCGCCGCCGGCCAGGAAGGCAACCAGGGCCAGGAGGAACGCCCCGACGACCATCGCGGTCAGGGCGTTGGCCGGCGTCCGGTAGCGATGCGAGACCTTCTTGAGCCAGCCGGAGCCGGGCATCCCGTCGTCGCGGCTGAACGCGTACAGCATCCGCCCGGCGGACGCCACCGACGACAGGCCGCAGAAGCTCATCGCGATGGCGATCGCCCCGCCGAAGATGCCGCCCAGGCCATCGCCCAGGTTCTGGGTGAGGATGTAGACCACGGCTGCGTTGTCGCCGAAGTAGTACTGGCTGTACAGGGCCGGATCGTCGAGCTGGCCGAACAACGGGGTCAGGTCCGGCAGGTGCAGGACGAGCGCGAGCAGGAACACGAACCCGACGACCGCCGAGACGGCGACCGACAGGAAGATGCCCCACGCGCTGGCGACGCGGGCGCCGACGGTCTCCTCGGCCACGTGGGCGGACGCGTCGTAACCGGTGTAGGTCCAGTTGGCCAGCAGGAGCGAGAAGAAGAACGCCACGAACGGCGCGTAGCTGGTCGCCGGGCCGAACAGGAACTGCAGGATCGGGTTGTCGCCCGGCGGGATCGTGATATCCCACGACCCGAGCGTGTCCTGCGGCTGGATCGCGAACAGGGTCAGCCCGGCGTCGGTGCCGGTGTCCTTCGTCCCGAGGACGAACAGGGCGGCGGCGATGAGCACCACGAACACGATGTGCCACCACACGCTGACCTGGTTGAGGAACGCCACGACGTTGATGCCGGCGATGTTCAGGACGAGCTGGCCGGCCATCAGGATCGCCATCGTCAGCAGCTGCCCGGAGATGAGCAGCGTGTCGCCGAGCTTGATGACCTCCGTGGTGTTGCTGAATCCACCGCCGGTCAGCGGCGACACGATGGTCTGGTTGATGAAGAACGCGGCGGCGAAGTTGATGCCGGCCACGATGGCGAACTGGCCGATCAGGTTGAACCAGGCGGTCCACCAGCCCCAGTCCTTGTTGCGCATCTTGCTGGCCCAGTAGTACAGGCCGCCGGCGGTCGGGTAGGCGGAGGCGATCTCCGCCATCGATGCCGCGATGCACAGGACGAACACGGTGACCAGCGGCCAGCCGATGAGCACGGCGGCCGTGCCGGCCCAGGCGAGGCCGTAGTCGAACAGGATGACCGCACCGGTCAGGATGCTGATGATGCTGAAGCTGATGGCGAAGTTGCTGAACCCGCCCATCGATCGGAACAGCTCCTGGGCGTAGCCCAGGCGGTGCAGGTCCGCGACGTCCTGGCGGATCGTCTCCTCGCGGGAGCGTGACTGTGACACCGGAACCTCCCTCACTCGATCCGGCGCCGCCACACCCGGGGTGGCGGTCGACCGGAGATCCGGCTCCCTCAAGGCCGGACCTGGTGCGTCGGCGGCTGCCCGACGGGCTCGGGGCGCCTGGCGCGGGGACGCGGGGACGCGGGGACGCGGGGACGGTGTGCTCGCTCAGCGGCTGCGCTCGCCGCGACGCCGATTCCGGCGCGGGGTCGGTCGCTGCGGCCTCCTTTCGAGCGCTATCGCCTGGGGATCGGGTCCAGCTCGCCGGCTCCCTGACCGTGCGGCCCCGATCCGGATGGCGGGACTATACGCGCCGCTCGGGCGCCTCGGAAGCCCTCATCGCGCAGGTCAGTAGAGCATCGTGGTCCCGGTCGGGAACACGAACTCGAAGGCGGACGGGGGCAGGCTCGCGTCGGGCGCGACCTCGACCGCATCGGCCTGGCGCGTGACATCGCCGTCGATGGTCTCGACCAGTCGCAGGATGAGGCCCAGTTCGCGATCGACCGCGATGGAGATCCGGTAGTCCGGCCGGTCGCCGGCCAGGTGGGTGCTGCGCGGGTGCTCGCACTCGACCAGGATCGCCTCGCGCCCGTTGACGACGTCGGTGCCGGTCACGAAGGTCCGGCCCGTGGCCAGCACGTTCTGGCAGAAGCCGGCTGGGTGGACGAACGTGTCGGCGAGGGTCTCGAAGGGCAGCGCCGTGACGGGCACGTAGACCTGCGCGGCGCCCGGGAAGTCGTCGTCCTCGAGGCCGCGCGGCCGGTTCCGGATGGGCCGCTGGGTGCCCAGCGCGTGGGCCGAGGCGTAGGTGCGCACGATGTCGCCGTCCGAGATCCACATCTCGTAGGCGCCGCCGACCGCGACGTCCGGATCGCTGGTCAGGATGCGAGCCTGTCCGGGATGGCGGATGACGACCTCCATCCGCGTCCGGTCCTCGCCGCGGGCCGTGCGGCGGCGTTCGTCGATGCGCAGGCGCAGCGTGGCGAAGCGCGA
Source organism: Candidatus Limnocylindria bacterium (assembly GCA_046566045.1). GTDB lineage: Bacteria > Chloroflexota > Limnocylindria > Limnocylindrales > CSP1-4 > SPCO01. The sequence continues at coordinate 3,194 of JBKHXL010000015.1, forward strand.
CTCGGCGTCCCGCATGAACTCGAACAGCTCGGCGACGCTCGGCAGGCCGGCCGGCAGCGCGGCGACCGCCGGGCGGCGGCGGCCATCCACGGTGACCAGGGCGGCGGCACGGTCCCACAGGCGGGTCTCGGTCATCGCCGGGATTGTAGCGGCCGCCGACCGCGTCCCGCCGCGTCCCGCGCGTGGTCAGCCGCCGGCCGGTCCGCCGCCGAGGCCGGGCTCGGTCATGGCCGCCGGATCCAGCAGCCGATCCAGGTCGTCGCTCGCCATGCCCCGCTCCAGCGCGAGCTCGCGGATCGTCCGGCCGGTCCGCAGCGCTTCCTTGGCCAGCCTGGCGGCCTCGTCGTAGCCGATGACCGGGGCGAGGGCCGTGGCCAGCATGAGGCCCTGCTCGACGAGGGCGGGGCCGCGCTCGGTGGCCACCAGGCCGTCGATCGTCCGCCGGCTGAGGTTGGCCGCGGCCGCCGCGAGCAGCTCGATCGACTCGAGCAGCGCGACCGCGGTCACCGGCAGCATCACGTTGAGCTCCAGGAACGAGCCGGTCTGCCCGAAGGCGACGGTCGCGTCGTTGCCGACCACCCGCGCCACGACCATCGTCAGTGACTCGATGATCACCGGGTTCACCTTGCCCGGCATGATCGACGAGCCGGGCTGCGTCTCGGGCAGGCCCAGCTCGCCGATGCCGGCCCGCGGGCCCATGCCCAGCAGGCGGATATCGGACGCGATCTTCCACAGGGACAAGGCGACGGCCCGGACCCCACCGTGCGCGGCGATGGCGACGTCCAGCGTCGCCTGGGCATGGAAGTGGTTGGGCGTCTCGCGCACCGGCAGCGCGAGCAGCTCGGTCAGACGGGCGCACGTCCGGGCGGCGTACTCGGGGTGCGCGTTGAGGCCCGTTCCGACCGCCGTCCCGCCGAGCGGCACGGTCAGCAGCTCGTCGCGCGCCGCCCTGGCGCGCCGGACGGCCTCCTCGACCTGGCCGGCGTAGCCGCGGAACTCCTGCCCGAGCCGGATCGGCGTGGCGTCCTGGAGATGCGTCCGGCCCGTCTTGACGATCGGCCAGAACTCGTCGGCCTTGGCTGCCAGCGAGGTCTGCAGCTCGACGAGGGCCGGGATGAGCGCCTCCTCGAGGGCCATCGCGGCGGCCAGCTGGAGCGCCGTCGGGATGGTGTCGTTGGAGCTCTGGCAGCGGTTGACGTCGTCGTTGGGGT
>JBKHXL010000016.1:0-25769 GCA_046566045.1 Candidatus Limnocylindria bacterium
TGAAGCCTCACCTGAAATGGGCACTTAGGGTGAGGGTGAGCGAGTAGTGCAACCGACCGACCATCAAGTCTGGTCGGTTTTCGTGTGTTGAGCACGAGGGCCGCGAAGGAGGATCGAGCGTGGCACCGGATCAGGGCCTCAAGGGCTGGTAGTCGGTATCCACCGATGAAGGCTAGAGTTTTTCGGATCGCGTTGACGCTATCGAGCGTCGCGATGATTGCCGTAGCCGGGGGCGCGTCGCTTAGGGGCTTCTAGTACGAGAGGGCCATCACCCGAATGGCTAGGAGGGTTTAGAGTCACGCGGGTGACCCTCGCGGTGAGGCAGTGATGCCGAAGTCCCTGAAGCTGTACATCGCCGGAGTCGTGGTAACTGGCGCTATCGCGCTAGTAGCCACGACTCTTGTGTTTCCCGTTGACGACGCTATCGGGATCGCAGACTTTCTGCCGAGGGAAGCGTCCCTGGCGTTGGGCATCCTATTCTGGGTCGCGCTCGCCCTGGTTACGTCGGCGCTTCCCGTCAAGATGCCCCGCGGCACGCTTGTCGCGGTGTCCGTGGCACCGATTCTGGCCGCGATCGAATTGGGCGGTCCGGCCGTAGGGGCATGGGTTGCAGCCCTAGGGACCACAGAGATTCGGGAACTTCGTGGTCGGATTCCTTGGTATGGGACCTTAGCCAATCATGCGGGGCTGGTCGTCCCGGCGGCCCTCGCGGGCACCACAAGCTACCTCCTGCAAACAGCAACCGGTGACTCCTTCCTCCAGTTCGTCGCGTTGCTGGCAGGCGCTGCCGTCTTCTTTGTCGGCAATGGGGTGCTCACAGCCACCCTCATTGCTCTAAGAACGGACCAAGACTTCCGCGTCGTGCTATTCGGGGACGCACGGGGCTTCGCGACGAGCCTGATCGCGCTCGCGCCACTCGCCTGGCTAATGGCGAAGATCTATGGATTGGGCGGCGGTGGATGGTGGGCGACACTTCTCTTTGCCCTGCCGCTCTACACGACACGAGCTGGCTACCGCAAGTTCGTCGAGATGCGGGACATGTTCACGCAGACGATCGGGGCGTTGGCCCAGGCGGTGGACAAGCGCGATCCGTTCACGGCCCTGCATAGCCACAACGTGAAGGAGATCGCGGTCGATATCGGCCGCGTGATGCGCGTGAGCGACGCGGAGCTCGAGGCCCTGGAGTGGGGAGGCCTGCTGCACGACGTCGGGAAGATCGGCGTCCCCGACAAGGTCCTCCTCAAGCAGGACCGCCTGACCAAGGAAGAGCGGGTGATCATGAACGCGCACCCGGTCAAGGGCGCCGAGATCATCGCACCGGTCGAGAAGCTCGCGCCGGAGCTGCCGATCATCCGGCACCACCATGAGTGGTTCAACGGGTCGGGCTATCCGGACCGCCTGATCGGCGACGAGATCCCCAAGCTCGCTCGGATCCTCCACGTTGCGGACGCGTTCGAGGCGATGACGGCGGCCCGCCCGTACCGGATGACGCCGCTGACGCGCGAGCAGGCACTCCACGAGCTGCGCAAGTTCGCCGGCATCCAGTTCGATCCGGTCATCGTCGACGCGTTCGTGAAGACGCGCCACGTGGACGGGGTCGAGGACCCCGGCCGGATGTCGATTCCCCGCCCGATCCCGCTCATCGGCCAGGCCGCCGCGCGGATGTCCGGCATGCCCCCGGAGCAGCCGGCGACCGAGCGAGGCGGCGGCGGCGTCTGACCCTCGCCCTCGGCGCCCTGACCGGCGCCCGACGGCTCCCGCGAGGTCGATCCCTGCCGCGACGGCGCCCACGCCCCTTGCCCGGTCCGCGATGATGACCGCCGTGATCACCCGGACCACGCTCCCCGCGCCGCGCCGCGAGCTCCGCCTGTGCTGATCGGCGGGATCCTGCTCGGACTGGTCCTCGGTCTCCGCTCCGGCGGGCGCCTGACCAACCTGAGCGCCATCCAGCTGCGCCTGGTCCCGCTGCTGTTCGCCGCCGTCATCGTCCGGTTCGGCACGGAGACCATGCTCCAGGCCGGGGTCGGGGTCGTCGACGCCCTCCGGGTCCCGCTGCTCGCCGGAGGCTTCGGACTCCTCCTGGCCACGCTGTGGGTCAACCGCTCCTACCCGGGTCTCGGCCTCGCCTTCGTCGGCATCCTCCTGAACGCGATCGTCGTCGCCGCGAACGGCGGGTACATGCCCGTCTGGGGCCCGAGCCTGGCGCTCGCCGGGATCGACCCCGCCGAGGTCTCGTCACGGATCCACGTCGTGGTCCCCGAAGCCGACACGCTGATCTTCCTCAACCGCCTGCTGTTCCTCGGCGACGTGGTGCCCAACCCGTTGCCGATCATCCAGAACGTCACCTCCCTCGGCGACATCTTCATCTCGCTCGGGCTGGCGCTGTTCCTGTTCGCCGGGGTGGTCCGCGTGCCGACCGTGCTCGAGGAGGAGGAGTACGACCGGATCCGCGAGCGCCTGGCCGGCCTCGCCAGCGCGACCCGGCTGTCACGCGGCGAGCCGGCCACGGCGGTCGCCGCCGAGACGGGTCTTGCCCCGGCCCTCCTGGAGACGCTGTCGCTCGAGCGGCCGACGTTCATGGGCGGCGGCGCGGGCGGCCTGACCTCGCCGGCGCTGGCGCCGTTGCCGACCGGCATCCTCGATGTGGACCTGTGGCCCAGGGACGTCAGCGACGCCGAAGCGGCAGCGGCCGCCCTGGACGCCGGCGAGACGGCACAACCCCCGCTGGCCATCCCGCGTCCCACGGCGGAAACGCTGGAGCGAGTGCGGCGCCATCCGTACGTCCGCCTCGCGCTCAACAGTTCGTTCTCGTCCCTGTGGGCCGGACAGCTCATCTCGCTGTTCGGTGATCGGCTCCACCAGGTGGCCCTGGCAGCGGCCGTGCTCATCACCACCGGCTCGCCGCTCGCCTCATCGCTCGTCTTCGTGGCCGCCTTCGTCCCGAACCTGATCTTCAGCCCCATCGCCGGCACGTTCGTGGACCGCTGGGACCACAAGGAAGTGCTGATCGTCAGCGACATCCTGCGTGCGGCGACGGTCCTGCTGATCCCGATGGCCATCGTGACCAACGTGATCCTCGTCTACCCGTTCGTCTTCCTGCTGACCACGATCTCGATCTTCTTCCGGCCGGCTCGGGTGGCGATCCTGCCGCGCATCGTCCGCGACGACGAACTCATCACGGCCAACTCGGCCCTGTGGGTCGGCGAGACGATGGCCGACGTCATCGGCTTCCCCCTGGCGGGGCTGTTCGTCGTCGCGATCGGGACCGCCCTGCCGGTGGCCTTCTGGCTCGACGCGGCGACGTACATCGCCTCGGCCGTCCTGCTCAGCGGTCTCATCGTCCGCCGTCCGTCGGGTGCCAGCGCGAGCGCCGAGCCCGTCGCCGCGGCCGCGGCCGAGGCGACCGCGCCCGGGACGCCGGCCTTCGAGACCGGTGTCGGCGAGGGGTTCTTCGCGGAGATGCGCGCCGGCTACCGGTTCCTGCGCAGCGAGCGGACGCTCTTCGCGAACACCGTCCAGGCGTCGATCGCCCAACTGACCGTCGGCGTGCTCACGGCGCTCATGCCGGCGTTCGCGTTCTCGGTCTTCGCCGTGCACCCGCTCGGTTGGGAGGCCATCTACACGTTCATCGAGGCATCGGTCGGGGTCGGCAACCTGGTCGGCGGTTTCGCCATCGGGCTCATCGGCGCGCGCGTATCGAAGGGGATGGTGATCTCGGGCGGCTACCTCGTCTGGGGCCTGTTGACCACGGTCTTCGCGCTGTCCGGCAACCTCGGCCTCGTCCTCGGCCTGGCCCTCGGGAGCGGCATCGCCAACATGGCCTTCATCATCCCGAGCCAGGCGCTGTTCCAGGAGCGGACCCCCAACGAGCTGATGGGTCGGGTGGTCGGCTTCCGGTTCGCCCTCGTGTTCGGATCGATGGCCCTCGCCATGGCGGCCGGCGGCCTGCTCTCGGTGGTCATCGGCGTGACCGCGGTCATCGCCCTGTTCGGGCTGGTCAGTGCGGCCGCCGGGCTGGCGGGATTCCTCGTGCCGGTGATCCGCGATGCATGACTTGGGTACACTTCGGCCGCGCAGCCAGCGACCGAGGACCTCCGCCGCGCCCCAGGAGTGACGATCACCGCATGACCGACCGACCCGCCGGCACGGAGCCCGAGCCCGAGCCCACCGAGCCCGAAGCGGCGCCTGAGCCCGAAGCGGCGCCTGAGCACGAAGCGGCGCCTGAGCCCGAAGCGGCGCCCGAGCCTGAGCCGGAGCGCACGCCCGAGCCGGAGCCGGAGCGCACGCCCGAGCCGGAGCCAGAGCCCGAGCCGCTCGCTGACGAGGTCGAAGCCGAGGCCGTCGACGATGACGACGACGAGGATGCGGATGACGACGACGACGAAGGCGCCGACGTCGAGGCCGAGGCCGATGTCGACGAGGACGAGGCGCCCGTCGCCACCGCCGGCGGGCGCACCCGCCGGACCGTGGCGTCGAGCGTCAAGGCGCCGTCCCCGTCCGATCTTGCCGTCCACGTCCGCGAGGACGTCTCGAAGCTCTTCGTCATCGCCGCGGTCGCCGTCTTCGTACTGATCCTGCTCAACGGCATGCTGCTCGGAACGGGCGGCCTCCTGAGCGGGACCCCGACGCCCAGCCCGACGGCCGCCCCCACCGCGAGCCCGACGGCGGCACCGTCCGACACCCCGAGCGCCGACCCGACCGCGAGCCCGTCCGCTTCGTGACGTAGCGGGGCGCGGCGATGGCGCGTGACCCTGGCGCCGACCGACCGCGTCGCCTGTCGCGGGCGTACCTCGAGCCGCTGCTCGTTCCGCTGGCGATCGGCGGCTACCTCAACGGCCTCGTGTGGCTCGCCCTCGGGTTCGGCGTCCACCAGTGGCAGTTCCCAGGCATCGACGTCTGGGCGGTCTTCTACCCCGCCGGCGAGGACTTCATCGCGACGCAGCGTCCGTACACGGGCCTGTTCTTCTACGGCCCGCCGTGGGCGCCGATCTTCGGCATCTTCTCGCTCGCCCCGAAGGGGCTGCTCCACGGCGCGATCATCGCCCTCGACCTGGTCGCCCTGTGGGTCATCGCGGGGCGCTCGTGGAAGGGCCTCGGGCTGCTGTTCTGGTTCCCGCTGGTGATGAGCGAGATGGCCTCGGGGCAGCTCAACATCCTGTGCGCCGGGGCGATCGTCGAGGCCCAGCGGGGCCGCGTCTGGCCGCTCGCCCTGATGTCGTGGGCCAAGCTCTGGCCGGCGCTCGCGCTGCCGCTGCGCTCGTGGCGTGGGTTCGTCATCGCCGGGCTGGCGATCGGGCTGATCGCGCTGCCGTGGCCGCACCTGTTCCCCGAGTGGATCGGCTCGCTCGCGAGCAACGCCGCGGATCCGGTCGCACCGCTCGTGCCCGTGCCGTTCCTCGTCCGCCTGCCGGTCGCCGTGGGGCTCATCGCGCTCCAGCTGCCATGGACGCGGGCGCTCGGCGCGATGCTCGCCAGCCCGAACCTGTACTGGGGGCAGCTCGTCGTCGTCATCGCGCCGGTGGCGCTCTGGCTGCGCGCTCGATGGGGGCGCGAACCGGCCTGAACGGCCGACCGACGAGCCCGCCCGGACGTATCCTCGGCGCATGGGCGTCGACGGCGAGCGAGCCCGGATGGTCGAGGCGCAGCTGCGCGGCCGGGGGATCCGCGACGAGCGCGTGCTCGCCGCGATGGCCGACATCCCGCGCGAGCCCTTCGTGCCGGGTGACCTTCGCCACCGCGCCTACGCCGACGAGGCGCTGCGCATCGACGCCGGCCAGACGATCAGCCAGCCGTACATGGTCGCGAGCATGACCGAGCTGCTGGCGGTGGAGCCCGGCGACCGGATCCTCGAGATCGGGACCGGGAGCGGCTACCAGGCGGCGGTGCTGGCCACGCTCGGTGCCCAGGTCACGAGCCTGGAGCGCCATGCCACGCTGGCCGAGCAGGCCCGCGAACGGCTGGTCGCCCTCGGGCTTGGCGACCGGGTGGACATCCACGTCACGGACGGCAGCCTCGGCGACCCCGGCGCGACGCAGCGGGACGACGCGACGGCGCGCGACGGCTACGACGGGATCATCGTCACGGCGGCCGCGCCGTCCATCCCTGACGCGCTGCGCGAGCAGCTGCGCGACGGCGGTCGACTGGTCATCCCGGTCGGCTCGCGCGACCTGCAGCAGCTGATGCTCGTCGTGCGGCGCGGCAACGAGTGGTTCGAGACGCCGCACGGCGCGTGCGTGTTCGTCCCGCTCATCGGTCCGGGCGGCTTCGCGGAGTAGGCGGCCGCGACCGGCCCCGACCGATATACTCGGCCGGCCATGACCCACGTCTTCGTCGCGCCCCATCCCGACGACGTCGCCCTCTCCTGTGGGGGCCTGATCGCCAGCCTGCGCGAGCTGGGCCAGAACGTCACGATCATCACCGTGTTCTCCGGGACGGGCGACGCCGACGGCGACCTCAGCACCTACCAGCGCGAGGCGCTGGGCTTCGGCTCAAAGGCACTCTGGCCGGTGACGGAGGCGTTCAACCGGAGTGCCATCCTGGCCGACGTCCCGAGCACCGCCCACGGGACCGCGACCCTGCCCGCCTGGGCCGCCGACGAGGATCGCCTCGATGCGACCCAGAACGACGCCGATGCCGAGGCCAAGCGGTTCTGGCAGCGCTCATCGTGGTATCGCCGCGCGAGCATCCGCAACGAGTCACTCGCCGGGCAGCCGGTCATCGACGACCTGTCGACCCAGGGGCCGGTGCTGACCGACGAGATCGTCGAGGCCGCCGCCGCCGGCGACCTGATGGCCCGCCGGCGCGTCGAGGACGAGCGGTTCGCCTACTTCGCCGAGGCCGGCATCGTCTTCCTCGACCTGCCCGACGCGGTCTTCCGGGGCTACGAGGGCGACGCGCAGCTGCTCGGGACACCGCGCCCCGACGACGAGGCGCCGTTCGAGGCGCTCCGCGCGGAGATCGTGCGCCTCGAGCCGCAGAAGGTCTACCTGCCGCTGGGGGTCGGTGGCCACGTCGACCACCAGCTCTGCCGCGAGATCGGGATCCGCCTGCTCGCCCAGAGCCGCCGCTGGGTCATGCCCGGACCGGAGTACGCGGGCAAGGTCGTCTTCTACGAGGACTTCCCGTACGCCTGGTGGGACGGGTTCGCCCGCCTGGAGGACCTCGGGCCCGGCGCGCTTTCCGGCCTCCCGCCGGACGTCAGCCTGTACCCGAGCTACGTCGATGTCGGCGACCAGCTCGAGCGCAAGATCACGGGCATCAGCCTGTACGAGAGCCAGGTCGAGCGGCTGTTCGACGACGACCGCGCGATGGCCGGGGCCGTGCGCGAGTACGCGAGCGCGCTCGGGCTGGTCGGTGCCATCGCTGCCCCCGCCGAGCGCTACTGGGTGACCAGCAGGGTCTGATGGGCCGGCGGCCGTCGTGACCGCCGGGGTCGGCGCGTCGAGCGGGACGACGGGGTCGGCCTGGACGCGCCGCGAGGGCGTCCTGCTGCTGGCGGTCCTCGGCGGCGGCCTCGTGCTGCGGTCGGCCCTCATCGGGACCGAGGGCTTCCGCGACGACATGGACCAGTTCGCCCGCTGGATCGCGCACATCGCGACCGCCGGCCTGGGGCAGCTCTACACCGACAACCCGGGCGGACCGGTCACGTTCGGCCCGGTGATGGGCTACGTGTGGGCGGTGCTGGCGGCCATCCAGCCGGCCTTCGCCGCGGCCACGGACGCAAGTGATCCGGCACTGAACGCGCTGATGAAGGTGCCCGCGTCGCTGGCCGACGCCGGGATCGCGGGGCTCGTCGTCGTGGCCCTGCGCGAGCGGCCGCGCTGGGCCGTGGCCGGCGCGGCAGCGGTGCTGCTCCACCCCGCGGTCATCGACGTGAGCGCGTGGTGGGGCCAGTACGAATCGATCTACGTGCTGCCGGGGATGGCCGGGCTGCTGGCCGCGTCGCGCGGCCGGAACGGGCTCGCCGCAGCCCTGCTGGCGGTCAGCCTGGCGACCAAGCCGCAGGCCATCCCGTTCCTCCTGCCGTTCGCGGCCTGGTGCTGGGCGACCGGCGGCTGGCGCGAGGTGGTCCGCTGCGCGGTCGTCGGGGCGGGTACGCTCGTCGTGCTGTGGCTCCCCTTCGTCGCGGCGGGTGGGCCGCTGCGCTACCTGGAGAACGTGGCGTACTACCAGCGCGAGGTGTTCGACGTGCTGTCGGTCCGGGCATGGAATCCATGGACCATCCTGCAGGAGGCGATCGCCGGCGGCCGCTTCATCGCGGATGACGAACCGCTGGTCGGGCCGCTGTCCCTTCGGGTCGTCGGGTACGTGGTGACGGGCCTCGCGTCGCTCGCCATCATGGCTGCGGTCGTCCGGCGGCCGACCGGGCGGACGCTGACCCTGGCGATGACCGCGTCCGTGCTGGTCTTCTTCGTGGGGATGACCCAGATGCACGAGCGCTACGCCTACGCTGCGCTCATGCTGCCGATCCCGCTTCTCGCGGAGCGGCCCCTGCGAGCCTGGTGGCTAATGCTCAGCGCCGTCGTCACGATCAACCTGCTGGCCGCCATCCCGCCCGCACCCTGGATCGGCGAGATCCTGCCGCCGACCGGTCCGCTGGCCGTCGTGGGCTCCATCGCGATGACCGCGCTGACGGCGTGGATGCTGTGGGTGCTCGTCCGCCCGGCTGCGGCCCGTCGGCCCCCCGTCGGATCCTAGGCCCGCCGGCGCCGCCACCGCCCCGCGAAGGCCCGCCAGTACCAGTGCAGGTAGTGGGGCAGCCATCTCCGGAGCTGGAAGTTGCTCTCGCCGGCAGTGCGGTCACGCCAGGTCGTGGGGACCTCGGCGACGCGGCGGCGCTGGAGGGTCGCCTTGACGGTCAGCTCGAGGGCAAGCTCGAAGCCGGCCGAGCTCTCGATGGTCGTCGACTCCAGGAAGCGGCGGGAGTAGAGCTTGAAGTTGTTGGTCGGGTCGTGGGTCGGCACACCGGCGAACCAGTGGAGGGTCAGGCCCGCGGTCCGGCTCATGAGGCGCTTCAGGGGCGGCCCCCCGACCTGCCGCCCACCACGCATGTAGCGCGATGCCGCGACCACGTCGGCGCCGCCGAGCGCGAGCGCGACCATCGGGTCCACGACGTGCGGCTCGTCGGAGCCGTCGGCCATGGAGATGAGGACGTGCTCGCCGGTCGCCGCGGCCATGCCGGCCTTCATCGCGTTGAGCACGCCGCGACCCAGCTCGTTGCGCACGCCCCGGATCGTCGGCAGCTCCGCCGCCAGGCGCTCGATGACGGGCACGGTCGGGTCCTCATCGAAGTCGTACACGACGAGGATCTCGTGCGGCGCCTTGACCGCCGCCGTCATCGCTCGAAGCACCGGCTCGACCGCCTCGCCCTCTTTGAACACGGGCATGACGATCGACAACACCGGGTCAGCCATGCGGCCGGCTGGTCGTGGCCTGACCGTCCGGCGACTCAGCGCGGGCGAACGACGATGCCTTGAACCATGCCGCGGTCTCGGCCAGGCCGCGGTCGAGCGTCCACTGCGGCGTCCAGCGCAGCATCCGGCGGATCTTCTCGATGTTCACCACGCGGCGCCGGATGTTGTCGATGTCCCGGCGGTCGACGTGCCGGACCTCGACGTCGCGCTCCAGGGCCCGCCCGACGGCGGCGGCGAGTTCGTTCACCGAGGTTTCGATCCCCGTCCCGACATTGAACACCTCGCCCTCCGCGCGCGGGTGCACCGCCGCCGCCAGCGTCGCCTCGACGGCGTCGTCGATGTAGGTGTAGTCACGGGTCTGTTCGCCGTCGCCGTGGACGGTGATCGGGCGACCGAAGTGCGCCTCGGCAAGGAACTTCGACACCACGCCGCAGTACGGGTTGTCCGGGCGCTGGCCGGGTCCGTACACGTTGGAGTAGCGCACGGTCGCCACGCGCAGGCCGTAGCTCTCGGAGAACGCCGTGCAGTAGTTCTCGCCGCCGAGCTTGCTGACGGCGTACGGCGAGAGCGTCCAGAGCGGGTCGTCCTCGTTGATCGGGATGCTCCGCGGGTTGCCGTAGATCGACGCCGACGACGAGTAGACGACGCGGTCGACCTTCGACTTGCGGGCGGCCAGCAGCACGTTGAGTGTGCCGCCGATGTTCGTCGCATAGTCGTCGCGGGGGTTCGCGGTCGACGCGATGATGTTCCGGGCGGCCAGGTGCAGGACCAGGCTGTGCTCGGCCACGAGGGCCTCGACGAGGTCGCCGTCGGTCACCGACCCGACGACCAGGTTCGCGCCGACGGGAACGGATCCCGCCTGGCCGGTGAACATGTCGTCGAGGACGGTGACCCGTGCTCCCGCGTCCACCAGTCGGCGAGTGACGGCGGCGCCGACGAACCCGGCGCCGCCGGTGACGAGGATGCGCCGCGCGCCGAAGGACTGCGCCAGATCGATCATCGCTTCACCCCGGATCGAAGGAGCACGGCCGGCCGCGCGAGTCGCCACCAATCCCTCATGCCCCGCATCTTGGAGTACGACTCCCGCGCGTGATAGACCACGGTGACCGGATGTTCGATCACCTTGTACCGGGAACGGATCGCCTTGTACAGGACATACGGCTCGAGGTCGTAGCTGTCGAGCCAGGGCTGGCCGATGTCGATCGACGGGTCGGCCAGGATCTCGGAGCGGAAGATGCGGAAGCCGTTCGTCGCGTCCGTGACGCGGCGTCCGACCAGCAGGCTGAACAGGAACGAGTAGATGCGCGTCCCGCGCTGCCGGCCGACGTTGCCGCCGAGGATCTGGCCGCCGGGCATCCAGCGCGACCCCTGGACGTAGTCGGCGCCGGCCGCCTCGAGCGCCTCGAAGGCCGAGACCAGGTCTGCCGGATCGTGCTGATCGTCGCCCGACAGGAGGGCCAGGTACGGGCGACCCCTCGCGACGCCCTCGGCCCAGCCGTCGCGGATGGCGCTCCCGACACCCTGGCGGACCTCGTGGCGCACGACCACCGCGGCGCCGTGCTCGCGCGCCTCGTCGCCGGTGCCGTCGGTCGAGCCGTCGTCCACGACGATCGCCTCGAAGCGAGCGTCGGCGGGCATCCTGTCGAGGACGCGGCCGATCTTCCCGGCCTCGTTGAGGGCCGGGATGATCACGGCGACGACCGGATCGAGCATGGTCACGTGGTGCTCCTCGTCGGAAGGAAGCGGTAGCGGGCGAAGACGTCAGAATCGGTCAGCGGCGCCAGGACGCCGAGCAGCGCCACGAGGCCGGACCAGTACAGTGCGGGCGTGCCGAAGGTCATCGCCAGGATGCCCACACCGAACGAGACTCGGGGCCAGCGTGCCGTACCGATGGCCAGCAGGCTCCCCCCCACCAGTACCACGTAGCTCGCCCAGGAGACCCCCACCGCACTGGAAACGCTCCACTCGGACGGAGAAACGATGGAGGCGACCCGCCCATAGTCGACGACGTTCTCCCAGCCGGCGAACAGCACGACGCCGACCGCGAGCGCGACGAGGGTCGCCGTCAGGCCCACGATGCCCCGCCCGTCGCGAGTGCCCAGCAGCCAGCCCGCCAGGGCGATGGGCGCGAGCTTCGCCCCGGCCATCAGGCCGACCGCGACGCCGCCAGCAGCGGTCCCCCGCCGGCGCCACGCCACGATGAGCAGCAGCGGGAAGAACGAGGCGACGTTGCCGGCCGCCAGTTGCTCGCCGATGGACATCGACAGCGCGATGCAGACCGCGACGGCCAGCAGGCCGACCCGAACGACCAGGTACGCGACCGCGCCGAGCAGTGCCGCCCAGGAGCTCGCGACCCACAGGGCCAGGCCGACATCGACGGCAGCGAAGGGGCGAGCGATCACGCCCATCGTGGGGGGGCCGACCATCGGCGCCGGGAACAGTGCCGGGTAGAGGTCCACCGGAAGGTCGCCGGGCCGGAGCCGGTACAGGTCGTGCCCCAGGTTGAGCCGGTCGCCCGCGGCGAGGTAGGTGAGGGCGTCCGTGAATGGCCGCTGCGGCGACCCGTCGGCACTGAACGCCTGGAGGAACAGGACCGCGATCACGAGCGCCGGGGCGATCGTCAGCGCGACGAGGAGCGCACCGAACCGAGGGTCGAGCGCTGGCCGTCCGACCACGTCCGACGCGGCATCACGTGTTGCAGGGTTGACGGCCATCAGGCCGCCGCGCATCCCGTCACAGCCGACCCGACTCGACCTCGCCGCGGATCCAAGGGATCACCTCGTCGAGCATCTGCGACAGGCTGGTGGTGGCTTCGAAGCCGAGGATCTCGCGGGCCTTGCGCACGTCGGGAACGCGCATCTGGACGTCGTACTCGAACGGCGCGTCGGAGACGTAGCGGAAGGGCCGATCGGGTCCGTGGACCGTGTGCCAGATCGCCTGGGCGAGCTCGAGCACGGTCGTGGACGCCGCCGTCGAGAGGTTGAAGTCCTCGTTGACGGCGCGCTCCGATTCCATGGCCAGCCGGATGCCGTGCGCGAGGTCACCGCCGTACGTGTAGTGCCGCACCTGCGAACCGTCGCCAAGGATGTGCAGGGGGTCCTGGTCCTTGAGCACCTTGAGCGCGAGATCCGGGACGACGTGGGACAGGGCGAGCTTCACGTTGCCCGACATGATGTCGGTGTCGCGCAGCGCCCGGCGCTCCCCGATCCCGACGCAGTTGAACGGCCGGACGATGGTGTACGGGAGCCGGTACTGCTGCCAGGCGCCCTTGGCGAAGTACTCGGCGGCCAGCTTCTGGAACCCGTACGTGCTGATCGGCGGCGGCGACGTCAGCTGCGCCCCCTCGGGCGTCGGGAAGACGGTCGCGGACTCGTAGACCATCGATGAACTGAGCACGATGATCCGCTGCAGGCGCCCGTCCCGGTGCGCGGCGATGGCGGCGTCGAAGGTGGAGGCCAGGATCCGCTCGTTCTCGGCCAGGAGGTCGTAGGCGAACTCGTGGAAGTAACTGATGCCACCGATCATCGCCGCCGACGCCACGACCTGGTCGACGTCCGCCGCCAGCTCGCGCACGAGCCCCGTGTCCTTGGCGTCGCCCTCGACGAACCGGTAGCGCGGGTGGTCGTCGTACGACTTGGCGAGGCGCCCGTACTTGGAGAAGTCGTCGAGCCCGACGACCTCGTGCCCCGCCTCCAGCAACTCCGGGACGAGGTACCCGCTGATGAACCCGGCCGCGCCGGTCACGAGGATCTTCACGGTTTCTGGGCTCCAGCGGTGGTGGATTCTGGATGGTGGTTCTCGTCACCTGAAGGCACGACCACGTCGGCGCCAGCAGCGATCCAGTCCGGCATCGCGATACGTCCCCTAAGTGTCCTGACGACAGCGTCGACCGCTAGCCCCGCGAGCGTAGCGCCCGGGACCGGGAACGCCCACGCGATGGCTATCAGCGGAGATAGGTATGGCACGCTCAGGGTTCGGTACAGGAACTGGGCACTCGGCCAGAGGAGTGGCGTCGCCAGCCAAAGCGCACGTCTACCGCCAAGGCGGCTCAACAGCAGCACCGCCACGATCATGAGGAGCGGATTGCCGAAGGTCGAGTCACCGTTCGATTGCCGCTCCAGCGTCGAAGCGATGGCAGGCAGCCTTTCGAGGAAGAGGCCCCAGGGTAGTAACGGGGCAGTGATCACCAGGAAGGCAGCCGCCAATGCGATCGCGCGCCACCGCCGTTCCGCGATCAGCGGCGCGACCGCGTACGGCTTGATCGAGGCTCCGAGGCCCGCGAGGGCGCCTCCGGAGACGACGAGCAACAGGACTATCACCTCGGGGTGCCCGAGCATGATCGACTGGAAGATCGGTGGGAAACCGATCCAATAGGCAGGCAGACGAAGTCGACGGACGACAAGAACCGCTGCTGTAGCCGCCAAGCCGACCCAGATCACCCGGTTAGCTAATTCCGGCAGGACGGTGAACGGCGCAAAGAGGGCAAGCATCGGCGGCGGTCCGGCGAACACGGCTGCGGGCGGTCCCACCGACCACGGGTCTCCGCCACGAAGCCACTCATCCGACGCAGCCGTATAGATGGCAGCGTGGGATCCGATGCTGAGCGGTTCCAATACGGACACAAGGAGGATGTAGCCGCTGAACATGCTGAACGCGACAGGCAGCACGAGGCTCCAAGGCGGGCCATCGCGGGATCGCTGTGCTGGCGACGTGTCGGCGCCGGTCAGAGCCGGATCCCCCGTCCAAGAGCGCCCCAAACATCGATCACGTCCTTGCCCCCGATCTCCAGCTCACGGTACGCCCGGTGCGGCGCCCCGAGCACGACCAGGTCGCTCTCGGTGAGGACCGTCTCGAGCGGGACCAGGCGGTCGTCGTCGACGTATGGGTCGGTCGCGAGCACCCGCGCCCCGGCCCACGCCAGGAGCTTGCGCAGCTTGTAGCTCAGGGACGCGCGGGTGTCGTCCGATTCGGCCTTGAAGGCCATGCCCAGGATCCCCACGGTCTTGCCGCGCAGGCCGCCGTAGCGCCGTTCCATGGCTGACACGATGTAGGCCGGCAGCCCCTCGTTGACCTGCATCGCCGCCTGGCCGAGGGGGAAGTGGTCCGACGTGAAGGCCGCCAGCTGCATCGTGTCCTTGAACAGGCACGGCCCGGCCGCGAACCCCGGACCCGGCAGGTCCTTCGCCCGCGGATAGTCCTCGCGGATCGCGCGCAGGACGTTCGTGTAGTCCACCCCGGCCTGGTCGCTGATCATCAGGAACTGGTTGGCGATGGCGAACTTCATGTAGCGCCACGTGTTGGTGAACAACTTCGCCAGTTCGGCTTCCTTGCTGGTCGTGCGGATGGTCGTCGCCGCGATGCGCTCGAACAGGGCGGTCGCTCGGGCGGCCGCCCTGTCGTCGTCGGCGCCGACGATCTGGGGCAACGAGCTGAGCTCCTCGAGGGCGTGCCCCTCGGCGATGCGCTCCGGGCAGAACGCCACGTCGACCCGACAGCCGGCCTCGGCCAGGTGCTGGGTCACGTACTCGGTCGTGCCCGGGTAGACGGTGCTGCGCAGGACCACCAGCGCTCCGTCGCGCAGGTGCGGGGCGATCTGGTTGACGGCCTTCTCGAACACGGTCATCGACGGCCCCAGGAACTCGTCCACCGGCGTGCCGATGACGACGATGAGCCGGCCGGTCCGCTCGATGATCGATCCGTCCGCGCCGAACTGCAGGCGGCCGGTGGCCAGCACCTCGCGCAGCAGCTCGTCCGCGCCGGTCTCCATGAACGGCATCTCGCCGGCCGCGATCCGGTCGAGCGTGACCTGGTTGGTGTCGTAGATCCCCACGCACATGCCGGCCTTGGCCAGGACGAGGCTCAGGGGCAGGCCGACGTGCCCGCCGCCGCCGAGGACGACGACATCGAGATCCGGGGCAGTGCTCATGCTTCGGAGTCTAGCGACGTGGTGCGGCGCGTCACCACACCGATGGTCCCAGCCCGGGCCCGGGACCACCGGCCGGGAAGCTCCGGGCGGGCGCCGCGACGCCACTCGATGGCGGCCAGGACGAGCAGCGCCCACAGGCCGGATCCGGGGATCGGGAAGGCCACGAGCGCCGCGGCGATCCCGCTCCGCGCGCCCATGGCGAGCGAGCCGTAGTAGTACTGCTGCGACGGCCAGAGCGCCGGGACCGCGAGCCATGCCGCGCGCTCGCGCCCCACGATCGCCATCGCCAGCAGGGCCACCGGCGCGAGCACCAGGAGCACCACCGTCGGGAGCGCGTCGTCGGTCTGCCCCACCAGGCGGGCGTTGATGGTCGCGAACTGGTCCACGTACGAGGCCCACGGCAGGAGCGGGATGGTCGCGACGAACGCGGCGAGGGAGAGAGCGAGCGCTCGCCATCGGCCGAGGATGACCAGCGGCGCGGCGGCGTACAGCTTGAATACGGCAGCGATCGGACCGGCGCTGAGCAGGACGAGCGGCAGCACGAGCGCATGGACGTTGGCCGACAGGACGCTCTGCACCAGTGGCGGGAACAGGAGCCACCACCACGGCAGCCGGAGGAGGCGCACGCTCAGCACGGCCGCTGCGATGACCAGGCCGGCGACGATCGCGACCGCGACGTCCAGGGGGAGGGGCGCCAGCGGCGCCAGGGCCAGCAGTGACGGCGGCGGGGCCGCGAAGGCGTTGCCAGCGAGCTGCACCGCCCACGGGTCTCCCCCGTCCAGCCACTGACGCGTCGCCATCAGGTACAGCCGCGCATCGAAGTAGAGCAGGGTGGTGTCGCGGAGGGCGTTGGCGATGCCCGTGAGGGCGAACGCCGCGAACCAGACCGGCAGGGCGAAGCGGCGGACCACGCCACGGATCCAGGGTGACGAGAACGGATACCGGTCGAGGATCGCGATCCGGTTCATCCAGGCTCCTCCGTGCGCGCCGGCCCGCCGATGCCCAGCCGGACCTGCAGAGCGACCACGATCACCGCGATCGCCGGCGCCAGCGGGGTCCCCAGCCCGATGATCGCCGCGGCGAGCGGGTAGTGACGCATGACCGGCAGGCTCAAGGCCCCATAGTGCGTCTGGGTGTGGGGCCAGATCGCCGGCACGACCAGCCACTCCGCGCCGCGTCGGCGAAGCGCCCACAGGGCCGCGACGGCCGGGACCATCCACCACGTCCCCCACGCGCTCACGCCCTCGGACTGCGCGTCGAGGCTGCCGGCCACCGTGTCGATGCTGGCCAGGAACGCAGGCCACAGCGGCAGGGTGAGCGCCGAGACGGCGGCGCCGAGCAGCAGCGCGCCCCACCGACGCTGCGCGAGCAACGGGATCACGGCGTAGACCTTGGCGACGGCGGCGAGCCCGGCGACCGGCCCGCGGGCGAGCAACAGGGCGAGGACGAGGACGTCCGGGTTGCCGACGATGAGTGACTCGAAGACGGGTGGGAACAGGATCCACCACAGTGGCAGCCCAAGCCGGCGGATGGACCAGACCGCAGCGGCCGCCAGCACCCCCGTCATGACCACGGTCGCGACCTCGATGGACACGAAGGCCAGCGGCACGAACATCAGCAGGGTCGGCGGTGGCCCCGCGAAGGTGAGTCCGCTGACCGAGGCCCTCCACGGATCTCCACCGCTGAGGGCCGCCTGGGCAGCCTCGCGATAGACGGCGATGTCCAACAGCAGGAAGCGGGCGGTCCCGTAGTTGTAGACCATGACCACGCAGATCGCCCCGAACCACAGGGGCAGGATGAGCGGGCTGACCGTCGCGAGGACGGACGGCCAGTCGATCTCGCGGCGCATCACGGGCGGCCCAGCACGGTGCCGTCCGCGCCACGGTGCAGAACCCGCCAGCCGGCGTCCTCGAAGCGGCCGGCCGTGGCCCGCTGGTCGGCCTCGAGCACGACCAGGGTCACGCCCCAGTCGGCGACCTGGGCCTGCCAGCCGTCCACGCCCGCGAGGACGCGCTCGTAGCGCGTCCACGTGTCGGCCGGGTACAGCTCGATCCGCGAGTCGACGGCCACCGACGCCTGCGGGACGGCGAACTCGAGCCACGAACCCCATGCCTGGTGATTGAGGATGCGGTCATCGGCCGTCGCGTTCGAGCGCAGGTACCCGGTGACGCCGGATGGGGCGTCCGTGAGCACGGCGACGGGAACCCCGGTGCCGCCATCGATGGGCCGCCACGCGGGCAGCAGAGCGACCCCGACGAGGACGAGCACGCCCACGAGCCCCGCGTTCAGCCGGCGCATCGCGGGCGGGTCCGTGCGCACCGCGGCCGACCGGGGGGTCCCATCCGCCAGCAGCGCGGCCACCGGCGGGACGGCGGCGATCGCCCACCAGGCCACGCCGCGCTCCGCGTAGACGGCCATGCCCGCGAAGGTGGCGAGCCACGCCAGGGTGGGCCAGCCCACGACCGCCCCGCGCCGGGCGACGAGGGTCACGACCGCGGCGAACGAGGCGAACAGGACCAGGCCCGCCGGCCGGCGGACCGAGGTCGGCTGCCACTCGGAGATCCGGCCGGTGACCGCCGGGTCGAGCGACAGGCCGACGGCGTACGGCCAGACACCCGGACCGAACGGCGTGACGCAGGCGGCGACGGCCGCGACGGCCGCGACGGCGAGGGTCAGGCGCGCTGCCGGCACACGATCGCGCACGTCCTGGAGCCAGGCCAGGCCGAGGACGACCGGCGCCAGGAAGAACGATCCGTGCAGGTTGGCCCAGACCACCACGATGAGCGGGATCAGCCACAGCGCCCGCGGGCGATCCCGCCGCTGCGCGACCAGCAGGACCACGATCGCGAAGGCGGCCATGCCCAGCAGCTGGGGCCGCAGCGCCATCGCCGGCGCCGCCACGAGGAACGCGGCCAGCACGAGCAGGGTGGCCGTGCGGCTGCCGAGGCCGCCATCCAGCGCGACGCGCAGGAGGCACGCCACGACCACGCCGGTCGCCACCGCTCGGAGCAGGACCAGCCCGGTCCAGCCACCGACCTGGTGGACGACGTGCAGGACGAGTTGGGCACCCCACTGCTGGTCGACCCACGCGGTCCCGGCAGCGGTGAAGGTCCACGAATCGACCGATGGGATGGCGCCGGTCGCGACGATCTCGGCGCCCGCGCGAAGGTGATAGGCGAGGTCGACCGTGGACAGCGGGGCGAGGACGGCGGCGAGCGTCGGCAGGAGGACCGCCAGCGTGCGCCACAGCCGGTCGGTGCTCATCCCTCGGCCGGCTCCGTCACCCGGCGCTGCGCCCGCAGTTCGCGCAGCGCGAGGGCCATCACGATACCCGGGACCATCAGCGGGATGGGGATGGCGGTCAGGACGGCCAGGATCGGACGGCGGGCGACCGCCGGCAGGACCGTCGCGACGTAGTAGAACTGCGTCGCCGGCCAGACGGCCGGGATCGACCACCACTGGCCGTCACACTCGCGCAGGACCCACAGGCCGATGACGGTCGGGATGAGCAGGATCGGGAAGCGCCATGCGCTGCCGTTCCAGGCATCGGTCAGGTGCTCGGCCACGCCGCCGCCGTTGGCGAGGTACAGCTGCCACGGCAGGACGAGCATCGTGACCGCGAGGAGCACTCCGGCGACCACGAAGTGGCGCGGCCGGAACAGCAGCTGGACCATGGCGTAGAGCTTCAGGCCGGCGGCGGCCGCCGAGGCGAGCGGATGGCCGAGGACGAGGAGCGCGAGCAGGATCGTCTGCGGGTTGCCGTTCCAGATCGCGTGCGTGAGCGGCGGGAAGGCGACCCACCACAACGGCAGGTCGAGCCGCCGCACCGTCCAGGCCGCGGCCGCCAGCCCCGCGAGCATCCACAGGCCGGTCGACACCTCGGGCGGGATGAGGCTCGTCGGCGCGTAGAACAGCAGTGTGTGGGGGCCGGAGGCGTAGCGCACGCCCATCTCGAAGGTCTGCCACGGATCGCCGCCGGCCAGCCACGCCGTCGCGGCCTTCTGGTAGTGGCGCGCGTCGATGGCGAAGGTGATCGGCTTGAGGATCCAGAGCGCATCGATGACCACGAACCAGGCGGGCAGCCCGATGCGCTCGAGGGCGCGCAGGTACGGGGCCAGTCGATCGCTCGACCACGCCTTGCGAAGCGCACGTGTCGTCACGCTCCGCATCCTATCGGCGGGCGGTGCGCCACGACACCACCCCGATGGTCCTACGGGATCGGCGTCAGCCGGCGGCGGCGACGACCTCGCTGGGGCGGACCGCGGCCGCACCCTCGTCGTAGATGGTCTGGACCGCGTTCACCATGAGCTGGATGCAGAAGCGGTCGTGGACCATGTCGTGGCCGGCCCGACCGATGGTGTCCGCGTACGGATGGTCGCGCAGCAGCCGGGTGATGGCGGACGCCAGCGCGTCCGCGTCGTGGGGCGGCACGAGCAACCCGGTCACGCCGTCCTCGATCATCTCCGGGATGCCGCCCGCGTTCGAGGCGACGACGGGCCGGGACAGGGCCATCGCCTCCAGGATGGACAGGCCCTGCGCCTCGCGATAGGACGGCAGCACGGCCACGTCGAGCGCGGCGGTCACGGCCGGGACGTCGTCGCGGCGACCGGTGAAGATGACCCGGTGGGCGATGCGCAGGTCGCGCGCCTGCGCCTCGAGCGCCTCGCGCCTCGAGCCCTCGCCGACGATGAGCAGGTACGCGTCGGGGACCGCGCGGAGGACCTGCGGCCAGGCCTCGATGAGCGTCGGGTGACCCTTCTCCGGCTCGAGCCGGGCGACCACGCCGACGACCTGCGACCCGGGCTCCATGCCGTACTCGGCCGGGAGCGTGCAGCACGCTTCCTGGTGGTCGTAGCGCTCCAGGTCCACGCCGTTGTAGATGCGCCGGACCGGCGCCTGGACGCGCTCCTCGTCCACCAACTTGTGCTCGATGGCCCGCGACACGGCGATGAGCTGGTCCATGTGCGGCGTCAGCTCGCGCAGGTGCTGGCGATCCGCGTCGGAGCGGACGCGCGACGAGTGGATGGTCGAGACGACGTACGGCCGGCGCTGTCCGACCTCGCCCAGGGCGATGGCCGCCCGGGTCCCGACCGTCTCGGCCCGGTACATGTGATTGTGGATGACGTCCGGTCTGACCTCGGCCAGGTGAGCCGCCAATGCCCCCACGGCGATGGCGTCATCCGGCTCGTCGATGACAAGGACCGGGATCCCGGCACGCTGGAGCTTGCGGACGGCGCTGCCGGGCGAGAGCGAGACGACGGACACGTCATAGCGATCCGGGTCCATCCGGGTCACCAGGCCATGGAGATGCTCCTGGGCGCCGCCGTTCGTGCCGGTGGCCAGGATCTGGACGACACGGATCCGGCCACCGCGGAGGGCCGGTCGCGGGATCACGGCGACGCAGGGATCGTCGGGGCCGGGTGCGCTCATCTCATCCGACCCTTCGTCGAACCAGCAGGCGCTGGATGGGTTCATCCACCGCGCCCCACTCGTACTTGTACGATTCGTTGCCGCGCAGGAAGTCCATCCGGGCGATGCCGGCCGCCAGCGCACGGCGCACGTAGGCGTACACCATCAGGACCCCGGGCGACAGCTCGCGGGCATCGGGATCGACCCCGGCGTTGTAGTACAGGATCGCGTCCGGGGTCTGGAAGTGGACGCCGGCGGCGATGCGCCGGCCGCCGACCGACAGGAAGGTCAGGCGGAGCGACCCATCGGGCCCGAACAGCTCGAAGGCCCGACGCATGAGCACCCGGCTCTGGTCGCCGCCGAGCGTCGGCGGGAACAGGCCGGCGTCGCCCCAGCGACGCTGGTGCAGGTCGATGAACGACTCCAGCTCGGCGAGCGGGTCGGCCGCGTCCTCGAGCACGACCTCGCCGACCGACTCGGCGCGGCGGACCTTGCGCCGGATCTCGTGGCGCTCCTTCTTCCCGAGACCGGCCAGGTAGTCGTCGACGGAACCACCGAGGGGCAGGGTCGCCACGGGGCAGACGTCCTCACGCTCGACGTTGAGCGTCCAGCCGCACTCGATCTCGCGAGCGCCGATGGCCGCGCCGAGCGCCTCGGCGGTCGGATCGCCGCAGCGGATGCGACGCAGGTCCACGGCGTCCCACGGGCCCGCCTCGGGACCGGCAAGGTAGGCGGCCATCGCGGCGGCGACATCGCCCAGGTCCGCCGGGTCGGCCAGGATCGTCGCGTAGTCGGCGTGGTACGACGCCCCGAAGAAGATCGCCTTGGCGGTCGGCGGCACCGGCGTGGCGTCCTCGCTCGGGCCGCTGCGCAGACCGGTGTGGGTGAGGGCGTCGGTCGGCTCGACCTCGTGGCGGTGCATGAGCGGCACGATGGCCACGATCGGTGCATCGTCGCCGCCGTCGGCTGCCAGGAGGACGACGGTCTCCTCGTGGGCGTTGGCGCTGTAGGCGTCCCACCAGGCCCGGTGGAAGGCCCAGGCGGAGAACGGCGTGGACCACCGGGTCCGGGCGGCGAGCGCGTCCCACGTGTCGCGCGGGATCGAGTCGAACGGACGGCGCTCGGCGCGGAGTCGCCCACGCTCGTGCGCGTCGGCGGCATCTGTCGGGGTGGGGCGGGGGGCTTCGACGGCTCCCGGACAGGCGGGCGCCATGTCGAGCGCGGGAGCGGTCATCAGGGCCGAGGATAGCATCGCCTCGGGGAAGTGGATGGTTGTCGGCGCAACGGGCGGTCGTCAGCCGCCGAGTTCGAGGTAGCGCAGCAGGTCGGCGTAGTCGTCGGTGAACGGTCGGTCCGCGGCGGGTGTGGGCCGCCAGCCGGTGGCGCGCAGCGCGGCGATCGCGTCGGGGTCCGCGGACGCGGCCAGCCAGCGCGACGGGGTCTCGCCCGGCTCGCGCACCTCGCCCGGCTGGTGGGACTTTTCAAGGATCGTCCAGCCCGCGGCCTCGACCGCGGCGGCGATCGGCGGCGCCAGATCGTAGTAGCGGTTGGAGACGTGGAAGGCCAGGACGCCGCCGTCGGCCGTGACCCGGATCTGGTCGGCGATGGCCTCGACGGTCAGCAGGTGGATCGGCGGCGTGTCGGAACTGAACGCATCCATCAGGACGAGGTCGTAGGAGCGGTCGGGGATGTCCACCAGGGAGAGCCGGGCGTCGCCGACCACGATCGTCGGGCGCCGGGGTGCATCCGAGAGGTACGTGAAGTAGCGGGGATCGGACGCGACATCGATGACGATGGGGTCGATCTCGAAGAAGGTCATCGCCATCGCGTCGTCAACGTAGGCGGCGACGGCTCCGGCGCCGAGGCCGACCGCACCGACCGCCGTGGGCGCCCCGGACGACCTGACCGCGAGGAGCTCGAACAGGTCCCCGACCGGACCGACCGCGGCGTAGTAGCCCTGGGCCCGGCCCTTGCCGGCGGGATCCGTGGCCTGCGATCCGTGGACGGTCGTGCCTTGCATCAGCAGGGTCACGTCGCCATCGGGCGACGGCACGACCTCCGTGACGCCGAAGAAGCTGCGGGCCCGGAAGTCCACGGCCGGCTGGAGCACGAACGTCGCGAGCACGAGCACGAATGCCGTCGCGACGGCGAGGAACCACGGCCGGGCGCCGACCAGCAGGATGAGCCCGCCGACGAGCAGCCAGCGGATGGCGGCCTCGGTGGCGAGGGCCCCGGTCAGCACGAGCGCCAGCGACAGGAGGACGCCCGCCACGAGGTACGGGCCGAACCGCGCGCGGACGCCGGCGAGGAACGGGCTGAAGTCGAGGCGGCGGTCCGGTCGGCGCACGACGGCGGGCGGGGAGACCACGAGGGCCAGCGCCACGAGGCCCGCCACCAGCAGGATCGGGTACTCCCACACGCCCGGGAAGACCAGTGGCGCGAGGAGCGCGACGAAGGCGCTGGCCAGCGCCCCGCCGGCGGACAGCAGCAGGTAGAACTCGGTCAGGTGAGCCGGCTCCGGTCGGTCGAGGGCGAGGCGGCCATGGAGGGCGGTGGCAACGACCCCGAACGCGACGAACTCCATGAGCACGATGGCGAGCACCGGCCAGCCGCCGGCGGACCCGTAGGGCACCCACAGGAGGGTGATCATGGCCGGAGCCGCAAGCGTGGCCAGGCGGATGGCCGTCCCGCCGCGCGGCGAGAAGGCGATGATGAACGAGACGAGGTAGATCGCCAGCGGGATGACCCACAGCAGCGGTGCCGACACGAGGTCCGTGGCCACGAACGTGGTGACCGCCGAGAGCAGGCCGGACGGGACCGCGGCCAGCAGGATCCAGCGAGCGCGTCGGGCCCAGGTGATCGGACGCTGATCGGCAGCGTCGGGCGCGGCCGGGCTGATGGGCAGGACGTCGGCGGACGGGGCCGTCACCCGCTCCCGGAGGAGCGGCAGCACCCGGGTCGCGGCGGCCGCCAGCAGGATGACGAAGAGGCCGTACCCGAGCGCCCACAGCCCGCGCTGGTCGGCCAGCCCGAGGCGCGGCTCGATGAGCAGGGGGTAGGCGAGGAGGGCCAGCAGCGAACCGCCGTTGCTCAACGCGTAGAGCCAGTACGGGTCGGCCTGCTCGCGGGACCGGGCCACTTCGAACCAGCCGGACACCAGTGGCGTGGTGGTGGTCAGGACGAGCGCCGGCAGCCCGATCACGATGGCGAGGATGCGCAGGAGATCGAGGACGGGGGCGGCCGCGCCGTCGCGCAGCGCGGCGATGTCGGTCGGGGCGACCACCAGCACGGCGACCGCGAGCCCGGCCAGCGCGACGTGGAGGATCGGCCCCACCCGGCCGAACCGCGTGACCGACACGTGGCCGTACAGGTAGCCGACCAGGAGGGTGGCCTGGAAGAAGAACAGCATGGTCGCCCACACGGCGGGCGCCCCGCCGAAGATCGGCAGCACCAGTCGTCCGATCAGCGGCTGCACGCTGAAGAGCAGGTACGCGGACAGCCCGATCGGCAGCGCGAACGGCAGGACGGTCCACACGAACGGACGCGACGCGACGAGGGTCCGAGCGGTCATGCTGGCTCCAGGCGGGGTATCGCTGGTCATCCTCGCCCGCCCGGACTGCTGGTCAAGTGAGAAGAACGGCCCATTCGCGGCCCGGCCCGGCAAGCGCTAGATTGGCGCCCATGACGAGCGAATCGGCGGCCGACGCGCAACGGCCGCTCCGGACGTCGACTCCGGCGGGCTGGCGACCGACGACGATCCTCATCGTCACGGTGTCGTTCGCGCTGTTCCTCGCCCAGCTGGCGTGGTTCGCGGCCGATGGCATCGCCATCATCATGCCGGACTGGGATCGCGGCCACTACATGGACGCCGCCCGCCGGTTCCTGGAGACGGGCACGCCGTACCTCGCCGATGAGGTCGCCGGCCCGTTCGACTACGTCCCGCTGACGTTCCTGCACCCACCCATCGCCATGTGGCTGATGACGCCGTTCGCGTTCCTTCCTGCGGCCCTCTGGTACATCGTCCCGATCGCCATCGTGGCCGCGTGCCTGATCGCCTGGCGGCCGTCGCCGCTGGCCTGGGCGGTCGTGGCGCTGTGCCTGCTCTGGCCCCGGACGCCGGCCATGATCGTCACCGGCAATACCGACATGTGGGCGACCGCCGCGGTCGCGCTCGGGCTGCGCTTCGGCTGGCCCGGGCCGCTGCTGATGATCAAGCCGTCCCTGGCGCCCCTCGCGCTGGCCGGCGCGAACCGGCGCGCGTGGTGGCTCGGCTGGGTGCTGGTCATCGCACTGTCGGTGCCGTTCGGCGCGCTCTGGTACGACTGGATCCGGGTCCTCCTGCACGCGCCGGGTGGGCTGCTCTATTCGGCGCTGGCCGTGCCCGGGGTGGCGATGCCCATCGCCGCGTGGCTCGGTCGCCGGCGCACCGCCGACCCGCGAGCCTAGGCCGCGGGCTCCGCCGGTGCCTCGGCTCGCGTCCGGTACAGCGGCACCACCGCCGCGAGCAGGCTGAGCCCGGTCACCCACAGCGACGGCAGCGCGAAGGTGATCGCCGCGACGAGCAGGGCCTCCCCCCGCCAGCCGGCGATGCGCGCCGCGAGGACGGTCAGGACCGCAGCGACGCCCGCCCGGACGGGGAAGGCGATCCCCAGGAACGACGACTGGGCCCACGGGTCCTGCGCCGCCATGTAGTCGATCCAGCCCAGCCACTGGTCCGGTGCGATGGCCACGCTGACGATGAGCATGACCAGCCCGACCGCCGCGATCACGGCGGCATCGCGCCATCGACCGCGGACGGCGGCCCAGACCAGGCCGAGCCCGGGCGAGACCTTGACCGCGGCGGCCACCGCGAACGCCGGGCCCACCCGGCGCAAGGCCAGGACGACGAGCACGGCCAGGAACAGGTGGACGTTGCGCGACCAGAACTCGACGGCGATCGGCACGAAGGCGACCATCGCGAGGGCCCGCAGCACGTCGCGACCGGCCAGCCACCACAGGGCGAGGCCCATCAGCCCGATCCA
>JBKHXL010000017.1:0-46140 GCA_046566045.1 Candidatus Limnocylindria bacterium
GGCTGTACTTGTCGGCCCACACGCCCCACAGCGGCACGAGCGGCATGCCGACGACGAAGATGAGCGAGCTGAACAGGCCGACGAAGGCCAGCCGATCGGACTCCGGGACGCCCATCTCGCGCAGGTAGGAGGGCACGAGGGCGAAGATCTGGCTGACGCCCATCCCCTCGACCATGCTGGTGAGGAAGAACACCACGAGCAGGATCCGCCAGTCCTGGAGCGGGCGCGCCGGCGCGGCAGGGGGCTGGGAGGGATCGGGGTGGGCGGCGTCGGTCACCGGGCGGAGCGTAGAGGAACGCCTCGAGCCGCGCTCGGCGCCGGGCTCGGGCGCTGGGGCACGGGCGCTGGGCCACGGGCTCAGCGCGCGGGCTCGGGCGCGGGGCCACGGGCCGGCCCGTCGCTCGGCGGACATGGAAGCGCCCGAAGGAACTGTGGGAGGACCGGCCGGTCGACTCGCCGCGGCTCCGAACAAGTCCGGAGTCCCGACGCGCCTCCCTGGCGCCTCGCTCGCTGACCTTGCGGCCCTCGAACCTGGCCCCTGGGCCCGTCCCGTCGATCGCTCGCCGGGCCGGTCTGGCGGTTCGCACTGCCCCTTCGGGCAAGACGAAATGTAGCCGCCGGGCGGTGGACGCCACAACGGCCTTATCCACGAACTTCGCGCGGCGCGCCACGAAGATATCCCCGACTTTCCCACCGTTGTGGACGGCGTGTGGACAAGCGGGCGGATCCGGTCGCCGGGAACGACGATGCGGTCGCCCGCGATCCACCCGGGCCCGTCTCGTCGTAGATTCGATCGGGAGGTGATATCGATGGTCCGCTGGCTCGACCGACTGATCGCGCTGAACGACCGCTGGGCGGCCCCGTTCGGAGAGTTCAACCATCGCTGGCTCACGGCGCTGTTCCGGCCCATCCGGCCGATCAAGGACCTGCTCCATGGGACGTGGCTGGGCCACCCGCTCCACCCGGCCAGCACCGACCTCCCGATCGGGGCCTTCCTCGTCGCCCTCGTGCTCGACCTCGCCGGCCAGCCCCAGGCGGCGCTCGTCGCGACGGCGGTCGGGCAGGTCACCTTCCTGCTGTCGATGCTCAGCGGCCTCGCCGACTACACGGACACCGACGGGCGCGCCCGCATTCGGGCGACGATCCACGGCACGATCATGGTCGTCGCCGGCGCCCTGACCGCGGGCTCGATGATCCTTCGCGACGGGGGCGCCGCAAGCGGATCCGCGCCGACGATCCTGCTGGCCGTCGGGCTGGCGGTCATCCTCCTCGGCGCGTACATCGGCGGCGACGTCGTGTTCGCCCTCGGCAACATGGTCAGCCGGCACGCCTTCCGCGGCCCCGGCACGAAGTGGGTCCGCCTCGACACCGGCGACGTCGTCGACCTCGGCAGGCTGCCCGAGGCCACCCCGACGAAGATGCGGGCCGGCATCAACGATCTCGTGCTGGTCCGCGTCGGCGACACGGTCCATGCCCTCCACGCGGTCTGCGCCCACGCCGGCGGTCCACTGGACGCGGGCACGGTCACCCCCGACGGCTGCCTCGAGTGCCCATGGCACGGCGCCCGCTATCGGCTGGCCGACGGCCACAACCGCCGCGGGCCATCCGTGTACGACCAGCCGGCGTACGAGATCCGTGCCGCCGAGGGCGGGGGCTACGAGGTCCGGCGCGCGGCCTCGTAGACGGCCAGGGCCCGCGCCCGGGCGTCGGCGTGGTCGACGATCGGGGCCGGATAGTCGATGCCGATCCGGCATCCGGCCGCGGCCTGCTCCGCCTCGGTCATCTCCCAGGGCGCGTGGATGCGCGCGGTCGGCACGGCTCGCAATCCGGGCACCCAGCGGCGGACGTAGTCGCCATCGGGGTCATGGCGCCGCCCCTGCAGGACGGGGTTGAAGATCCGGAAGTACGGCTGCGGGTCCGTCCCGGCCGACGCCGACCACTGCCAGCCGCCGCTGTTCGACGCGACGTCGCCGTCGACCAGGCGCGCCATGAACCACGCCTCCCCCACCCGCCAGTCGATGAGCAGGTGCTTGGTCAGGAACGACGCCGCGATCATGCGCGCCCGGTTGTGCATCCAGCCGGTCGCCAGCAGCTGGCGCAGGCCGGCATCGACCACGGGGTAGCCGGTCCGGCCCTCCCGCCACGCCGCCAGGGCCGCGGCGTCGTCGGACCAGGGCAGGGCGTCGAAAGCGGCGACGAACGCATGCCGCCGCAGGTCCGGCCGGTGGAACAGCATGTGCGCGTAGAACTCGCGCCAGACCAGCTCGTTGCCGTACACGCGCCGGCCATCGCCGCTGCCGTGGGCGCGCTCGACCACCTCGAGCGGCGAGAGCAGGCCAAGGTGCAGGTCGGCCGACAGGCGCGACGTCCCGTCCTCGTCGTCGAGCCGGTCGCGCGACGCGGCGTAGTCGTCGATGCCGAGGTCCAGCCAGCGGGCGAGTCGGTCGCGGGCGGCGCGCTCGGACGGCTCGGGCAGCTGCCCGGGATCGGCCAGGCCGTCGGCGTCGAGGCCGAGCCCCTCGAGCGCCGGGAGCGGCCCCGGGTCCACGCCGTCCGGCAGCGGCGGGAGCCGGTCGGGCGCGGGCAGGACGGCCCGTCGCGGCAGCGCCTCCCAGGCGCGCCGGAACGGCGAGTAGACGCTGAACGGGGTGCCCTGGCCCGTCGCCAGCTCGTCCGGCTCGTGGACCAGCACGCCCCGCCGCGGATGCCACCCCACGTCGGCGGCGGCGAGGCGGTCGGCCACGACGCGGTCGCGCGCGCGGCCGTACGGCGCGTGGTCGCGCGAGACCATGACGTCGCCCGCCCCGACCTCCGCGGCCAGCGCCGGCACGACGTGGCGCGGGTCGCCGACCCGCACGACCAGGTCCGACCCACGGGCCCGCACGTCGGCGCGCAGCGAGGCGAGGGCGCCGAGCAGGAACCACGTTCGCGTGGCCGACGCGAAGCGCCCGGTCAGGAGCGCCGGATCGAGCACGTACAGGGGCAGCAGCCGGTCGCCCGCGTCGATCGCGACCGTCAGCGCGGGGTGGTCGTGCAGGCGCAGGTCGCGCCTGAACCAGACGATGGCCGGGCGTCCGGAGGTGCTCATCCGTGGTCCCTTCGCCGGAGCGGCCGATCCGGACGGCCCCCACGCGGCATCATCGACCGATGACGCGGATCGCGCTCCCCGACCCGGCGGTCGTCCTGCTCGTGGGCCCGGCGGGCTCCGGCAAGTCCACCCTGGCGGGCCGCCTGTTCGCGCCCGACGAGGTCCTGTCCTCGGACGCGCTGCGCGAGGCGATCGCCGGCGACGCGGCCGATCAGCGCGCGACCGGCCCGGCGTTCCGGGCGCTGGGGCGGGCGCTGGAGCGGCGGCTGGCCGCGGGGCTGCTGACCGTCGTCGATGCCACCAACCTGCTTGCCGCCGACCGCCGCCCGTGGCTGGCCGCGGCGCGCCGGCACGGGGTGCCCGTCGCGGCCATCGTGTTCGACCTGCCGCGCGACGTCATCCGGAGCCAGAATGCCGGTCGCGCGCGGGTCGTGGCCGAAGCGGTCATCGACCGGCACGTCGGACGCCTCGACGGCGCGCTGGCGCGCGGCGAGCTCGCGGCCGAGGGCATCGCCCCCATCGTCGTGCTGCGCTCGGCCGAGGACGCGCGGACGCTCTCGATCGAGCGGATCCGGGGCTGATCCCGGGGGCGCGGCGAGGACGATCGGGGCACGGCGGTCAGCCGGCCGGGACGACCCGCCCGAACGCTCGAGCGCGCAGCTCGACCCACACGCCGTTGCGCATGTAGACGTCGTCCGACACGATCTCGATGGCCTCGGCCTCGCTGGCCGCGCGGACCAGCACGATCGACGCCGACACGTCGGCGAAGGCCCCCGCTTCGACGTAGACCCCGGCGCTGCGGCGACGGACGATCTCGGCCAGGTGCTCGGCCCGGAACGGGGTGCGCGTCTCGGCCGCATCCGGCGCGTACGTCGCCTCGACCAGCCAGATCGGTTCGAGCGCGAAGGTCGGGGCCGGGTCGGTCATCGCGGGAAGTCTACGCGGAGCCGAAGCCGATCAGCGCGATGGCCGTGGCCGCCAGCGCGATGCCGACCGCGTGGTGGCGCGTGACCCGCTCGTGCAGCAGGAGCGCGGCGAGGATGACCGTGGTGACCGGGTACAGCGACGACAGGACGGCCGCGATCGCGAGCGCGCCCGACTGGACGCCCAGGAGGTACGCGGCGTTGCCGGTCATGTCCAGCACGCCGACCCCGATGACCAGCGGCAGCGTCCCGCGCGGGATCCGCCAGGCCGAGCGGCTCAGCACGACGACGATGACCACCAGCATCGCCTGGACGCCGCGGATCACGGTCAGTGAGCTGAACACGAAGCCCTCGCCGATCTGCGAGATGACGATGCCGAACAGGCCGATCGTCGTGCCGGCGACGAGCGCCTCGGCGAGGCCCGCCCGCCCGCCGCCCTCGTCGGCGACCCGCGAGACGAGCACGACCGCCACGACGGCGACCACGATGCCGAGCACGACCAGGCCGTTCGGCCAGCCCTGGAGGGCGATCCCGCCGGTGACCGGGATGATCGCGGCCAGGACGCCCGTGATCGGCGCGACGATGCCCATCCGCCCGACCGACAGCCCGCGATAGAGCGCCGTGATGCCGGTCCCGCCGAGGACCCCGGCGGCGAGGCACAGGAGCAGGTCCGTGCCGGCCGGGAACGGCTCGGCCCTGGCCAGGGCGATGGTGAGGGTCATGGCCATGCCGACGAGCTGCGACAGGAGCACGACCCCGAAGACCGGCGCGCGCCGGCTGGCCAGCCCCCCGCCGAAGTCGCCGGCACCCCAGGCCAGGGCCGCGCCGAGGCCGAACAGGATCGTCGCCGTGCCGGCCGGCACCGACTCGATCAGGCTGCGCCCTCGATGGCGGCGCCCTCGGGCGCGGCCAGGGCCGGGTCCTCCACGCCGTCGTCCACGGCCGTCGGCCCGGGCAGCTCCACGACCGCATCGGCGGCCGCGTCGTAGCGGTCCGAGGTCGTCAGGTAGATGATCTGGAAGTCGCTCGCGACCCGTTTGAGCAGGGCCAGCGCGCGGACCGCCCGGGTGTCGTCGAGGGTCACGAACGGATCGTCGAGGACGAGCGGCGGCCGCCGATCGCCGGTGACGAGACGGACGAGCCCGAGCCGCGCCGCCAGGTAGACGAGGTCGAGCGTGCCCTGGCTGAGCGACCCGACCGGGACCCAGTCCCCGCGCTCCGGGGCGTGGACCTCGATGTCGAGCGACTTGTCGTCCACGCGGACCCGGCGATAGCGCCCGCCCGTGACCGCGGCGACGTCACGGACCATGTGGCCCTCGAGGTAGCGGGTCGCCGTCTTCATCGTAGCGACCTCCGCCCGCTCGACGGCCTGCAGGGTGGCGTCCAGGACGCGCTGGCGCCGCTGGAGCTGGGCGAGCTGCTCCCGCCAGGCCGCGAGGCGCTCGGCCTCGCCGGCCACCTTCTCGGCGTCGACGGCGTTGGCCTCGACCCGGGCCCGGGCGTTGGCCTCGTCGTCGCGGGCGCGCTCCACGGCCGCCTCCTGATCGCGCACCTCGACCTCGAGGCG
The DNA here is from genome assembly GCA_046566045.1 of Candidatus Limnocylindria bacterium. GTDB lineage: Bacteria > Chloroflexota > Limnocylindria > Limnocylindrales > CSP1-4 > SPCO01. The sequence goes on from JBKHXL010000017.1 coordinate 5,579, forward strand.
CTCCCGGGCGCGCGGTTCCTTGGCGATCGGCCCGAGGGCCTCGAGCGCGCTCGTCTTCTGCTCGATCTCGAGCGCGGCGGCGTCACGCAGCGAGGGCAGCGCCTCGCGCGGTTCCTTGCCGACGAGGCCGTCGAGCTGGGCAGCGAGGGTGTCCATCCGGGCCACGTGCCGCTCCTCGCGGGCGAGCAGGTCCTCGGCCGCGGCGAGGTCCTCCAGCCCGAGCGCCCCGAGCTGCTGCTCGGTGTCCACCTCGGCCTGGCGCAGTTCGGCCTCCATCTCCGATCGACCACGCAGCCGGCGGTCGATCTCGACGTCCCGGAGCTGGCCCTGCATCCGGAAGCTGCGCCGCAGCCAGAAGGCCACGATGGCGAGGATCAGGCCGAGGCCGGCGATGGCGGCGCCGGCGTACTGGGCGGTCTCCCCGAGGTCGATGACCCCGAACGTCCGCGCGGCGAACGATCCGACGGCCACGACCAGGCCGATGACCACGAGGATGAGGGCCCAGCGGGAGATCGGTCGCCAGGTCGGCTCGGCGGTGACCTCGAACTGGACCTCGATCTCCCCGGCGAGGGCGGCTCGCAGCTCGCGGATGCGGCCGTCGAGGGCGCGCAGCCGCTCGACGCTCTGGCGCACGACCGGGAGCGGATTGGGCGAGGGATGGGTGCTGGCGAGCCCGTCGAGCTCGGTGGCGACCTCGACCGCCTCGCGGTAGCGCCCATAGCGCTCGGTCGCGGTGGTCCGCTCGGCCTCCAGGCGCTCGGCCTGACGGGCCTTCTCCAGCAGGCTGCGCCGCTCGGCCAGGGCCGTCTCCGCGGCGTGCCGGCGTTCGCGCGCGCCGGACAGCGCATCGCGGTCCCGTTCGAGCTGGGCGAGGGCCAGCTCGCCCTGCTCCAGCGACGCCGAGGCGGAGGCGACGGCGCTCTCGGCGACCTTCAGGCGTCCGGGATTCTTGTCGCCCCTGGTGGTCAGCTCGTGGAGCGCGCGCTCGAGCTTCTTCTTCGCCCGCCCGGTCCCCCGATCGGCGCCGCTGATGCTGGCCTGGAGGCGGTCGCGCAGCGCGCTCTCGTCGCGGGCGAGGTCGCTCAGCTCGTGATGGCGGACCGACGCCGTCGAGCGGAAGAACGGCTCCGTGGGGATGCCGGTCAGCTCGGCCAGGACCTGGTCGGCAAGGGTCGGGTCGGTGACGGACTGGCCGTCGTAGTCGAGGCGGACCGTGCCCTTCTGACCGGCGAACGACTTCTCGAGGGTGCCGCTGGCGACTCGGCCGTCCTCCTCGTCCTGGTCGAACTCGAGCGCGACCCATGGTCGGAGGTGGTCCTCGGCGTCCCACGGCCGCAGGCCTTCGAGCTCGGCCGCGGTGCTCGTCACCCGACGGGTCAGGGCCAGCTCGATGGCGCGCTGGATGGTCGTCTTGCCGGCCTCGTTGGGGCCGCGCACGACCGTCACGCCCGGGGCGAGGTCGATGTCCAGCTCGCGGAAGCGCCGCAGGTCGCGGACCTGGAGCCGTCGGATCCTCACAGCGACACCTCGTGGCCCGCGAGGAGGAGGCGGCCGAGGCGCAGCGCGTCGCGCAGCTCGGCGGCCTCGGCGGAGGCGGGGTCGGCGGCCTCCAGCTCGGCGATGCGCGCCTCGAGGTCGCGGATGAACGCGCCGGCGATCGTGTCCGGCGGCGGGATGGCGCCCTCGGTCAGGGCGGGCGTCGAGCCGTCGCGTACGCGGACGTTGAGGAAGGACGGCGCGAGGGCCGCCTCGATCTCGTCGATGTCGAGGTCGAGCTCGTCGGGGCGGACGCCGGTCAGGCGCACGTCGAGCACGAGATCCGGGTCGGCCAGCTTGCCGAGGGCGGCGATGAGGGCCGGCTGCGAGGCGACCGTCGCGGCATCGATGCTCTGCTTCTCGAAGCGCGTCCGGCCGACCACGTGCTCCGTGACACGCACCGTGCGGCCCTTCGCCCCGCTGTCCAGTTCGACCAGCAGCGCCTTCCCGGCTCGATCCTGGTCGAGGGCGACCGGCTCGGGCGCCCCGGCATAGGCGTAGGTGACCGTCCCGGACGTGCCCTGCTGGGCGGAGTGCCAGTGCCCGAGCGCGAGGTAGTCGAGGTGCGTCGCGGCGATCTCGTCGGTGGTGATGACGACATCGTCGCGATCGGTCTTGCCGGGGATCGCGATCGAGCCGTGGACCATGCCGATCCGCCAGGTGGCCGCGGGCGCGTCAGGGGCGTCGGCGTCGAGGTCGCGGAGCGGACTGTGCGGCGCCTTCTTGGTCGCGAACACCGGGCCGTACACGACGGCGTCGCAGGCGGCCAGGTGGACGCTCGGCTGCTCCGGGGTGAGGACGGTCACGAGGTCGTCGTGTGGGGCGCTGCCGGCCAGCGCCTTGAGGTCGTAGGCGCGGTAGATCGAAGAACGCTCGTAGCAGTCATGGGTGCCGGGCACGATGACCGTCCTGATCCTCGCGTCGATCAGGCGCTTGAGCTGGGCCGCCACGCGCTCCACGGACCGCCGCGGCTGGACGTTGCTGTCGAACAGGTCGCCGACGATGAGCACGACGTCGACCTTCTCCGCGAGCGCGAGGTCGATGGTCGCGGTGAACGCCGCGAACTGGCGCTCACGCTGCGCCGCCGCCTGGTCCCCGAGGTCGTCGTGACGGGCGCCGAGGTGCACGTCTGCGGTGTGGATGAGCCGTAGCATGCGGGGGGAGCTGCCTCCTGGTCGATCGCGGGGTCGGACGGATCGGCCGGGCCGCTGGGTTCCCGACGGGGTCGTCGCTCGCGCGACGGCTCCGGCGGTGGCGCGAGCGAGGCGCCCCCATGACTCCCCGCTCGCCGTCCCGGATCATCGCCGGCCATTGTGACAGGTACGTTGTCACGGCTGCCAGTCCGGTCCGGCCGGTGGGCACCGTCCTCGCCAGCGGCCCGATTCGGGGAGCCGTCGTAGAATGCCCGGCACATACCCGGTGCGCCCCCCAGACAGGCTCCCGAATCGACACTGGGTCGCGCGGCCCCGGCCTTCCTCGCCAGACCTCGCATCCCCGAGCTTCGTTTCGGCCGCCCTCCGGCGGTGCACCACGCCGACCATCGCGCTCCCGGAGGACACCGTGACCTACGCCGATCGAGATCTGCACTGCGTCGACTGCGGAGTGGTCTTCATCCACTCGGCCGCCGATCAGGAGTATTACGCGCAGAAGGGCTTCGTCAGCGATCCGAAGCGCTGCACGAGCTGCCGCGCGAGCCGGCGCGCCGCCCGCGACATGGGCTCCGACGTGCGCGACATCGGTGGTCCGCGCGGTTACGAGCGCGGCGGGGACGCGGGCAGCCGCGAGTACTTCGCGGTCGTCTGCTCGTCGTGCGGCAACCAGGCGCAGGTCCCGTTCCGGCCGCGCATGGACCGGCCGGTCTACTGCTCCGACTGCTTCCGCACCATCCGCCCCGACTGACCCGCGGCCGGCCCTACAGCCGGAAGGTGTCGCCGGCGCGGAAGCGCTCCCGGCGGCGGCCGCGCCACACGGTCACGCGGGCCGCCCCGTGGACCTGCCACGCGCCATCCCGCCCGAGGACGGCGGTGTGCTCATCGATGCCGAGCACCACCGTGTGGCGCGGCGCCTGAAGCGCGATGAGCGCCGACAGCGGCTCGGGCCACGCGTCGTAGTGCGGCACGACGGACAGACCCTGCGCGAACCCCATGCCGCTCCCCCAGCGCAGCGGGAACGGCATCAGCCGGAGCCGGAAGTCGAAGGCGTGGCCGGCCAGGGCCATCGCGCCGGCCGAGCAGCCGGCGAGCACCGCGCCGCGCTGGTGGGCGGCCGCCAGGGCTGACCCGACGGCCGTGCCGCCGAGGGTCCGCAGCAGGTACGAGGGCTTGCCGCCCGACAGGTAGACGAGGTCCGCCTCGCCGACGGCCTGGGCCGCGGCCGCGTCGTCGGCGCCGCGGCGGTCGCGCACGAGGACGGGCTCCACCTCGGCGCCCAGGCCGGCGAAGTGGGCGACGCCCAGGGCGGCCCAGCGGGTGAAGACGTCCTCGCCGTCCGGGTAGGACGCGGTCGGCAGGATCACCACGCGCGGCCGATCGCGCCCGGTCGCGGCGAGCAGGCTCGCATCGAACGCCGACATGTCGGGCAGGAATTCGCCCGCGCCGACCAGCGCGATGGGTCCGGACATGGCGGAGAGTGTATCTGCGACACTGCACGCGTGACGCCACGCCAGCGCTGGACGCTCGTCGCGACCATCATCGGGTCGGGGGCCGTGTTCCTCGACGGGACGGTCGTCAACGTCGCCCTGCCACGCATCGGGCAGGAGCTGCCCGCCAGCGTGGTCGGCGTGCTCGAGGGCCAGACCTACATCGTCAGCGGCTACCTGGCGGTGCTCGCGGCCCTGCTCATCCTGGCCGGCGCCCTGTCGGATCACTACGGTCGGCGACGCGTGTTCAGCCTCGGCCTGGCCAGCTTCGCCATCACCTCGGCGATGTGCGGCCTGGCGCCGACCATGGAGGCGCTCGTCGTGGCGCGCCTGCTCCAGGGCGCAGCCGGCGCCCTGCTCGTGCCCGGCTCGCTGTCGATCATCACGCACGCGTTCGAGGAGGGCCAGCGGGCCCGCGCCTTCGGCATCTGGGCCTCGGCCACGTCCGGGCTGGTGCTCGTCGGGCCGCTGCTCGGCGGCCTGCTGGTGGACACCGCCGGATGGCGTGTCGCGTTCCTGATCAACGTGCCGGTCCTCGCCTTCGCCCTGTGGGCGACGCGCGTCCACCTCGAGGAATCGGAACGGGAGGCCGCGACCCGCTTCGACTGGCTGGGGTCGCTCGTCGCCGCGATCGCCGTCGGTGGCCTGTCGTTCGGGCTCATCCGGGGCCAGGAGCGCGAATGGGCCGATCCGTTCGCCTGGATCACGCTCGGCGTCGGCGCGCTCGCCCTGGTCGCGTTCCCGATCCTGATGGCGACGCGGCGCGACCCGCTCGTCCCGCTCGACCTGTTCCGCTCGCGCACGTTCGCGGCGGTCAACCTCGCCACGTTCTTCATCTACGGCGCGCTGTACGTCACGTTCAGCTATCAGGCCATCGTGTTCCAGGGCGTCCTCGGGTACACCGCCCTGGCGGCGGGCGCCACGGTCCTGCCCATCGGCCTCAGCCTGACCTTCCTGTCCACCCGCATCGGCGGCCTGGTGGGCCGCTACGGACCGCGTCGCTTCCTGACGGCCGGGCCGCTGCTGATGGCGCTCGGGGTGCTGTGGTACGTGCGCCTGCCCGCCGACTCGGCACCGTGGCTGGCGAGCGCCAGCGACCCCGCCTCGCTCATCCCGCCGGTGGACGTCCTCGTCGACGTGCTGCCCTCGCTGCTCCTGTTCGGCCTCGGCCTGTCGATGGTGGTGGCGCCCCTGACGAGCACGGTCATGAGCGCGGTCCCGGCCCACCTGACGGGCGTCGGCTCAGCCATCAACAACGCCATCTCGCGGGTCGGCCAGCCGCTCCTGGGGGCGCTCATCTTCGTGGCCATCAGCGCGACCTTCTACAGCACGCTCGCGTCGCTCGCGCCCGGCCTCGACACGGCCGACATCGACGTGCGGCGGGCCTTCCCGCCGCTCAACCCGCCCGACGCGGGGGCGACCGGGGCCCAGCTGCAGGCCGCCCGGGAGGCGTCCGTGACGGCATTCCGGCAGTCGATGATCGTGGGTGCCGCGCTGCTCGCGATCGGCGCCCTGGTCAACTGGGTCGGCCTGCGGCCCACGCCGTCCGGGTCGGACGCGGTCGCGCCCGGCGACGCCGGAGCCGTCGGCCATGGCGCCGGGTGACGCCGGACTGAACGCGAACGCGACCGCGACCCCCGGCGGCAGACCGCGCGACTGGGACGGATCGACCTACGACCGGGTCGCCGACCCGATGACCCGCTGGGGGGCCGCCGTCCTCGATCGGCTCCCGCTGGCGGGCGACGAGCACGCGGCGTTCGTGCGCGCCGTGGCCGACGCGATCGGCGAGCCGCGGATCGACGACGTCCGGCTCGAGATCCAGGCCCGCCGCGCGGCCTGACCCGGCCCGGCCCCCCGGGCCGTGGGACCGCCCTACGGGGCGGGCGCCAGCTCGATCGTGTCGATGGTGATGGTCGGGGCCCCGTCGGCGCCGACGGCAGCCACCCGACCTGTGACCGTGACCAGCCCCCACCACGCCTGGATCGGGTCCGTGTCGTTCGTCCGGTCCAGGCCGTCGAGCACGTCCGCAGACATCTGGCCGAGGAGCCGGAACGTCGGGCCGCCGCACTGGGGCGGGTACGACTCGAGCAGGCCGCCGCAGAGTGCATCGAGCTCGCCGCGGATGAGGAGGTAGCCGGTCGTCTGGACGGTCTGGCCGTCGAGATCCGCGAGACGGCCCGCGAGGTCGTCGATGGACAGGGTCACCGGCGGCGCCGTCGTCGGCAGGTCCACGGCGGACGCCGACGGGGAGGCGGGCGCACCGCCGCACGCGCTGAGGACGACGGTCAGCAGGCCGGCGAGCAGGGCCCCACGGGTGACGCTGCGGGCGGTCAGCAGGGCGCCGGACGCGGCGTCGGCGATGGGAGCGTCGAAGGGCATCGGAGGGATCTCCGGGGCGGCGGCTGATGCGCGCTCGACGCGGCTCCCGGCGGCGCGGTTCCGGCCCGGCGTTGCCCCCGGACCCGCTCAGCCGCGGGTGCGGAACGGGCCCCCGTGTCCCGGGATGACGACGTCCGCGGCGGCGAGGACGCGCGCGCGGCCGCGCTCGATGGCCGGCTGATCGTCCGACAGCGGATCGACCTCGGGCGTGCGGTCCTCGAACCACCACAGGTGGGTCATCGCGTACACGGCGTCGTCGGCCCGGACGATGAGCGTCGCGTCCTGGGGCGTGTGGCCGGGCGTCAGCCACAGCTCGCTGTCGGCGGCGAGGTGGTAGCCGTCGCCATCGTGGCCCAGCCACAGGTCGTCGCGGTAGCGGGCCCAGAAGTCCACGACCTCGGCGTTCGGGAACAGCGCGATGTTGACCGTGTGGTCCGGGTGGTGGTGGCTGAGGAAGACGTGCGTGACCGCCTCGGGCGTCACGCCGTGGGCGGCGAGCGGGTCGAGGATGAGCGACCGCCGCGCGACCATCCCGGGATCGACCACGATCCGCGCGTCGCCGTCGAGGACGAGGACGATCGAGGAACCGACGCGATCGGCGGCGTAGCCGGCGTGGAGCAGATGGACGGAGGTCATGATCCGCGATGCTACGCCGTCGCGGGCTGCGGGATGCGACCGGAAGCGTGGCGCGGGCCGTGCCAGAATCGCGCCCCCGACCCCGCTGGAGGCCCGATCGACCGTGGATCACCCCGCCGACCTCGTGCTCCGTGGCGGCCGCCTCGCCACGATGGATCCCGCGAGACGGTTCGTGTCCGCCATGGCGGTCCGCGGCGGGCGGATCGCCGCACTCGGCCCGGATGCGGCGATGGATGCCGCCATCGGCCCGGGCACGCGGGTCATCGAGCTGCGCGGCCGGACCGTCACCCCGGGTTTCCAGGACGCCCACGTCCACCCGGTCCACGGCGGGCTCGCGCGGCTGCGCTGCGGGCTGCACGACGCGCGCGGGCGCGACGCCCTGCTCGAGGTCATCGCCGGCTACGCCCGGAGCCACCCCGACCTGCCGTGGATCAAGGGCAGCGGCTGGTACATGGCGGACTTCCCGGGCGGGACACCTCGCCGCGAGGACCTCGACGCGATCGTTCCCGATCGGCCGGTCGTGCTGACCAATCGCGACGGGCACGGCTCGTGGGTCAACTCGCGGGCGCTCGAACTGGCCGGCATCAGCGCGGATACGCCGGATCCGGACGACGGGCGCATCGAGCGCGACCCGGACGGCAGTCCGACGGGCACCCTGCACGAGGGCGCCATGGCGCTGGTCGACGACCTGACGCCCGACGACACCCAGGCCGACCTCGAGGAGGCGCTGCGCATCGGCCAGGCCTACCTGCACTCGCTCGGCATCACCGCCTGGCAGGATGCGATCGTCCGGCCCGAGACCGAGGAGCGGGCCTACGTCGCGCTCGCGTCGCGCGGCGAACTGACCGCCCGGGTCGTCGGCGCGATGTGGTGGACGTGGTCGGGCGGTGCGGAGCAGATCGAGGCCTTCGTCGAGCGACGCGCCGTGACCTCCATCGGCCGCTTCCGGGCGACCAGCGTCAAGCTGATGATGGACGGCGTCATGGAGAACCGCACCGGCGCGCTGCTCGACCCGTACCTCGACGCGGACGGCCGGCCGACCGGCGGCCGGGGGCTCCTCCAGATCGACCCCGAGGGCCTCGCGACCTGGCTGCCCGAGCTCGACCGGCTCGGCTTCCAGGCGCACTTCCACGCCATCGGCGATCGAGCGGTCCGGGCCTCCCTCGACGCCGTCGCTGCGGCCCGCGCGGCCAACGGTCCGTCGGACACGCGCCCGCACATCGCCCACATCCAGCTGATCCACCCGGACGACATCCGGCGCTTCCATGGGCTCGACGTCGCGGCCAACGCCCAGCCCTACTGGGCCTGCCACGAGGCGCAGATGGATGACCTGACCATCCCCTTCCTGGGGGAGCGCTGGCGCTGGCAGTATCCGTTCCGCTCGCTGCGCGCGGCCGGCGCCGTCCTGGCCATGGGCTCGGACTGGAGCGTGTCGACGCCGAACCCGCTGCTCGAGATGGAGGTCGCGGTCGAGCGCATCGCCGACGAGAGCCGCGGCGAGCGCGAGCCCTTCCTGCCCGACGAACGGATCGAGCTGATCGACGCCCTGGCCGCGTTCACGAACGGCTCGGCGTACGTCAACCACCTCGACGAGACCGGCTCGCTGGAGGTCGGCAAGCTCGCCGACCTCGCCGTGCTCGATCGCGACCTGTTCGATCGCGGCGCGGGCCCGATCGGCGACGCGCGCGTGCTGGCCACGTTCGTCGAGGGCGAGGCGGTCCACGAGGACCCGGCGCTCGAGGGCTGACCCGGCGCCGGGCGGTCGCCCCCGTTCGGCAACGCTCGGGGCGGCCATGGACGGATGACGATGCCGGCCCGGCGCCGGATGTCGATGGTCGGCGCGGCTCCCTCACGGCCCGGCACGACCCCCGGTCCTCCCCGGGGGTCGTTCGCTATCCGCGGCAGGACGACGGCGGGAGGTCGCCCGGCTCGTCGACGTCGCGCAGCGTCGCGGCATCCGGGTCGAGCGCGCGCCACTCGGCGGCGCCCACGACGACCGCGTCGAGTCGTGCGGGCAGCTGCCGCAGCCGCCGCTCCCCGTTCGCGAGCAGCGTCCGGGCGACCTCGAGCGCCGGGTCGGCCCGGATGGCCATCGGCAGCGGGCCCCCGTCGTCGAGCAGCGCGGCCGCGACCCTGGGCGGCCCCTCCAGGCGGTCGAGCAGCAGGTCGAGGACCGCGTCCCGCAGCGTCGGCATGTCGCCGCCGACCACGATGACCCGGTCGATATCGGGGGCCAGCGCGGCCAGCGCGGCCAGCCCGGCGGCCACCCCGGCGAGCGGTCCCTCGAAGGCGCTCGGGTCGTGGACCAGGCGGACGCCGTCCGGGACGGCGCGGATCGCGCCCGGGGCGACGACGACGACGGTCTCGTCGGCCACGGCCCGGACGGCCGCGACCGCGTGGTCGAGGAGCGGCGTCCCGTCGATCGGCTCGGCCAGCTTGTCCCGGCCGAAGCGCGCCGAGCGTCCGCCGGCGAGGACGAGCGCGCCGATCCGGTCGCCGCTCACGACGGCCCCGGCGCTCGGGGACCCGGAACGTGGCCGGCCAGCGTGCGGCGCAGGAGGGCCCGTCGGTCGAGGTCCTCGAGGATGGCCATGACGTACTTGCGGCTCGTGCCCGTGGCGTCGCGGAAGGCGGCCGGAGTGAGCGGCGCGCGGCGGGCCATGTCGATGGCCCGGGCGGCCAGGCGCTGGTACGTCGCCATGGCGTAGGCGAGGTCCGGCTCGAGCACGACCAGGCGACCGGCTCGTTCGAGGTCCCGGATCGCCGATGGCGGGCACCCGGCGGCCCGTGCGGCCTCGCCGAGGGGCGGCGGCGCCGGGACGTCGAGCGCCCCGACCAGCCGCTCCATCGCGGCCAGCGTGGCCGGGTCCGGACCGACCGGCTTCGCGGTCGGGAGCGCGAGCTGCTGGTCGTGGCGGACCATCCGCGCGGCACGGACGAGGTCGTCCACGACCGCGGTCGCGGCGACGAGCGCGTCGTCCCGCCGGAGCGTCACGAGCCGCCGGATGGCGCGGGCCACGGCGGTCCGCACGGTGGGGAGCGGCACGAACCCGTCCGCGGCGGCGGCGAGCGCCGCCGCCTGCGCCGCGACCAGGACGTCCGCGGCCAGCGCGACCGTCCCGCCGGCGACGAGGGCCCCGTGCAGGTCCAGGCGGGCGGCCCCGTCGCCGTGGGCGAGGGCGGCGACGCGCTCCGCCGTCTGGCGACGGCGCGAGATGCCCCGGGGCGGCGCGACGTCGACGACCGCCCCGCCGATCGGCTCGGACCCCGGCCGGCGGAGCACGAACCGGTCGCCCGGCGCGGCCGCCACCGGCTCGGCCAGGCGGAGGATGCCGAACCCGTCGAGGGCGTCGCGGCCCGCCCGCCCGACGATCGCGTCGACCGCGCTCGTCCCGACGTGGAGGCGCCAGCGTGAGCGATCCGCCGGATCGGAGCGGACGGCGACCAGGAGGCGGTCCGTGGGCTGGACCGCCGGGTCCGCGGTCAGGACCACCCCGCGCCGGAGCGGCGCGCCGTCCGCCACCACGACGTTCAGCGCCGTCCGCCCGCCCCCGACGACCGCCTCGACCGGCGATCCGTGGACCTGGATCTCGCGGATCCGCGCCGAGCCCGGCCCGGGCACGATCCGCAGCACGTCGCCGCGCGCGAGCCGTCCGCCGCGCAACGATCCGGTCACCACGGTCCCGCGTCCCCTGACCGCGAAGACGCGGTCCACGGCCAGGGTCGGCGGACGATCCTGCGGCACGACGCGCGACGCGACCGCGCCAAGGGCGGCGCGCACCTCGTCCAGCCCGGCCCCGGTGGCGCCCGACGCCGGCAGCACCCGCGAGCCGGCGAGAGCGGTCGGGGCGAGGAGCCGCTCGACGGCGGCGACGATCTCCGCCACGCGCTCCGGCTCGACCACGTCGATCTTGGTCAGGACGACCAGGCCGGACTCGATCCCCAGCGCGTCGAGGAGGGCCAGGTGCTCGAACGTCTGGGCGCGCGGGCCGTCGTCGGCCGCCACGACCAGCATCGCCGCGTCGATCTCCCCGGCGCCGACCAGCATGTTGCCGACCAACCGCTCGTGGCCGGGCACGTCCACGAAGTCGAGCACGACACCGTCGTCGAGCGCCACGTGCGCGTATCCGACGTCGATGGTCATGCCCCGCCGGCGCTCCTCCGGCAGCCGGTCGGCATCGATCCCGGTCAGGGCCCGCAGCAGCGTGGTCTTGCCGTGATCGATGTGGCCGGCCGTGCCGACGACGACGGTCATCGGCCGGCGGCGAGGGCTCGCTCGATGGCCGCCCCGAGCGCGTCGTCCCGGTCCGGGTCCACGGTCCGCAGGTCGAGCACGACCCGCCGGTCCTCGACCCGCCCGACGACGATCGGGTCGCCGGCCCGCAGGGCGTCGAGGAGGTGCGCCGCGGGGGGGCCCGTCAGAGCGAGGCCGACCGAGGGGACCGTCTCCCCCGGGAGCGAGCCGCCGCCGACGGTCGAGCGCACCTCCACGACCGAGGCCGCCGCCCCGATCCGGGCCGCCAGGGCCGTGGCGCGACCGCGCAGCTCGTCGAGCGGGATGGCGAGCATCCGCCAGACCGGGATGTCCGTCGCGGCGCGGCCGGCCCGGACGAGCCCGAGGGTCAGGGCCACGGCCGCCATCGTGACCTTGTCCGGGCGCATCGCGCGGGCCAGCGGGTCGCGCCGGATGCGCGCGACGAGGTCGGCCCGGCCGACGATGAACCCGGCCTGCGGGCCGCCGACGAGCTTGTCGCCGGAGAACGTCACGAGGTCGGCGCCCGCGGCCAGCCGCTCGCGCGGCATGGGCTCGTGGGCCAGGCCGTGGTCGGTCGTCTCGAGGAGGGCGCCGCTGCCCAGATCGTCGACGACGATCGCCCCGTGCGCGTGGGCGACGCGCGCGAGGTCCGCCGGGTCGGGCGCCTCGGTGAACCCGGCGATCGTGAAGTTGGACGGGTGGACGCGGAGCACCACGCGGGCCCGGCCCTCGGCCAGCGGCGCCTCGAAATCGGCCGCGCGCGTCCGGTTGGTCGTCCCGACCTCGATCAGCCGCGCGCCGGTCCGCCGCACGATGTCCGGGATGCGTACCCCGCCGCCGATCTCGACCAGCTCCCCGCGCGACACGACCACGCCGCCGCCGCGCCCGGCGAGCCCGACGGCCAGCACCAGGGCGGCGGCGTTGTTGTTGGTGACCAGCGCGTCCTCCGCCCCGGTCAGGGCGATGAGATGGTCCTCGGCGACGCGCGCCCGGGGCCCACGCCGGCCGGTCGCCCGGTCCATCTCGAGCAGGAGCGGCCGGGAGGCCAGATCGGCGATGGTCTGTGCCACGACGGCCGGCCACGGCGCGCGACCGAGGTTGGTGTGGACGATGACCCCGGTCGCGTTGATGACCGCGGGCACGCCGGCCGTGGCCAGGCCGGCCAGGCGGTCGACGCCCTCGAGGGCCAGCGCCTCCACGGCGCGGGCCGGCTCCCCGGCGACGAGGCGCGAGCGTTCGCCCGCCACGACCGCGCGGGCGACCTCGGTCAGCGCGGCGCCGTCGGTGCCGGGCGCATGGGGACGCAGCGACGAGAGCACCGCCTCGACGCTGGGGGGCCGCGGCCTGCCGGCGGACGTGGGCGCTGGTCGATCCTCCGTGGCGGGAGCGCGTGGGAGTCGAACCCACCACGCCGCACCGAGTGCGGCGTCACCGGTGTTGAAGACCGGGAGGCCCACCGGGACCCATCCGCCCCCGGGCGATGGTAGCGCGGGACGGCCGGAACCCGGCGCCGCTCGTATCATCGGCCGATGACCACGACGGACGTCCCGACCCCGCTGCGCCTGACCGAGCTGACCGACTGCGGTGGCTGCGCCGCCAAGCTGGGGGCCGACCTGCTGGCGGACGCGCTGCGTGGCCTGGGCGCCGACGCCGCAGCCGTCGCCGATCCAGCCCTCATCGCCGGCCTCACCCCGCCCGACGACGGCGCGGTCTACCGGCTCGGCGACGACCTGGCGGTCATCGGCACGGTGGACTTCTTCCCGCCCGTCGTGGACGACCCGCGCACGTACGGCGAGATCGCGGCCGCGAACGCGCTGAGCGACGTGTTCGCGATGGGCGGCCGGGTCCTGTTCGCGCTGTCGATCGCGGCCTTCCCGGAGGCGCTGCCGCGGGACGTCCTGGCCGCGATCTTCGAGGGCGCCTCGGCGAAGGTCCGCGAGGCCGGCGGCACGCTCGCCGGCGGCCACACGATCCGCGACCCGGAACCCAAGTACGGCCTGGCCGTCATCGGGGCCGGCCACCCGGACCGGCTCCTGCGCAAGGGCGGGGCCCGGCCCGGCGACGTCCTGCTCCTGACCAAGCGCCTCGGCACGGGCGTGCTGGTCAGCGGCGCCCGCCAGAGTCGCACGGCGGGCGGTGACCTGGCCGTGGCGATCGAGCAGATGCGTACGCTCAACCGCGCCGCCGCGGAGGTCCTCGTCGCGCGCGGGGTCCGCGCCGCCACCGACATCACGGGCTTCGGGCTGCTCGGCCACGGGCTCGAGATGGCCCGCGCCTCGGGGGCGCGGCTGGTCTTCGACGCGGCGGCCCTGCCGCTGCTGCCAGGCGCCGCGGAACTCGCCGCCGAGGGCCTGGAGACGGGTGGGGCCGCCCACAACCGGCGCTTCGTCCTGCCCGATCTGCAGGTCGACACGGTCGTCGGGCCGGAACTGGTCGCGCTGGCCCACGACCCACAGACCTCGGGCGGCCTGCTGGCCGCGGTCCCCGCCGACGACGTCGACGACACGGTCCGCGCTCTGGACGCGGCGAGCGTGCAGGCCTGGCGCGTGGGCCGGGTCGAGGCCGGCGATGCGGGGGTCGTCCTGCGCTGAGCCACACGGCCGATCGCCAAACTCAGTCGATGGGTCCCGGGTCGGCAAACCAGCGTTCCGCCTTGGCAGCCGCGCTACACTCCGGGGGTCAACCCCCGCAGGAGGCCCCGCCGCATGGCGAAGCCCTACGTGCGACTGACCCAGCCCCTCGTGCGCGACACGAAGGACGGCGATCTTCGGCCCGCGAGCTGGGACGAGGCGCTCGATCGCGTGGTCGACGGGTTCCGGGCCGCGAAGGCGGCCCACGGCCCGACGACCTTCGGCACCTTCAGCTGCAGCAAGGCGACCAATGAGGTCAATTTCGCGGCGCAGAAGTTCAGCCGGACGATCCTGGGCAGCAACAACATCGACAGCTGCAACCGGACCTGACACGCCCCGAGCGTCGCCGGTCTGGCGACCGTGTTCGGTGCCGGTGGCGGCACAAGTTCATACCGTGAGGTCGAGGACACCGACCTGATCGTCCTGTGGGGCAGCAACGCCCGCGAGACGCATCCGATCTTCTTCCACCATGTCCTGAAGGCCGTCAACAAGGGCGCTCGCCTGTACGTCATCGATCCGCGGCGCACGAGCAGCGCCGAGTGGGCGGACGGCTGGCTCGGCCTCGACGTGGGCTCGGACATCGCCCTGGCCAATGCTATCGCGCGCGAGATCATCGCGTCCGACCTTCACGACAAGGCGTTCATCGAGCGCGCGACGGTGGACTTCGACGCGTACAGGGCAAAGGTCGAGTCCTACACCCTGGAGTACGCGGAGCGGACCACGGGCGTGCCGGCGGCGTCGATCCGCGAGCTGGCCCACGCCCTCGCGACGGCGCCGCGGGCGATGATCTGCTGGACCCTGGGCATCACCGAGCATCACAACGCGGTCGACAACGTGCTCGCCCTCATCTCGCTGGTGCTGCTGACCGGCCACGTCGGGCGGTACGGCAGCGGCGTGAACCCGCTCCGTGGCCAGAACAACGTCCAGGGCGGCGGCGACATGGGCGCCCTGCCCGACCGCCTGCCCGGTTTCCAGCACGTCGAGAACGACGAGCTGCGGGCGAGGTTCGATGCGGAGTGGGGCGTGGCCGTGCCGCCGAAGCGCGGCTGGCACCTGTCGGGCATGTTCGACGCGATGGAGCGCGGCGACCTGACCGCGGTCTACTGCATCGGCGAGAACCCGGTCCAGTCGGAGGCGGACCAGAAGCGGGCGATCCACCTGCTCCAGGGCCTGGACTGCCTGGTCGTGCAGGACCTGTTCCTGACCAGGACAGCGGAGCTCGCCCACGTCGTCCTGCCGGCCACGGCCGCCTGGGCGGAGAGCGAGGGGACCGTCACCAACTCCGAGCGTCGCGTCCAGCGCGTCCGCGCGGCGGTGGCCCCGCCGCCCGGTACCCGTGACGACCTGGCCATCATCTTCGACCTGGCGAACCGGATGGGCGGCGACTGGGGCGAGCCCGATCCCGAGACGGTCTGGGACGAGGTCCGGCGCCTGTCGCCGGTGCACGCCGGGATGAGCTATCGGCGGCTGGAGGAGCTCGGCGGCCTGCAGTGGCCGTGCTACGACGAGGACCACCCCGGCGAGCTGTTCCTGCACAGCCGACTGTGGGAGGACCCGGTCCCCGGCAACCGCGTGCCGTTCGTGCCGGTCGATCACGATCCGCCGGTGGACGAGCTGACCGACGAGTACCCCATCCGGCTGACGACGGGCCGCCGCCTCGACTCCTACAACACCGGCGTCCAGACAGCGGGTTACCGCTCCCCGCTGCGGCGCGGCGAATCGCTCGACATCTCCCCTGAGGACGCGGCGGCGTACGGGCTGGCGGACGGCGAGGTGGTCCGGATCACCTCGCGGCGCGGCCAGGTGGAGGCGCCGATCCGCATCGACGAGTCCCTGCGCCCCGGCCTGACGTTCATGACCCTGCACTTCCAGGACGACGTGGCGACGAACCTCCTGACGATCGACGCGACGGACCCCAAGTCCGGCACGGCCGAGTTCAAGGCCACCGCGATCCGGATCGACAAGCTCGAGGCGCCGGTCCCGGCCTGACGGAACCGACTCGCCCACCGCTCCGGTCCGTGCCATCATCGCCCTCCACCGGCGAAACCACCAGGAGAGAGGCGATGGCGAAGTACCTGTTCCACGGTTCCTACACCCAGGCCGGGATCAGCGGCGTCCTCAAGGACGGCGGCACGGGCCGCGTCAAGGCGGTCGAGGCCCTCGCGAGCAGCATCGGCGGCTCCGTCGAGGCGATGTACTTCGCGTTCGGTGGCGACGACTTCTACGTCATCGCCGACCTGCCGGGCCACGCGGCCGCGGCGGCGCTGGCGGCGACCACGGGTGCGAGCGGCAGCGTGAACATCAGCACGGTCGTGCTGCTCACGGCCGAGGACCTCGACGAAGCCGTGAAGCTGCACCCGAACTACCGCGCGCCGGGCGCCTAGCCCGTCCCTCGCTCGCCGGCGGCAGGCCCGGGGCGAAGACCTCGCGCCAGGGCCGACGGCCCTCGCCCTCGCGGCCGACGAGGGCGCGCAGCGTGCGCGCTCGCCGCCGAGTGGTTGACCGACCCGCCCGCACCGGATAGCGTCGCGGCCGTGACCTCGCCGCACGATATGGACCCGGCCGTCGCCCGGCTGCTCCAGCGCCCGCCACCGCCCGTGGTCCCGGCCCGTCCGTTGTGGCGCGAGCCGATCCGGCTCGCCGTCATCGCCGCGACCGCCGCCATCGCGCTGACGACCAACCTGCCCTGGCTGCACCAGGAGGGCACCGGCCGGGCCCTGGTCGTGACCGGGAACAGCGGCTACGCGGACGGCACGCTGCTGACGGTCGTGGCCGTCGCCACCAGCATCGTGGTCAGCAGTCGCGAGGCGGCCGGCTCGCGCACCTGGCTGCTCCGCTGGCTGCCGGCCATCCTCGGGGTCGTGGGCCTGCTGTTCGTGCTCAGCGCCTACCGCAACATGGAGCTCCAGATCGAGATCTGGCGCCGTTTCGGGGCGACGGGCGTGTACGACCCCGGGTTCTTCGCGTTCATCGCGGCCGGCCTCGCGTTCGCGTTGCCGGCCATCGTCATCGGGCTGCGACGCGGCCTGGCGGCGACCACCGACGGCCGGGCCAACGAGCGCCTCCAGGTGCCACGCCGGCCCGTGGTCACGGCCATCGCGACCGTGGTCGGCCTGGTCGGCGGCGCGGTGGTCGGCGGCGCGGTGGCGCTCGGCCTGGACGTCGCGCCGGCCGCGGTCGGCGTGCCCCTGATCGGCCTGACCGTGCTGGGCGGCACGATCGGGGGCGTGGCGGCGGCGCGGCTGGCGAGGATGCTGCTCGCGACCTGACGGCTCCGCCGCGGGACCGCATCGTGGTCGAGCCGCGACCGCATCCCGGACCCGGCGCTACACTCGCCCACGATGGACCTCCACGTCATCGGGCCCCTGGCCTCCCCCGCCGAGCGCGCCGCGGTGGATGCCGTGCTGGGGCCGCCGGAGAGCGGCTGGGTCGGTGGCCCACGACGGCCGGGCGTGGACGGGACGTCCGCCCGTGGCGGCCACGCCATCCGCGCTCGACGCTCGCAGCTGCTCCCGGCCCTCCACGCCGTGCAGGACCGCGTCGGCTGGATCAGCCAGCCGGCCCTCAACTACATCTCGAGGCGGCTCGCCGTGCCGCCGGCCGAGGCCTACGGCGTGGCGACGTTCTACGCCCTGTACGCGACGAAGCCGCGGCCGCCGATCGTCGCCCACGTGTGCGACGACATCGCCTGCCGGATCGCCGGGGCGGAGCGGATCTGCGACGACCTGCGGCGGTCGATCGGGCCGGACGGCGAGGCCTCGCGTGACGGCCGCGTCGGCTGGCTGCGCTCCCCGTGCCTCGGCCTGTGCGACCTGGCACCCGCGGCGCTCGTGACGGCCGCCGGCGAAACGACGACGCGGGTCGCCATCGCCCCGGCGGACGCGGCGAGCATCGTGGCCCGCCTGGAGTCCCCCACCGCCGGGCCGCCCCGGACGGTGCCCGCGACGACCGGGAACGGTCGGCTGCTCGAGCGCATCGGGGTCGCCGATCCCGGGTCGCTCGACGACTACCGGGCGCATGGCGGCTACCTGGCCCTGGCGCGGGCCATCGAGATCGGTCCGGACGCGGTCGTCGCCGAGGTCACCGCGTCGAAGCTGATGGGCCGCGGCGGCGCGGCCTTCCCGACCGGTCGCAAGTGGGCGGCGGTCGCCGCCCAGCCGGCCCAGCCGCACTACCTCGTGTGCAACGCCGACGAATCGGAGCCCGGCACGTTCAAGGATCGCGTGCTCATCGAGGGCGACCCGTTCGCCGTGGTCGAGGCGATGACGATCGCGGCCTTCGCGACGGGCGCCTCGATCGGCTTCCTGTACCTGCGCGGCGAGTACCCGGAAGCGGAGGCGCGCGTGACGGCGGCGCTGGCCGCGGCTCGCGCCGCCGGCCTCCTCGGCCCGCACATCCTGGGCTCGGGCTTCGCCTTCGACATCGAGCTCCGGCGCGGCGCCGGGGCCTACATCTGCGGCGAGGAGACGGCGCTCTTCGAATCGATCGAGGGCAAGCGCGGCGAGCCGCGCAACAAGCCGCCGTTCCCGGTCGAGGTCGGCCTGTTCGGCAAGCCGACGGTCGTCAACAACGTGGAGACGCTGGCCAACATCCCGCGCATCCTCGAGATGGGCGGCGAGGCGTTCGCGGCGATCGGCACGGAGGCGTCCACCGGCCCCAAGCTGTTCTGCCTGTCCGGCCACGTCGTACGACCGGGCGTCTACGAGGTCGAGTTCGGGGCCACCCTGCGCGACCTGATCGAGCTCGCCGGGGGCGTCGCCGGCAACGGCGAGATCCGGTCGATCCTGCTCGGCGGCGCGGCCGGCGTCTTCGTCGGGCCCGAGGCGCTCGACATGCCGCTCACCTTCGAGGCGACGCGCGCGGCGGGGGCCACCCTGGGCTCCGGCGTGATCATGGTCTTCGACACGTCGGTGGACCTGGTCGACACGCTGCGGCGGATCGCGCAGTTCTTCCGCGACGAATCGTGTGGCCAATGCGTCCCGTGTCGGGTCGGCAGCGTCCGCCAGGAGGAGCTGCTGGCGCGCCTGGCGGCTGGGTCCCGGGTCCGCTCGCGGGAGGAGGAGCTCGTGCTCCTGCGGGAGATCGGCCAGGCCATGCGCGACGCCTCGATCTGTGGACTGGGCCAGACGGCCTCCTCGGCGATCGAGTCGGCGCTGCGCCGGCCGGGGATGGTGGCGCTGTGAGCGACGACCCGACGGGCCTGTCGATGACCCGCGACCCGGCGCCCGACCCGCGCACGCCGCACGGCGACCAGGCGCCGGCGGCCCAGCCGCTGACCGACATCCTGCTGCGGCCGCCGGCTCGGCCGTCGCGCGTCCCCGGACCGCCCGTGGTCGAGGCGCCGCCGCCGGTCGAGCTGACGATCGACGGCCAGCCCGTGTCGGTGCCCGCGGGATCGACCATCCTCGACGCGTGCCGATCGGTCGGGATCGACACCCCGACGCTGTGCTACGCGGAGAACCTGACGCCGGTCAACGTCTGCCGGGTGTGCGTCGTGGAGGTCGCCGGCGCGCGGGTGCTCGCACCGGCCTGTTCGCGCCGGGTCGAGGCGGGCATGGAGGTCGCGACCGACTCGGAGCGCGTGCGCACGTCGCGCAAGGTCGTGCTCGAGTTCCTCGGCTCGTCGGTGGACGTGTCCCTGGCCGGCCCGGCCGTGCCCGACGGCTCGATCGCGTCGTACATGGAGCGCTACGGGGCGGACCCCGCGCGCTTCGGCCCGCCTGCGGCGCCGGCGGGCGCCGGGGAACGGGACGGCCGCGAGGCCGGGCACCACCACGCACCGAACGCCGATGAGGCCGGCTTCGCCGCCACCGTCGCCCAGCCGACCAAGGTCGACAACGAGCTGTACGTCCGCGACTACTCGAAGTGCATCCTCTGCTACAAGTGCGTCGAGGCGTGCGGTGAGGATGCCCAGAACACCTTCGCCATCGCCGTCGCCGGGCGCGGGTTCGACGCACGCATCTCCACCGAGCAGAACGTGCCACTGCCGGAGAGCGCGTGCGTCTACTGCGGCAACTGCATCGGCGTCTGCCCGACCGGGGCCCTGATGGCCAAGCCCGAGTACGACATGCGCGCCGCCGGGACGTGGGACCCGTCGCAGCAGACCGTGACCGAGACGATCTGCCCGTACTGCGGCGTGGGGTGCGCGGTCGAGCTGCACGTCCAGGACGACCGGATCCTGAAGGTCACCTCGCCGCTCGACTCGTCGGTGACCGAGGGCCACCTGTGCATCAAGGGCCGCTTCGGCTTCGAGTTCGTCAACGAGCGCCCGAAGGGACCACCGGCCGGCGGGTCGTCAGCCGGCGAGTCGTGAGGCGGTCGGCGAGTCGTGAGGCGGCCGGCCGTCAGGCGGCCGGCGGGTCGTCAGGCAGCCGGCGGATCGTCAGGCGGCCGGTCGTCAGGCGGTCGCTCACCCCGGCCGAGCGAGCGCTGCTGGATGGCGTTCGCCGCGCGGTGCTCGCCACGATCCGGCCCGACGGGACGCCGCGCCTGGTGCCGATCGGGTTCGTGGCGCGGGACCGCGAGGACGGGGCGCTCGAACTGTGGAGTTCGCTCGACGAGAAGCCCAAGGCCGACGGTGACCCGCGCGACCTCGCCAGGGTGCGGGACGTCCTCGGCCGACCCGACGTCGCCGTGCTCGTGGACCGCTGGTCGGAGGACTGGTCGGAGCTCGCCTGGCTGCGGCTCGGCGGGACGGCCCGGCTCGTGGAGCCCGCCGACATCCCGGCCGACGTGGCACCGGCGCTGCGTGCCCGATACCCCCAGTACGGGACGCACGACCTCGAGGGCCGGCCGGCGCTCGCCATCGCGATCACGACGGTCTCGAGCTGGGGGCTCGGGGACCCTTCCTGAGTGGCCGGGGCTGGCTCGTCAGCCCGCTCCCCGGCACACGAGCCGGGCCGCCGGAGTGCCTGACAGGCTGCAGAATCGCGCCCAAGCCCACCTGGGCCACCGCCTCGATCAACAGGCGTGCCTCAGATGCACGCGAAGACGTTGAGGAGGACCTCACCCGGACCCTCGAGCTGCTTCTGCAGTCTCTGAGGCACGCCCGCGCCTGGGCGCCCGCCCCGTGGGGGTCGCCCCGGACCTGGGAGGCACGCCCCGGTCTGGCCCGTGGGGCACGCGTGGCCGGTGCGGCACGCCCCGGGCCGGTGAGGCACGCCCCGGGCCTGTGAGGCGCGCCCCGGGCCTGTGAGGCGCGCCCCGGCCGCCGATCAGCGCCCGACCGCGACGCCCCGAGGAGGTCCATCCATCAGCGAGACCTCGTCGCCGTCGATGCGGACCCACACGATCGCATCACCCGGCCACGGCGTTCCATCCCGCAGCGAGCGCACGGCATCCTCGGTCCTCGCCGGGTAGCTCGCTCGGACGGTCCGCTCGAACCGACGGACGATCTCCCGGTTCGCCGCCGAGGATCGCACGACAAGCATCCGCGAGACCGGCGGGACCGGGCCGTCTCGGACGACGTCGGACGACCCGATGGCCGCCGCCTTCTCGGCGCTCCAGCGCAACTGCTGCTCGAGACGGCCGAGGTTGGACTCGAACTCGCCGACGACGAGGAGGGGTTGGTCTACGCGATCGAGCACCATGTCCACGACGCCACGGACCGGCCGCCACACCGCGACTTCAAGATGCGGCCTCCAGACCGAGCAGAGCGTCCCGAGCAACGCTTCCACCATTCGAGCCTGGTGTCGATCGGTCAGGCGCGGACCGGAGCCCGCGTAGATCCGGACCGACACCTCCGCCCCGAGTGCCGCCGCGACGGCGATCAGCGTCTCGAGACCCGGCGTCGCGAGCGCAGCCTCGACCCGCCCGTAGAACGTCCGGTCGAGGCCAGCAGCGGCGGCGACCGCGGCACGCGTCGCACCGGCCTCGGTGCGCAGCCGCGCCAGGTCATCCCCGAGCGACCGCCGCTGCCGGCGCAGGCGGTGTTGGACGATCCGCTCGAGCGTGCGATCCCGCGGCGTGTGTCGAGGCATCGGACGATGAAAGCAGGCGCCACGTATCGGCAACGTATCTGCGCGCACGCCAGGCGGATCCGGTGGGGGGCGCGCGATCCGGTCTGGGCGCGCCATCCGGTCTGGGCGCGCCATCCGGTCTGGGCGTGCCATCCGGTCTGGGCGTGCGATCCGGTCTGGGCGTGCGATCCGGTCTGGGCGTGCCATCCGGTCGGGGCGCGCCATCCGGTCTGGGCGCGCCATCCGGTCTGGGCGTGCCATCCGGTCTGGGCGTGCCATCCGGTCTGGGCGCGGCCATCCGGTCTGGGCGTGCTTGAGAGGCTGCAGATCCGGGTCGAAGGAGGACTGGTGGCCCCCGCGACGTCCAGTTCGTGTCTCACAGGCACGCTGAGCGCGCGTACGACCCGGATGGGGCACCTTCGATGCGTTTCTGCAGTCTCTGAAGCACAGGCCGGCCGGCACGCAGCGCACGGCCGGCACGCAGCGCACGGCCGGCACGCGCCACCACAGCCGGCACGCAGCGCACGGGCGGCACGCAGCGCGGGCGGCGGTCAGCCCCAGCCGGTCAGGTCGCGCAGGTCGACGCGGCGGTCGTGGGCGTACACGTTGAAGCCGTCGCCGCGCAGGAAGCCGACGAGCGTGACCCCCAGGCGTTCGGCCGTCTCGATGGCCAGGTCGGACGGCGCGGACACCGCGCACACGATGGGGACCCCGGCGACCGCCGCCTTCTGGACGATCTCGAAACTGACCCGGCCGCTGACCATGAGGATCCGGTCGTGGAGGGGCAGCGCGCCGGCGAGGAGCTGTGAGCCGACCACCTTGTCGAGCGCGTTGTGGCGGCCGACGTCCTCACGCAGCACGACCAGTTCGCCGCCGGGCGTGAACAACGCCGCGGCGTGCAGGCCGCCAGTCTGATCGAACGCCTTCTGGGCCACCCGCAGCATGTCGGGCAGGGCGAGCACGACCGCGCGGGCGACGACCGGGCCGTCAGGGAGCGGCGCGGTCCGGATGGCGACCTCGTCGATCGAGGCCTTGCCGCAGATGCCGCACGAGGCGGTCGCGATGAAGTGGCGCTCGGCCACCGCCGAATCGTCGAACGGGCGGGACAGCCGGACCACGATGGTGTCGTCGGGCTGACTCAGCGCGGCCGGGTCGCCCGCTTCCGTGCCGACGACCTCCGGTCCGTCGATCAGGCCCTCGGTGCGCAGGAACCCGAGCGCCAGCTCCGCCTCGTGCCCGGGCGTGCGCATCGTGACCGCGACCGCCACCGGCTCCTGGCCGGGACCAGCGGCCCGGATCTCGAACGGCGCCTCGCCGACGACGCGGTCGTCGCGCAGCTCGAGCGACTCGCCGCGGACGGCCACGATCTGGCGCGTGGTCACGTGCCGGACGGGCGGCGGCGGGTCCGTCAGTCCAGGCACGTCGCGGCCTCGAGGGCCTGCTCCAGCGAGCGCAGTGCCGCTGCCGCGGTCTCCGCCCGCGAGCCCACGACGGCGAGCGCATCGAGGCGATCGAAGCCGCGCGCCTCGGCGTAGGCGATGGCCGCGTCGGCGACTGACCCGTAGGCCCGCAGCATCGTGCCGGCCGCTCGATGCGCCTCCGCGTAGCAGGCGGCCGGCGGGTGGCCCGCCAGCCAGTCCCGCTCCAGGTCGACGAGGTCGAGGATGGCGACCGCGGCCGCGACCGTCGCCGGGTCGTCCTCGGCGCGCGCCGCGTCGATCAGGGCCTGGTTCCGGTCGCGGACCTCCGGCGCGTCGTCCGCGAGCCGCAGCTGGAACTCCACGAAACGCAGGCGTGCGTCGCCGCCGTCGTCGGTCGTGCCGGGGCCGGACGTCGGCGCGTCGGGCGCGGTCGTGGCACCCGTGACCGTGGGCGCCGGGCTCCCGTCGGGCACGCTGGTCGGGCTCCCGTCGGACGCGCTGGCTGGGCTTCCGTCCGACGGACTCGGCCACGCGAGTCCCGGGGCGGACGTGCCCACGACATCGGTCACGGTGCGCTGGCCCTGCGCCCGGCCGATCACCGAGAGGGCCAGCGCCCACACGGCGAGCACGGCCAGCGCGAGCCCGGCCACGAGGAGCCAACGCGATCGTCCCACGGGACGGAGTGTAGGTGGGGCGCGGGCGACCGTCGCCCGACACGCCCGGCGGCGCTCATCGGTCGAGGTGGACGGCCTCGGCCATCGGGCGCAGGCAGTGGGTCGAGCTCATGGCCTCGTGATAGCCACCCGCATTGAGCAGCGCCACGATGTCGCCCTCGCGGACGACCGGCATCGGGTAGTCCTCGGCGAACACGTCGCCCGCCTCGTTGATGTGCCCGGCCACCGTCACGCGCTCCGTCCGTGCCGCCGCGGCGTCGCGGCACAGGACGAACTCCTGGGCGTAGCGGTAGATGAAGTACGAGCAGTTCACGTTCCAGCCCATGTCCAGGCCGACGAACGTCGTCCCCCGCCGGTCCTCCACGCTGACGACCTCGCCGAGCAGGATGCCCGTGTCCTTGGCGATGTAGTCGCCCGGCTCGGCCGCCACGGTGACGCCGAGCGCTCCGAGATGGCGCGCCAGGGCCGCGGCGTACTCCCCGACGTCCACCGGCCGCTCGTCCGCGCGGGCCGGTACGCCGAGCCCGCCGCCGACGTTCACCTCCACGATCGTGTGTCCGGCAGCGCGCGCCAGCCCGACCGCCTCGACCACCGGACCGAGGGCGGCCTCGAAGGCCGCGATCCCATCACCGAGCCAGCCGGACCCCGCGTGCACGTGGATGGTGTCCACGGCCAGGTCATGCTCGGCGGCCACGGCGAGCGCCTCATCGAAGCGATCGAGCGCGATGCCGAACTTCGACGGTCGGTCGCCGCTGTACTCCAGGTGGGCGTTGTAGCCGGCGCCGGTCGCCGGGTCGATGCGCAGGCCGATGCGCGTCCCGGGAGCGCGACGGCCGTAGCGTGCCACCTGACGCAGGCCGTCGAGGTTCAGGTGGATCTCGTGCTCCAGGAGCACGTCGAGGTCGCGCTCCGAGACGTTCGTGCCGGTATAGCTGATCTCGCCCGGGAGCCAGCCGCAGGCCAGCGCGCGGAGCACCTCGCCGGGCGAGCAGGCATCGATGCCGATGGCGTCCGGGGCGCCCGGCCGACCGGCCGCGCGCAGCACGCCGAGGATGGCCGGATCCGGATTGGCCTTGAGGGCGAAGCGCAGGCGGAACGGCAGGCCGGTGGCGGCCACGGCGCCCTGGAGGCGTCGGGCGTTCTCGACGAAGCGCGTCCGGTCGTACACGAACACGGGCGTGCCGTGACGACGGGCGAGCGCCTCGGCGTCCTCCCCGGCGATGCGCAGGCGCCCGTCGGGCCCGATGTCGAGGCCGGGGCGCGTCCACCACGGCGCGGACACCGTCGTCATCGGATGGGTCACACCAGGGTCCGGGCGCGGCCGCTCCCCGGGGTCCAGCGGTCGGGGCCGACCTCGACCTCGACGCCGACCGCCTCGACCAGGCGACGGGTCGCGGCCGCGATCTCCACCACGGCCGCGTCGAACGCCTCGCGGTTGCGCGCCGACGGCTCGCGAAAGCCGCTCAGCTTGCGGACGTACTGGCGGGCGGCTGCCTCCAGTTCGCCGGTCGTCGCGGTCTCCCCAGGACGACGGAGGGTCTTGATGCTTCGGCACATGCCGCTACGGTAGGGCCATGCCCCGCATCCGTCATCTGGCCCTCGCCATCGTCGCGGGCCTCGCGCTCGCCGTGGCCATCGACATCGGGCGGGCCGGCGGGCCGGCGGCCTGGCTGGCGACCCGCCGCCTGGCGCCGCCGTACGACGCCCGCGGCACGCTGGTGGACGTCGGGGGCCGCGACCTGTACCTCGACTGCCGCGGGCAGGGCCGGCCGACGGTCGTGCTGGAGGCCGGCATGGGCGACACGGCCGCGGGCTGGACCCCCGTCCACGATGCCATCGCCGCGACGACCCGGACCTGCGCCTACGACCGGGCCGGCCGCGGCCGGAGCGATCCGCGCGGGCGGCACACCCTGGCCGACGCGGCCACGGATCTGCGAGCCCTGCTGTCCGCGGCCGGGGAACGGGGGCCGTTCGTCATCGTCGGGCACTCCCTCGGCGGCTGCTACGCGCGGGTGTTCGCCGCGGCTTACCGTGATGAGGTCGTCGGGCTCGTCTCGGTGGACGCCTTCGACCCGGATC
The DNA here is from genome assembly GCA_046566045.1 of Candidatus Limnocylindria bacterium. Classification (GTDB taxonomy): domain Bacteria; phylum Chloroflexota; class Limnocylindria; order Limnocylindrales; family CSP1-4; genus SPCO01. The sequence continues at coordinate 31,785 of JBKHXL010000017.1, forward strand.
TGCAGACCGCCTACGTGCACCCGCACCTCGGGTCGCTCGAACCCGAGTACGAGACCAACCTCGACGCCTTGCGTGACCTCGTGGCGCGCGTCGAGGCGCTCGACTGGACGGCCTCGGAGGCGCAGCTCGCCGCGGCCGACCTGCGAGGCCTGCCGATCGAGGTCCTGCGCGCCCCGCGCGTGGAACCGCGCCTCGACGCGGCGGCCAATGCCGCGATCGCGGCGGCCATCGAGCGCTCCTACACCGACCTGTCGCCGGGCACGGTCCGGTTCGAACTGGCGTGGGGCGCCGGGCACATGATCCAGGTGGACCGGCCGGACCTCGTCATCGCGGCCACGCGCCGGCTCGTCGATGGGGCGCGCGAGGCCGGGCTACCCTGAGCGCCATGGATGCCGACACGCTCATCGAGAGCCTGGGGATGCGCCCGCATCCGGAGGGCGGGCACTACGCGGAAACGTGGCGCGCGCCGGTCTCGGGCGATGGCGAGCGCCCGATCGGGAGCGCGATCCTGTACCTGCTGGCCGCCGGCCAGCGGTCGCACTGGCACCGGGTCGACGCCGCCGAGATCTGGCAGTACTCCGCCGGCGAGCCGCTCGAGCTGCGCACCTGGACGCCGGGCGACGCGGCCGTCGCGACGATCCGGCTGGGCGACCCGACCCGGCATGGCGGGACGCCACAGGCCGTGGTCCGGGCGGGCTCGTGGCAGGCGGCACGGCCGCTGGGGGCGTGGACGCTGGTGGGCTGCATCGTGACCCCGGCGTTCGAATTCGGGGGCTTCGAACTGGCGCCCGATGGCTGGGAGCCGCCCATCTGAGGCCGCCGGCCGGACCGTCGTTCGGCGGTCAGTCCGCCGAGGCGTACCGCCACTCGATCGAGCCGGTGAAGCAATGGTCGAGCTTGAGGCAGGCGCCACCGGTCAGGTCCCACTGGCGGCCGGCGACGTACGGCCCGCGGTCCACCACCGGCATCGTCACGACACGACCGCCGTGGCGGAAGGTGATGCGGGTGCCGCACGGGAGCGTCCTGTGGGCCACGCCGACGAGGGTCGTGGTCATGGCCAGGCCGCAGGCGGTCCGCTTGCCGTAGAAGCCGGGGCCGTACCACGAGATGTTGCCGTCACGCCGCCACGGGTTCCTGGCGATCGAATCGGCCTTCGCCTCGGGCTGGGCAGCGTCGGGTCGAGCCTGGGGCGGCTCGGTCGCATCTGCCGGCTCGACCATGGTCGAGGTCTGATCCAGGCTTCCGGCTGAGCGGTCCTCCGGATCGAGGAGCATCGTCGTCGTCTCCGGCCCACGGACGGCGGCCATCTCCACATCCGCGAAGAGGTCGGCGGCAGGGGACTCGAACGGGCTGGGGGCCCGTGAACCCACTGGTCCGGGGACGGCGACCGTGGCGAGCAGGGCGATGAGCGCCGTACCCGCGACGACCTTGGGGTGTCGCACGTCCCGGGAACCGTAGCACGATTCCGCGCTCCGCGGTGGTTTCGACACGAACCATGACCATATCGAAACCATGCCAGACTGCCCGGATGCCGGACCTGGAGCTCCCGCTCGACCGCCCCATCGACCTCGTCGCCACCCTCCGTCCGCTGGTCCGCGGCCAGGGTGACCGCTCGATCCGGCTCCGTCCCGGCGCGGCCTGGTGGACGGTCCGCGTCGCCGGCGGCCCGGCCACGGTGGTGATCCGGACGACGGGCGACCGCCTCCGAGCCGACACCTTCGGACCCGGGGCCGTGGAGGCGCTGGAGCGCGTGCCGGGACTCGTCGGCGCGCTGCCGGGCGCCGCGTCGCCGGCCGACCTGCCCGCCGGCGTCCACCGCCTCGTGGACTCGCTCGCCCGGACGCGGCCGGGCCTCCGGATCTCGCGCAGCCGTGCCGTGCTCGACGCCCTGGTCCCGGCGATCCTCGAGCAGAAGGTCACCGGCGAGGAGGCCCGCCGCGCGTGGCAGGGCCTCGTCCGGGCCCTCGGCGAGGACGCGCCCGGCGAGGCCGGCGCGGGCCTGCGACTCGCGCCGCCACCAGGGCGACTCGCGGAGCTCCCCTACCACGCCTACCGCCCGTTCGGCATCGAGCGGCGGCGCGCCGAGCTGATCCGGGCGGTCGCGACGCGAGCCGACGCCCTCGAGGCCCTGGCGGAGCGGTCGCCGGCCGAGGCGAGCGCCGCCCTCCAGGCGATCCCCGGCATCGGGCCGTGGACCGCGGCGGAAGTGGCCGTCCGGGCGTTCGGTGACGCGGATGCGGTCAGCGTCGGGGACTTCCACCTGCCGAACCTCGTGGCCTGGGCCCTGGCCGGCGAGCCGCGCGCCGACGACGCCCGGATGCTCGAGCTGCTGGAGCCCTATCGCGGTCGCCGCGCGATCGTGCTGCGCCTGCTCGAATCGGCCGGTCGGCACGCCCCGCGCCACGGGCCGCGGCTCGCACCGCGCGCGATCGGGGGCATCTGAGCGGAGGGCCCGGACTCAGCCGGTGGCGACACCGGCGCGCATCCGGCGGACCGCCGCCGCGAAGCGCGCCACGGCGGCAGGCGTCGACGGCTCGAGGCTCGCGATCAGGTGCGCGGTCCCGAGCGCGGCATGGGCCGTGAGCCCCGCGGCCACGGCGTCCGCATCCCCGGTCAGCGCCGACCCGTCCGTCCCAACGGGATAGGCCGCCGTCGCGAGGTCCGGGTAGCGGACGTTGATACCGACCGTGACATCGAGCGTGGCCGGGTCCCGCCCGACCCTCGCGCAGGCTGCGAGGAGGTCGGCCCGGACCCGCGCGAGCCGCTCGTCGGGCGCGCCGAACCAGGCCAGGTTCCAGGCATCGGCGTGTCGCGCGGTCAGGTCGAGCATGCGCGGCCGCTTGGCCGCGATGAGGATCGGGATGTCCGGACGGGCCGGCGGCGCCAGGACCGCGTCACGCGCGGTCGTCCAGCGGCCGGCGAGGTCGGCTCGTCCCTCGCGGATGAGCTCGCGGATGACGGTCAGCGCCTCCTCGAACCGCCCGACCTTGTGGTCGGTCGGGTAGCCGAACGCCTCGTATTCCGGGTCGTGCCAGCCGCAGCCGATGCCGAGGATGAGCCGCCCGCCGCTGACCTCGTCGAGCGTGCCCGCCATCTTGGCCAGCAACGCCGGGTTGCGGAACGACGTGCACATGACGATCGTGCCGAGCTGGACGGTGGAGGTCGCCTCGGCGATGGCCGACAACACGGTCCAGGCCTCGTGGCAGCCCGTGGTCTCGCCGCCGAAGCGGAACAGCAGGTGGTCGTAGACCCAGACCGAATCGAAGGCCTCGGCCTCGGCGGCGACGGCCACCGCCCGGACCTCTCGGTAGGTCGGCGTGGCGGGCATCCCGTCCTCCTGGGAGATGGGCAACACGATCCCGACCCGCATCCGTCCTCCTGCCTGCACCGTCGACCGCCGACAGCCTACGCTACCGGCCATGACGACCCCCTCGACCCGCCCCGGGATGGGCGCGCTCCCCTACCCCGGCGGCACCACGTTTCGCGTCTGGGCCCCCCACGCCGAGGCGGTCTTCGTGACCGGCACGTTCGACGGCTGGGCCGGCGCGTCCACGGGACTCGCCCGCGACGACGACGGCAGCGCCGAGACGTGGTCCGCCGACGTCCCCGGGGTCGAGGTCGGGGCCGAGTACCGGTTCACCATCCGGAGCATGACCGGCGAGACGCTGTCGCGGATGGATCCGTATGGCCGCCAGGTCACGAGCTCGGTCGGCAACAGCGTGGTCTACGATCCGGACGCCTTCGACTGGGGTGACGACGCGCTGGCCATGCCCGGCTGGGACGACCTCGTCATCTACGAGCTCCACGTCGGGACCTTCGCGACCGGACCGGACCGGCGCGGCGACTTCGACCACGCGGCGCGCCGGCTGCCCTACCTGCGCGACCTCGGGATCAGCGCCGTCCAGGTCATGCCGCCGTTCGAGTTCGCCGGGGAGCTGTCGTGGGGCTACAACCCGGCCCACCTGTTCGCCATCGAATCGGGCTACGGCGGACCCGACGCGTTCAAGCGCTTCATCCGGGCCGCCCACGAGCACGGCATCGCGGTCATCGTCGACGTCGTGTTCAACCACCTCGGCCCGTCGGACCTCGACCTGTGGCGGTTCGACGGCTGGAGCGAGGACGGCGGCGGCGGGATCTACGTCTATCAGGACGAACGCGCCGAGACGCCGTGGGGCTCGACCCGTCCCGATTACGGTCGCGGCGCGGTCCGCACGTTCCTGCGCGACAGCGCCCTGACCTGGCTCGAGGAGTTCCGCTGCGACGGCCTCCGCTTCGACTCCACCCTGTACATCCGGACGGTCGATGGCGACACCGGGAACCCGGATTCGGCGATCGAGGACGGCTGGTCGTTCCTGGCCTGGATCAACGACGAGATCCGAACCCGCCAGCCGTGGAAGCTGACCATCGCCGAGGACCTCCGCGACGACCCGGCCATCGTCGCCCCGACGGCCGACGGCGGAGCCGGCTTCGGGGCGCAGTGGGATGCCGGGTTCGTGCGCCGTGTGCGCGCCGCCCTGACCGCCTCGGACGACGCCGAGCGGAGCATCGGCGAGCTGGTCGAGGCGATCGCCGGCGAGGGCCGAGGCCCGGCCGCGACCCGGGTCATCTACACCGAGTCGCACGACGAGGTCGCCAACGGGGCGGTCCGCCTGCCGGAGGCCATCAGCCCGGGCGATGCCGCCAGCTGGTGGGCGCGCAAGCGTGCGACCCTCGGGTCCGCGCTGGTCATGACCGCCCCGGGGATCCCCATGCTGTTCCAGGGCCAGGAGCTGCTGGAGGACCGCTGGTTCGACGACTCGGTCGCGCTCGACTGGAGCAAGGCGGGCACCCACGAGGGGATCCTTCGCCTGCACCGCGACCTGATCAGCCTCCGGCGCGGGGGCGACGGCCGGACCCGCGGCCTGCGCGGTGAGGGCCTGCGGGTCCTGCGCGCCGACGACGAGGCGAAGCTGCTCGCCTTCCACCGCCGCCACGAGGGCGGGCCGGGCGACGACGTCGTGGTCGTCGCCAACTTCCGCCACGAGCCGGTCGTGGACGTCCGGCTGGGCTTCCCGCGGGGCGGCCGCTGGCGCGTCCGCCTCAACGCCGACTGGCCGCACTACTCCAGGGACTTCGGCGGCCAGGAGGTCCACGACCTCGATGCCGACGGCGAGCCGGCCGACGGGTGCGGGCAGAGCGGCGTCGTCTCGGTCGGGCCGTACGGGGTGGTGATCCTGTCGCAGGACCCGTGACGACCGATCGCCGGGGGTGCGGGGCCCCTACGGCGCGGCCGCGGGCCGGATGTTCCGGTTGCGGCGGTCGGCCCCTCGTGCCGATGCAGTTCCGGGCCCGAGCGCCCGCCTTCACTCGGGCGCGGGCGACACCCCGTGGCGGTAGAACGGGATCGGCTCGGGCGCGAGCGGCGTGTCGCCGCGGATGAGATCGGCGGCCTTCTCGGCCAGCATCATCACGGGCGCGTAGATGTTGCCGTTGGTCACGTACGGCATGGCCGACGCATCCACGACCCGCAGCCCGTCCACGCCGCGCACCCGCATCGTCAGCGGATCGAGGACCGACTCGTCGTCGACGCCCATCCGGGCGGTGCACGACGGGTGGAGCGCGGTCTCGGCGTCGCGACGCACCCAGTCCAGGATCTCGTCGTCGGTCTCGACCCCGCCGCCGGGTGAGGTCTCACCGCCGTTGAACGGGCCCATCGCCGGCTGGTTGAGGATGTGCCGGGCCACGCGCACGGCCTCGATCCACTCGCGCCGATCCTGGTCGGTCGACAGGTAGTTGAAGCGCAGGGCCGGGTGCTCGAACGGGTCGGTGCTGCGCAGCGTGATCGTGCCGCGGGCGTCGGAGTACATCGGGCCGACGTGGACCTGGTAGCCGTGGCCCTTCGTCCCGGCGGAGCCGTCGTAGCGGATCGACAGCGGCAGGAAGTGGAACATCAGGTTCGGATAGGCCACCTCGTCGTTGGAGCGCACGAAGCCGCCACCCTCGAAGTGGTTGGTCGCCCCCGGGCCCGAGCGCAGGAACAGCCACTGGGCGCCGATGAACGGCCGCCGCCATAGCTCGGTGGCCGACGGCTGCATCGACACCGGTCGCAGGCTGCGGTACTGGATGTACACCTCGAGGTGGTCCTGGAGGTGCCGGCCGACGCCCGGCACGTCGGCCATCACGGGGATGCCGAGCGAGGCCAGCTCGGCGGCGGGTCCGATGCCGGCCAGCAGCAGGAGTTGGGGCGTGTTGATCGCGCCGCCGGCCAGGATCACCTCACCGGCCCGGATCGTCTCCGCGCGGCCCCACCGCCGGACGTCCACCCCGACCGCCCGCCGGCCGTCGAACCGGATGCCGGTGACCATCGTCGAGGTCCGCACGGTCAGGTTCGGCCGCCGGCGCATGATCGGATGGAGGTACGCTCGCGCGGCCGACAGGCGGCGCCCGCGGTGGATGTTCCGGTCGAACGGCGCGAAACCCTCCTGGCGGTAGCCGTTCACGTCCTCGGTGCGCGGATAACCCGCCTGGACCGTGGCATCGAAGAACGCCCCGAACAGCGGGTTGGTGGCCGGGCCTCGCTCCAGCACGAGCGGGCCGCTGTGTCCACGCCACGGATCGTCGGGCGCGGCGGCCAGGCAGGTCTCCATGCGCTTGAAGTACGGGAGGCAGTGGGCGTAGTCCCAGCTGGCCATGCCGGGATCGGCGGCCCAGCGCTCGTAGTCGAGCGGATTGCCGCGCTGGAAGATCTGGCCGTTGATGCTGCTGCTGCCACCCAGGACCTTGCCCCGGGCGTGGTAGATGCGCCGACCGTGCATGAACGGCTCGGGCTCGGACTCGTACTTCCAGTCGTAGAAGCGGCTGCCGATGGGGAAGGTCAGCGCGGCCGGCATGTGGATGAACGGATCGATCCGCCAGTCCGAGCGGCCCGCCTCCAGGACGAGCACGCGGTGACCCGGGTCCTCCGACAGGCGATTGGCGAGGACCGAGCCCGCGGAGCCGCCACCGACGATGATCGTGTCGAAGCGCCCGGCAGCCATCCCCGGAATCTAGCGCGGGACCGCGCCGCCCGCGACACCGTTGCGCCGCGCGCCCGGGTCAGGCGCCGCCCGCGACGGCCGTTGCGCCGCGCCCGGGTCAGGCGCTGCGCGCCGTGATGTCCCCGAAGTCCGCGGGGTCCCCGGGCAGCGCCACCCCCACGTCGGGCGTCATGTCCACGCCGTGCGCGCCGGTGATGGCCGACAGGGCGCGCTCGCGCGACACGCCCTCGAGCTCGATGCGCAGGACCACCAGGCGAATCTCGCCGCGTTCGTCGAGGACGGGCTCGATGGAGGCTCGCACCGGCCCGTCCCCGCAGGCCTGCAGGATGCTGATGGCGTAGCGCGCGTCGGCGGCACGCGCGAATCCCGCGGTCAACCGTTCACCGGGGATCCGCGATGCCAATGCCACGGGACGGGACCTCGACTGCGATTCGGGTCGCTCGTCGCCCGACGCTGCGTCCATGCTAGGGACGGACGGGCATCCGGGATATCGCGCAGACACCGTAGTCGGGGCATGACCTTCCGGTGTGCCCCGAATCGACCGACCGGCCCGGGCCCGCCGCTAACCCTCCGGCGCGCCGGCGAGGGCCTTGCTCGCCTCGTCGAACAGCCCGTTCAGGAGGCGCGAGGTGGACGGGAAGGCGTGGATCGTGTCGGCCAGCACGTCGAGCGGGACGCGCGCCCTGATCGCCAGCACGCACTCGTGGATGGCGGCCGACGCGTCGGGCGCGGCGATGGCGGCCCCGATCAGCTGGTGAGTCGCCCGGTCGAGGACGATCGTGACGTGCCCGAACTCGGCCTCGACCGAGTACCCCTTGGCCGTGGCCGCGAAGTCGGCCACGAATTCCACGGCATCGATCCCGGCCGCCCGCGCGCCATCGAGGTCGTACCCGACGAAGGCCAGCTCGGGGTCGGTGTAGGTCGCTCGCGGGAGGGCCCGGTAGTCGGGTTCGACGTCGTCGCCGAGGGCCAGGCGGACGGCCAGCTGGCCCTGGTAGTGGGCCTGGTGCGTGTGCAGCTCCGGGCCGGCCGGATCGCCCACCAGGTAGACGCCGTCCGCGACGCGCAGCCGCCCGTCGCGGGGGATGCCGTCCCTCGCGCCCGGATCGAGCCCGACCGTCTCCAGGCCGAGGCCGGCCAGCGGGAAGGTCCGCCCGATGGCGAGCAGCGTGGCGTGCCCCTCGGCCGTCGTGCCGTCGTCGAGGCTGACCACGTCGGCGCCATCGGCGCCGGTCCCCGCCGATACACCGACGGCGCGCACGCCCAGCCGGACCCGCACGCCGTCGCCTTCGAGGGCGCGCCGTGCGGCCTCCGCGTTGCGCGGATGGTCGCTCGGGATGAGCCGGTCGCCGGACTGCACGATCGTGACCGGCACGCCGAAGCGGGCGAACACCTGGGCGAGCTCGACGCCGGTCGGCCCACCCCCCAGCACGAGCAGGCTGCGCGGCAGCTCGCGGGTCGACGTCGCCTCCTTGTTGGTCCAGGTCCGGATGGTCTCGATCCCGTCGATGGGCGGGACCTTGCTCCCGGAGCCGACCGCGACGATGACGCTGCTCGCCCGCAGCTCGTGGCGCGCGTCGTCGTGGGTGACCACGACCCGACCCGGACCGTCGAGGCGGGCCGTGCCCCGGACGACCGTGGCCCCGGCCCCTTCGAGCGCCGAGACGTGACCCGAGTCGTCGGGGTAGGCGATGCCCTCGCGGTTGATCATGTAGTCGCGCCGATCGGACGCCTGCGACCACGGGTAGTCCGCCCCGGCGGCGTGGCGCGACGCGGCGTGGAGCAACGACTTCGAGGGGACGCAGCCCCAGAACGGACACGACCCGCCGAACAGGTCGCGGTCCACGATGGCCACGCTGGCGCCGCGCCCCCGCGCCTCGTAGGCGGCCGCCTCGCCGGCCGGGCCGGCGCCGATGATCACGAAGTCGAACGGTCCCACCGTGTCCTCCCGCGCCCCGGTCGCCGAGGCTACCGCCGGCTCGTTCACTCGACGACCAGCGTGCCGACCATGCCGGCCTCGGCGTGCCCGTCGACCGTGCACAGGATGCGGTACGTGCCCGGGCGGTCGATGACGAATCGGAGTCGCGTGGTCTGTCCCGGCCGCGCGCCGGCATCGACGTTGGCCAGGCCCTCCACCTCCCAGTCGTGGAAGATCCCGTCCTGGTTGGTGAAGGTCACGACCGTCCAGCGCCCGGCCTCGATGCGGATGTCGCGCGGCTCGAAGGCCACGTCCCGGGCGACCACCTCGACCTGCTGGGCCGACGCGTCGATGGCCCGGTCGGCCGCGTACTCGATGGGACGGGTCGGGGCTTCCATACTCTATGGGAGTATAGGGCAGCCCGGCCGCTCACGCCATCCGAGGCGCCGTGGTCAGGGGGCGGTGAGCGGATCCGTCAGTCCGCGCCGTCGGCGATCTCCTCGGCCAGCCGGCGCTCGGCGGTCGAGCGGGCCGCCATCTGGCGGACGAGCACCTCGATCTCGCGCGACAGGTCGGCGACGGCCGGGTCGTCCTCGTCCATCGATTGCTTGCGCTGCTCCAGGCTGGCCAGGCGCAGACCGTCGGCTTCGAGCGCCTCTGAGGTCGCGCGCAGGTCCTCCGCGAGATCGGCCATCGTTCCACCTCATCGGTCGCCGGGTCGGCGGGATCGTGTCCAGCTCCCGTCCCGATAGACGTACCAGATCGCGATGTGCTCCCCGGACAGCAGCCTGGCGTGGATCGCCGCGGCGGGATAGCGCTGACGGAGTCGTTCCCGGAAGGCGCCCATGTTCGACCAGCCGAGGTCCAGCTGTTCCTCGGCGAACTCGGCGAACTCGGGATCATCGGCCGGATTGACGACCATCGTCGGACGCATCGCTCCCCCTTGCCTCAGGGTCGCGCGCCGGGAGATGACGAAGCGACCCAGAGACGACGCGCCGATATCGCATCGGCGTGACAAACGGGCTCTCAAGGGACGATGTCAGTCGGGCAGGTGCAGCAGGACCTGGTCTCCGAACCCTCCGTGCCGTCCGCTGCGCCGGATCTCGGGGTGGCGCAGTCGGGAACCGGATGCTAGGCTTCGGCGATGGCAATGTCAACTATTATTTTACTGAATGACCACCCACGGACCCCGCTCCCGATCGCGGTCGGCCGTGAGCTCCGACGGCGGCGGACCGCGCTCGGCCTCAGCCAGGCCGCGGTCGCGACACCGTTCACCCGCGCGCTCGTGTGCGCCGTCGAACACGGTCGCAGCCTGCCCTCGCTGACGGCGCTGGCCGTCTTCCTCGAGCACCTTGACGTGCCGCTGCACGAATTCTTCGAGGGGGTTCACTCCCAGATGACAGGCGAGTACAATCTCGGCCATGGAGACCGTGAAGCACCGCCGTCGCGTCGTCGTCGATGAGTCCGCCCTCGCCCAGGCGATCGGGTCCCGGATCAAGGAGCGCCGAAAGGGCGCTCGGCTGACCCAGGCCGCGCTGGCGGGCGACCGCTACACCAAGGCATACATCAGCGCCCTCGAGCACGGCATCGCCAAGCCGTCGATGGCCGCCCTGAACTACCTCGCCCCGCGCCTCGGGACCACCGCGGCGGCGCTCATCTCCGACCGGGATTCGCAGTGGGCGCGCGTGCAGGCGGACTTCGCCATGGCCTCGGGCGACCACGCGGCCGCCGCGGACGCGTACGAGTCCCTCCTGGCGGCGACGACCGATCGCGCCGCGCGGGCCGACCTGCAGGTCGCCCTGGTGGAGTGCCTGTGCCGGCTCGATCGGGCGCGCGAGGCGATCCGGCCCGCCACCGAGGCGGCCGAGACCTACGCATCGCTGGGCCGCGACACCGACGCTGCCAGCGCCGAGTACTGGCTCGGATCGGCCCAGTTCCAGGCGGACAACCTCGATGCCGCGCGGACCATCGTGACCAGCCTCATCGGCCGCGTCCGCGACGGGCTGCGGGTCAGCGGCGACTTCCACGTCAGACTCCTCGTATCGGCCGCCATGATCGAGACGTCGGCGGGCGATCCCGCCCGCGCCCTCGCCTACCTCGAGGAGGCGCGTGGCCGCTCGGTCGACCTCGACGTCCGCCAGCGGGCCACCTTCCTGTCGACGATGGCCACCGCCTGCCGCGAAGCGGGCGACCTCGAAGGCGCCATCCGCTACGGCCAGGAGGCCGTCACGCTCCTGCGCCATGCCGCGACCGATCCGGTCGTGCGCTCGCTGGAGAACGAGCTCGCCCTGGCCTACCTTGCCAACGGCAACCGGCAGCGCGCCGCCGAGCTCGCGCGGACGGCGCGTGACGCCGCGATGGCCGGTGGCGACCTGCGCTACGCCGCCCACGTGATCGACACCGAGGCGGTGATCGCGCTCGACCAGGGCGACCACGCCCGCGCGGTGGAGCTGGCGTCCGAATCCCTTGCGCTGGCCGAGCAGACGGACAACGAGCTGGCCCAGCTCGACGCCCTCATCACCCGGGCCCGGGCGTACGCCGCCGGCGGCGATCACGCCGCCGCCGCCGCGGACTTCGAGCGGGCGTCCGAGCGGGCGGAGGACCTGCCGGCCAGGCGGCGCGAGGTCCTGTCCGCCTGGGCCGACTCACTGGCCGCGCTGGGTCAGCACGATCGGGCGTTCGCCCTGGCTCGCGAGGCGCTCGAGCGGCGTTAGGCGTAGACCTCGTCGGTCGGGCCGGACGACGGTCCGGCCGTTTCCTGGTGCGCACCGGACGAGGCCTTCGGCGCGGCAGGTCGATCGGACCCGCTCGCGACCCGACCCAGGGTGTAGCCGTCGATCGACGTCGCGAAGAGGACCAGGGCGAGCACCGTCACGCCGAGGCCGAGCAGCGGGAAGGCGGTCTGCAGGATCGACCGGCGCGCGCCGTCCGGTGCCGCCAGCAGGGGGAACACCCCGGGCAGGACGACGAGCAGCGCGCCGAGCACGACGACGGCCGAGCCGCCGACGAGCAGGATGGCCCGGACCCGGCGATCGATGCGGGCGTCGGGCGAGGGGTGCACGAGCCCGCGGGTGGCGAGGGCGGCCAGGCCGAGGGAGGCCGCCGCGATGACCAGCAGGACGCCGCCGACCGTGTCGCTCAGGCGATGCCAGCCGGCGGTCTGGACGGCATCGACGATGAGCCCGGCGAAGACCGCCCCGATGGGCAGCACGATCCAGCGCAGCCGGTCCGGGGCGACGAGCACGGCGCCGATGGCGATCGACGCCGCGACCGCAGCGCTGCCGCTCGGGAAACTGTTGCGCAGCAACCAGATCGGCCCCTCGACCAGGGCCGGGCGGGACAGCCACTCCTTGAGCAGCTCGGCGAGCACGACCGACGCCCCCATCGTCCCCGCCACCATGAACGCCAGGCGCTCCCGACCGCGCAGGAACCCGACGCCCAGAACGGCGACGAGGGCGATCCCGAAGATGGCGACCGTGACGATCGACAGTCGACCGAGCGCGGCGGCGCGCTCGGCGTCGCTGCGCAGCTCCGCACCGCGGAGGGCCAGGTTCTCGATGCGCTGGCCGGGCTCGGTCGCCACCAGCACGCTGTAGGTCAGGATGGTCAGCAGGACCGCCATGCCGGCCACCAGCAGGAAGCGGAACGTGGTGCCGCCCGCCGGCGGCAGCGGCGGGAGGTCGGCGCCGGGCCCCGTGTGGGCCGGCGCGCCGGGCGGGCCCGGTCCGGTGACCGGATCGTCGGGCGCGGGTGTCCCGGGGCGCGGGGGATCGTCATGCGCTGACGCCATGGCGCCATGGTGCCCTGCGGCCGTCGCGGATGCACGCCTCGCGGGTCACCGCCCGCACGGTACCCTTGGGCGCGGACGCCTCCGGGATCGACCATCCATCTCCGGCGTCCTCGTGGTGGCCGTCCGCCGGTCGACCTTCCGAGCCCGAGCCCGAGCGGTGCACCGCCGACCCGATCCAGGAGGCAGTCTTGGCAGACCTTGGTTTCTTCGCTCTTGGCGTCGCTCCGGCGATCCTCGGCCTGCTCGTCGCCGCGGGCTTCGCTCGGCGGGTCCTGGCCCACGATGAAGGACCCGAGGAGGTCCGACACATCGGCCGCCTCATCCGCGAGGGCGCGATGGCCTTCCTGCGACGGGAGTACTCGATCCTTGCCGCGTTCGTCGTGGTGGTCACGATCGTGCTGGCGGCCCTGATCGACTACAACGTCCTCGGCAACGCCCGGATCGACGAGCTGAACGACCGATCGGCCGGGATCGAGGGCATCGGCCCGTGGACCGCCATCGCCTACCTCCTGGGCGCCCTCGGCTCGGGCGGAGCCGGGTTCATCGGCATGAGCATCGCGGTGCGCGGCAACACCAGGACCGCGTCGGCCGCGCAGGAGGGCCTGCACCCGGCCCTGCGCATCGCCTTCTCGAGCGGCATGGTCATGGGCCTGTCGGTCGTCGGCATCGGCCTGCTCGGCGTGACCGTCCTGTGGCTGCTCTTCCGCGACGCCACGATCGTGGCCGGCTTCGGCTTCGGCGCCTCGTCGATCGCCCTGTTCGCGCGGGTCGGCGGCGGCATCTTCACCAAGGCCGCGGACGTCGGGGCCGACCTGGTCGGCAAGGTCGAGGCGGGCATCCCGGAGGACGACCCGCGCAACCCGGCGACCATCGCCGACAACGTCGGCGACAACGTCGGCGATGTCGCTGGCATGGGCGCCGACCTGTTCGAGTCGTACGTCGGCGCCCTCGTCGCGTCGCTCGCGCTGGCGGCGGTCGGGGCGATCCGGCTGGGCGCCGGGGACGCGGGGCCGTCGGGCGACCTGATCATCCTGCCGCTCGCCATCGCCGGGATCGGCATCGTGTCGGCCATCGCCGGGACGGTCCTCGTGCGGACCGGGCCGGAGGCCTCGATGTCGCGCCTGCTGTGGGCGCTGCGGGCCGGCGTGTTCGGTGCGGGCGCCCTGGCGCTGGCCCTGACCGCCGTGCTCATCGGCGCGCTCGGCCTGCCGTTCAGCCTGTTCTGGGTGGTGGTCGCCGGCCTCGTCGTCGGCCAGGTCATCGGCACGGGCACCGAGTACTTCACCTCGTACGAGTACCGCCCCACGCGCTGGATCGCCGCCCAGGCGGTCACCGGGCATGCCTCGGTCGTCATCGCCGGGTTCGCCGTCGGCATGCTCAGCGTGGTCCTTCCCAGCCTGAGCATCGTCATCGGCATCTGGATCGCCAACGAGCTGGCAGGGCCGTACGGCGTGGCGCTGGCCGCGGTCGGCATGCTGTCCACATTGGGCATCACCCTGGCGACGGATGCGTACGGGCCGGTCGCCGACAACGCGGGCGGCATCGCCGAACAGGCCCACCTCGCGCCGGAGGTCCGCCAGCGGACCGACGCGCTCGACGCGCTGGGCAACACGACGGCCGCGACCGGCAAGG
>JBKHXL010000018.1:0-11054 GCA_046566045.1 Candidatus Limnocylindria bacterium
AGCCGCCCTCGATGTAGGGCATGCCGTACTCGTCGAGCATCCGCGCGATGCGGATCTTGTCGGCCAGCGAGAGCGTGATGTTCTCGCCCTGGGTGCCGTCGCGCAGGGTCGTGTCGTAGACGATGACCGGCGGGTCGTCGCCGACCGCGGCCCCCGGACGCGGGTCGGTCACGCGACCACCCCTGCATGGAGCCGTTCGACCACCGCCGTGGCGAAGCCCGTCGTGCCGACCACGACCAGTCCGTCGTTGGGGTCGGCCGGGTCGGCGAGATCCCCGGTCCGCCAGCCCGCATCGAGCGTCGCCGAGACGGCTTCCTCGACCGCGGCCGCCGCGTCCTCGCGACCGAGCGACAGGCGGAGCAGCATCGCCGCCGACAGGATCGTCCCGATCGGGTTGGCCCGGTCCTGGCCCGCGATATCGGGCGCGGACCCGTGGATCGGCTCGTACAGGCCGAACGTGCCGTGGGCGGTCCGGCGCTCGCCGAGCGACGCCGACGGGAGCATCCCGAGCGAGCCGGCCAGGACCGCCGCCTCGTCCGACAGGATGTCGCCGAACAGGTTCTCGGTAACGATGACGTCGAAGTCCGCCGGACGGCGCACCAGCAGCATCGCGCACGAGTCCACGAGCTGGTGGCTGAGGGCCACGTCCGGGTTCGCGCGCCCGACCTCGTCGGCGACGGTGCGCCACAGCCGGGACGTCGCGAGCACGTTGGCCTTGTCGACGCTCATGACCCTGCCGCGGCGGCCCCGGGCGAGGTCGAACGCGAGGCTCACGATGCGCTCGATCTCGCGCTCGTGATACGGCATCGTGTCGAGCGCGCGGCGGTCGCCGACCTGGGAGGCCGCCTCCTGCCGCTCGCCGAAGTACACGCTCCCGGTCAGCTCGCGGACGATGAGCATGTCCACGCCCTCGAGCAGCTCCGGGCGCAGCGGCGATGCCCCGACGAGCGCCGGGTGGACGGTCACCGGCCGCAGGTTGGCGTATAGCCCGAGGCCGCCGCGCAGCGCGAAGAGCGCCTGTTCCGGACGGACGGGTGCCGCCGGATCGGACCACTTCGGGCCGCCCACCGCGCCGAGCAGGATAGCGTCGCTCGCCCGGCAGGCCTCGACGTCCTCGGGTCGGATGGCCACGCCGTACGTGTCGATGGCGATGCCGCCGGCCAGCACCTCGTGCCAGGAGACGTGGAACCCGAACCGCCCCGCGGCCGCGTTGACCACGCGGCGGGCGGCGTCGACCACCTCCGGCCCGACGCCGTCGCCCGGGATGGTGGCGACGTGGTACGTCGCCGACGCGTGGGTGCCGTCGGTCACGGCAGCCCCTCCTCGGTGCGCTGGGTCACGAAGGCCACGTCGACGCCGTTGATCTCCGCCCCGTGCAGCTTGTTGGTGGCCACGAGGTAGGCGTCGAGCGACGCCTCGATGATGTTGGTCGACAGGCCGTGGCCGCTGACCACGAGCGCCCCCGGACCCTCGTCCGACGAGCGACGGCAGCGGACCAGGACCTGGCCCTGGGCATCCTCGCCCGCCGACACGGCCTTGATCTCGTACTCGGTCAGGGTCGGGTGCCAGCCGAGGGTGGGCTGGATCGCGTCGTCCACCGCCCGGAACAGGGCGTTGACCGGGCCGTTGCCGGTGGCCTCCGTGGAGCGCTCCTGGCCGCCGATCGTCAGGGTGACCTGGCCCGTCGCCTTGCCGCCATGCGACGACGTGACGTTCCAGCCCACGAGGGCGATGCTCGACGGCACCTCGGACGCGCGCTGCTCGACGAGCGCGATGAGGTCGGCGTCGGTCACTTCCTTCTTGGCGTCGGCCAGCTCGATGGCCTGGCGGTAGATGGTGTCGAGCGCCTCGCCCTCCAGCTCGTAGCCGAGCTCGCGCAGCTTGCCCTGCAGGCCGCGCCGGCCGGACAGCTTGCCGATGGTCAGCTGGCTGCCGGTGAGGCCGATCGACTGCGGGGTCATGATCTCGTAGGTCAGCGGGTGCTTGATCACGCCGTCCTGGTGGATCCCGCTCTCGTGCGCGAAGGCGTTGCTGCCGACGATCGCCTTGTTTGGCTGGACCGTGAACCCGGTCAGGTAGCTGACGAGGCGCGAGGCCGCGGTGATGTGCTCGGTCTGGACCCCGGCCGCGAGGTCGGTGAACTGGGCCGGCCGCGTGCGCAGCGCCATGACGACCTCCTCGAGGGAGGCGTTGCCCGCGCGCTCGCCGAGGCCGTTGATCGTCACCTCGACCTGGCGCGCGCCGGCCTGGACCGCGGCCAGGGTGTTGGCCGTGGCCAGGCCCAGGTCGTTGTGGCAGTGGACGCTGACCGTGGCCCGGTCGCCGACCAGGTCCACCACGCGCCGGACGAGCAGGCCGAACTCGGACGGGATGGCGTAGCCGACGGTGTCGGGGATGTTGACCGTGCTCGCGCCGGCGTCGACGACGGCCTCGTAGACCTGCAGCAGGTAGTCGATGTCGGTGCGCGAGGCGTCCTCGGCGCTGAACTCGATCTCCGCGTCGCGGCCGAGCTCCTGGCGCCCGTGGCGGACCCAGCGGACCGCCTCGGCGAGCGCCTGTTCGCGGTCGATGCGCAGCTTGTGCTTGAGGTGGATGTCGCTGGTCGCGATGAACACGTGGAGGTGCGGCTTCGCGGCGACCCTGATCGCCTCGATGGCCCGCTGCGGGTCACCGTCGCGGCAGCGCGCGAGCGCGGCCACGGCGATGTCCTGGGGCGTCTCCTGGGCGATCCGCCGCACCGCCTCGAAGTCGCCGGGCGACGCGGCCGGGAAGCCGGCCTCGATGACGTCCACCTTGAGGCGGGCGAGCTGGCGGGCGACCTCCAGCTTCTCGGCGGCGGTCAGCCCGGCGCCGGGAGCCTGCTCCCCGTCGCGCAGGGTCGTGTCGAAGATGCGGACGCTGCCCTGCGGCACGAACGGCCGGTCGGGCGAGCCTACGCCGGGGGCGCTCACCGGGCCGCCCCGGGGGTCGTCGCGGCGGCCTGGGCCTGGCCGGCCTGGACCTCGACCGGGTTGAGGAACGGCATCTGGGCCCGCAGTCGCGCGCCGACCTGCTCGATGGTGTGATCGCGGTCGGCCGCGCGCAGGCGCTCGAACTCGTTCCGCCCGCTGTCGTTCTCGGCGATCCAGCGATCGGCGAAGGTGCCGTCCTGGATGTCGCCGAGGACCGCCCGCATCCGCTCGCGGACGCTCTCGTCGATGAGCCGCGGACCGCTGACGTAGTCGCCGTACTCGGCCGTGTCGCTGACGCTGAAGCGCATGAAGTTGAGGCCGCCGCGGTACATCAGGTCGACGATCAGCTTGAGCTCGTGCATCGTCTCGAAGTAGGCGAGCTCGGGCTGATAGCCGGCCTCGACGAGGGTCTCGAAGGCCATCTTCACGAGCGCCGCGGTGCCGCCGCACAGGACCGCCTGCTCCCCGAACAGGTCGGTCTCGGTCTCCTCCTTGAACGTCGTCTCGAGGACGCCGGCGCGGGTGCACCCGAGCGCCCTGGCATAGGCGAGCACGCGCGCCCGACCGGTGCCCGACGCGTCCTGCTCGACCGCGAACAGGGCCGGCACGCCGCCACCCGCCTGGTACACGGAGCGGACGAGGTGGCCCGGGCCCTTGGGCGCGACCATCCCGACGTCGATGTCCTCGGGCGGGCTGATCCGGCCGAAGCGCAGGTTGAACCCGTGCGCGAACAGGAGCAGGTGCCCGGGGCGCAGGTTCGGCGCGATGTCGGCGTCGTAGACCGCCTTCTGCCCGGTGTCCGGGACCGCGATCATGATCACGTCCGCCTCGCGCACGGCATCGGCGACGTCGGCGACGCGGAGGCCGGCCTCCGTGGCCAGGCCCCGGCTCTTCGACCCGGGGGCCAGGCCGACCACGACGTCGACCCCGCTCTCGTGCAGGTTCAGCGCGTGGGCGTGGCCCTGCGAGCCGTAGCCGACGATCGCGACCGTCTGACCCGCCAGGGCGCTCGCGTCCGCGTCGTTGTCGTAGTACATCCGTGCCGTCATCGCTTGATCGCCTCCTCGATGGATCCCGAACCCCTCGCCATCACGACGGCGCCGGTGCGGACCAATTCCTTGATGCCATAGGTCCGGACGAGCGCCGCGAAGGCGTCGATCTCGGATTCGGTGCCGGTCACCTCGACGATGACCGAGCCGTCGGCCAGGTCGACGACCCGGCCGCGCGAGAGCTCGACCAGCCGGAGGATCTCGGGCCGGGTCGAATCGGTGGCGCGGATCTTGACGAACGCGAGCTCGTGCTCGACCGTCGGCTCGGCGGTCACGTCCTGGACCTTGAGCACGTCGATCAGCCGGTACAGCTGCTTGGCCGCCTGCTCCACCGCGACGTCATCGCCGTGGAGCGTGATGGTCATCCGGCTGATGTCCTCGCGATCGGTCCGGCTGACCGCCAGCGAGTCGATGTTGAAGTTGCGCGCCCGCATCAGGCTGGCCACGCGGTTCAGGACGCCGGGCTTGTTCATGACGATGGCGACCAGCACGTGTCGCCGCGTCTCTCCGCCGCCGGGCAGGGCCCGTGACGGGACCGCGCCGGCAGTGCCCGCCGGGCCCAGGCCGTTGGACGATGGATCGCCGCTCATTCGTCCGCACCGCCCCACTTCTCGATGAGGTCGGAC
The DNA here is from genome assembly GCA_046566045.1 of Candidatus Limnocylindria bacterium. Classification (GTDB taxonomy): domain Bacteria; phylum Chloroflexota; class Limnocylindria; order Limnocylindrales; family CSP1-4; genus SPCO01. Next base: position 4,627 of record JBKHXL010000018.1, read on the forward strand.
AGGCCCTTGCCGGCCGGCATCATCGGGAAGATGTTCTGCTCCTCGGCGATCTCGAACCAGATGAGCGCGGGGCCGTCGACGGCCTGGGCCGCGGTGATGGCGGGATCGACCTCGGCCGGGGTGCGCGCCCGGAAGGCGGGCATCCCGAAGGCGTCGGCGAGCTTGGCGAAGTCCGGGCCGGGCAGGCTGGCCGAGTGATAGTTCCGGGTGTAGATGATCTCCTGCCACTGGCGGATCATCCCGAGCTTCTTGTTGTCGAGCAGGGCGATCTTGACCGGGATCCGGTCGGCGACGAGGGTCATCAGCTCCTGGAAGGTCATCTGGAAGCCGCCGTCGCCGGTGATCGCCCAGGTCTCACGGTCGGGCCGTCCGAGGGCCGCGCCCATGGCCGCCGGCACGGAGAAGCCCATCGTGCCCAGGCCGCCCGAGCTGACGTGGGAGTTGGGCTCGCGGAAGCCCGTGTAGCGAGCCAGCCACATCTGGTTCTGGCCGACGTCGGCCACGTACGTGGCGCGGTGCTCGCTCAGCTCGCCGATCCGCTCGACCACGTAGTCGGCCGACAGGAGGCCGTCGCGCCAGGCGCCGGAGCCGTGCCACGAGCTCGCCTCCGAGTCGCGCCGCCACTCGGCCAGCTGGTCGAGGTACTCGCGGCGCTCGTCCGCCGACACCGCGGGGACCATCGGCAGGAGGGCAGCCATGACCCGCCTGGCGTCGCCCACGATGGGCACCTCGACGGCCACGTTCTTGCCGATCTCGGCCGGGTCGATGTCGACGTGGATGATCCGGGCGTACGGGGCGTACGTGCGCACGTTGCCGGTCACCCGGTCGTCGAAGCGCATGCCCAGGGCGATGAGCAGGTCGGCGCTCTGGATCGCCCGGTTGACGTGCTTCCAGCCGTGCATCCCCATGTAGCCGTAGGCCAGCGGATGGGTCTCGTCCATGGCCCCGATGCCGAGCAGCGTCCAGGCCACCGGGATGGAGGTCTTCTCGGCCAGGGCGCGCAGCTCCTCCCAGCCCTCGGCATGCAGGACGCCGTGCCCGGCCAGGATGACCGGGCGCTTGGCCGCCGCGATCTCCTGAGCGGCGACCTTGAGCTGACGGCCGTGGCCGTCGAGGTTCGGCCGGAACCCGGGCAGGCCGGCGATGACCTCGGCCTCGGTCGGATGCTCGGCGCGAGTCTCCTGCTGGAGCGCGTCCTTGGTGATGTCCACGTGGACCGGCCCGGGCCGGCCGGTGCGCGCGATGTGGAAGGCCTCGGCGATGACCCGGGGCAGGTCGTTCGCGTCGCGGACCAGGTAGTTGTGCTTGGTCATCGGCAGGGTGATGCCGTTGATGTCGATCTCCTGGAAGGCGTCCTTGCCGATGAGGGCACCGGGCACGTTACCGGTGATGGCCACCATCGGCACCGAATCGAGGAGGGCCGTCCCGATCCCGGTGACGAGGTTGGTGGCGCCCGGCCCGGACGTGCCCATGCACACGCCCACCCGGCCGGTGACACGGGCGTAGCCGTCGGCGGCGTGGGCACCGCCCTGTTCGTGGCGCACGAGGATGTGGCGCAGTTCGGGGTAATCGCCCAGGACGTCGTAGAGCGGCAGGATGACGCCGCCCGGGTAGCTGAAGAAGACATCGACGCCCTGGCGCAGGAGGGCCTCACACAGCACGTCCGCGCCGATACGGGTGCGCTTGAGGTCGCGGGCCTCGTGGAGCATCCCCTTGCGGGCCTGCTCGATCGCGGCGGCGTGCGCCGTGCCGTCGGCCGGCACGTGGCTGCGGCGCGCCGCGGGCGGACTGGACGCGGCGGAGGCGTCGGTCTTCGTGGTCATGTCTGGGCCCTCGTGCTGTCGGACATCAAAAGACCCTCGCCTCCCCGGCGAGGGTCCCTTCGGTCTGCGTGGTTCGTCGCGCCTAGCGCCCGTTCCTCCGCGTTCCTCCGTTCTCCCGCCGGGAGCCGGTAATGAGGCCAAGAAAGCCATCAAGCCCCAGAAGCGAGCGAAGAAGCGCAAGGATGGATACGTCGGAGGCAGGTCCCGACCCGATCGGCATGTGGACGCGGCGACCGTCCGTCGTCATGACGACGGCGACCGGATGACGATCCTGGCGATCGAACCGACCCAATGTGGCCTCCGGGTGAGCGTTGCTCCCGCACGGCGGCCCCGCACGGTCTGGGCAGTCTAGCAGGGATCGTGCGTGCGTCAACGTTCGCCGAAGGTCCCGTTCCCCAACGGTGCCGTCGAGAACAGCGGATCCTCTTCGGCGAGGGACAGCGACGTGGTCACCCTGTTCGAGCGGGTCGAGGGCGTGGTCAGGGTCACCCTCGCCGAGTCGCCAGGGAAGCCTGGACCGGGCTGGTCGCTCCCGGCCCGCAGCCGGTCCGCCAGCCAGTCGCCCGACGAGGTGGCCAGGCGACCCAGATCGACGGCGGTCGTGGCCGGCTGCTCGGCGGGTCGGCCGAGGAGATAGCCCTGGCCGGCCCGGATGCCCAGCGAGCGCACGAACTCCAGCTGCTCGGGCGTCTCGATGCCCTCGGCGATGACCGTCGCGCCCCAGCGGTCCGAGAGGTCCCGCAGCGTGCGCACGACCTCCTGGCTGGTGGCCATGACGGTCCCGCCCTGCACGAGCGACAGGTCGATCTTGACGATGTCGAAGCGGATCTGGCTCAACAGGCGCAATCCAGCGTTCCCCGCCCCCACGTCGTCGGCGGCGACGCGGATGCCCGCCGCGCGGCAGGCGTCGACGGCGGCCCGCAGCCGCTCGAGATCCTCGACCGCCTCGCGCTCCGTCAGTTCGAGCACGACCCGCGAGGACTCGATCCGATGGCGGGCCAGCATCCGCAGCAGGCTCGCGGCGCTGAAGTCCGGCGACTCGAGGGTCCGCGGCGAGACGATGATGGCGACGCTGCCCGGCAGGGCCAGTATCGCGAATGCGCCAAGCACGGCGGAGATGCACGCGATATCCAGTTCGACCGTGCGACCCGTCGCCTCGGCCGCCTCGAACAGGGCGCCCGTATCGCTGAAGCCCGTGCCGGGCAGCGGCCGGACGAGCCCCTCGAATCCGATCGGCTTCCCGGAACCCAGGTCGTAGATCGGCTGGAAGACCGCTCGCACGCCGCCGACCTGCGCCACCCTGCCCACGGCCGCGGACGTGTCCGGCAGGGATCGCGTCCCCGACAGGCCGCTGTGGCGCTCGGGATCATGGACCGTCACGCACGTCCGGCCGTGGCGCTTCCCCCAGTACAGCGACGCATCCGCCTCGCGGACCAGTCGCTCGCGATCCACCTCGCGGGCCGCGGACGTGCTGATCCCCGCCGAGAACGAGATGGGTTGCCAGTCACGGTGTCCCACCGGGCCTTCCAGGGTCGTCGTGAGCAACCGCTTGACGGCGACCTCGGCGGCGTCAGCGCCGGTGTGCGGAAAGAGCAGCGCGAACTCATCGCCACCGATCCGGTAGGCTCGGTCGGACCGTCGCAGCACGCCCGCCGTGGAGACCGCGAATCGTCGCAGCATGTCATCGCCCGCGGCGTGCCCATGCGCGTCGTTGACGAGCTTGAATTCGTCCAGGTCGATCAGGACGACGGCCAGCGGCGTCCCGTGACGATTCGCGATGGCCCACTGCGCGGCCAGTTCCTCCTGGAACGCCCGGTGATTGCCGAGGCCGGTCAGGGCGTCACGCAGCGACTCCGTTCGGGCCAGACTGTAGGCCGTCGCGAGTTCGGCGCGGGCCGTCTCGATGCGCTCCACGGGCTCCATGACCCTGCGGGTCAGCCATACGGCGAGTCCGCCCAGCAGGAGTGCCAACGCCGACACGAGGGCCAGCTGGCTCAGGAGGCCGTCGCGAGGTCCGGCCACGAACTCGTACACGACCGGCAGGGTGATGGCCAGGGGCGCGGCGAACATCGCCACCAGCGCAAGACGCAGGCGCAGGCGCATGAGCCCAAGGTCGGCGGCGGTCGCCTGGAGCGCCGCCGGGAGCTCGGGCTCGTCGGTTCGGGAGTCGGATCGCACGGCGTCCTGATGGCTGATGGTCTCCACCGGCTTGGTATAGCGGGCCGGCGGGGGGGGTGCGCGCCCGCACCGATGTACTACCCGCGCCGGGACCTTCGGTGCCGCCATCCTCATGACCATCGGGCCGGTGCCGGGCCTGCCACGGCCCGGCCCCGCGGCACCCTGTGCTAGCCTGACGAGCCCACGAGCCCCGCTCCAGTGAGCCCGATGCCTGAGACCCCCGCGCCCCGCACCATCGTCGAGAAGATCTGGGCCGACCATGTCGTCACCCAGGACCCAGGAGCCCCCGCCGTCCTGGCCGTTGACCTCCACCTCATCCACGAGGTCACGTCGCCCCAGGCGTTCACCGGGCTTCGCGCCCGCGGCCTGACCGTCCGCCGGCCGTCGCAGACCGTGGCCACCGCCGACCACTCGATCCCGACCACGCCGCGCAACCTGCCGATGCTCGACATGCAGGCCGCCGCCCAGATCACCCAGCTCGAGCGCAACTGCGCCGAGTTCGGCATCCCCCTCCACGGCATCGGCTCCCCGTCGCAGGGCATCGTCCACGTCATCGGCCCGCAACTGGGCCTGACCCAGCCGGGCATGACCATCGTGTGCGGCGACTCGCATACCAGCACGCACGGCGCCTTCGGGGCCCTCGCGTTCGGCATCGGGACGAGCGAGGTCGAGATGGTCCTCGCCACCCAGACGCTGCTCCAGCGTGAGCCGAGGACGTACGAGGTCCGCGTCGATGGGCGGCTCGCGCCGGGCGTCAGCAGCAAGGACATCATCCTCGCGCTCATCGCCCGCATCGGCGTCGGCGGCGGCACCGGCCACGTGTTCGAGTACCGCGGCGAGGCCATCCGCGCGCTGACCATGGAGCAGCGCATGACCATCTTCAACATGAGCATCGAGGGTGGCGCCCGGGCCGGCCTGATCGCCCCGGACGACACTACCTTCGAGTACATCGCGGGTCGCCCCCACGCGCCGACCGGCGCGGCCTGGGACGCCGCCGTCGCCAGCTGGCGGACACTCCCGACCGACGACGGAGCGACCTTCGACACGTCGATCACCATCGACGCCGACGCCCTCGAGCCGATGATCACGTACGGGACCAACCCGGGCATGGGCATCCCGATCACGTCGCGCGTGCCGTCGCCCGGCGACGAGCCCGACCCGGCCTCGCGTCGCGCGCTGGAGCGCGCGCTCGAGTACATGGACCTCCAGCCGGGCCAGCCGATCCTCGGCCAGAAGGTCGACGTCGTGTTCGTCGGCTCGTGCACGAACGGCCGGATCAGCGACCTCCGTCTGGCCGCCGCGGCGCTCGTCGGCCGGCGGGTCGCCGACGGCGTGTCGCTCATGGTCACGCCCGGCAGCGACGAGGTGAAGCGCGAGGCGGAGCGCGAGGGCATCGCCGACGTGTTCAAGGCGGCGGGCGCGGACTGGCGCGAGTCGGGCTGCTCGATGTGCATCGCCATGAACGGCGACCAGCTGTCGCCGGGCCAGTACGCCGTGAGCACCAGCAACCGCAACTTCGAGGGCCGCCAGGGCAAGGGCGGTCGCACGTTCCTGGCCTCGCCCCTGACCGCGGCAGCCTCGGCCATCAACGGGGTCGTCAGCGATCCGCGGACCCTGCCCGGCATCGAGACCCTCGCCGCCGTGGGGGGCCGCTGACCGATGGCCGAGCCGTTCCGGATGTTCACCAGCAGGGTCGTCCCGCTGCCGGCGGAGAACGTCGACACGGACCAGATCGTCCCGGCCCGCTACCTCAAGGTGACCGACAAGGCCGGCCTGGCCGAGGCCCTCTTCCGCGACTGGCGGTTCGAGGAGGACGGCTCGCTCAAGGATCCGCCCTTCGTCCTCGACCGGCCGGGCATGGCCGGACGGCGCATCCTGCTCGTGGGCGACAACTTCGGGGCCGGGTCCTCGCGCGAGCACGCGCCGTGGGCCCTCTCCGCGTGGGGCGTGCGGGCGATCCTGTCGACGTCGTTCGCCGACATCTTCCGGAGCAACAGCCTGAAGAACGGCGTGCTGCCCATCGTCGTGCCACCGGCCGTCCACCGGCAGCTGTGGGCGCTCATCGAGCGCGACCCGGATGCGGAGCTGACCGTCGACCTGGCCGAGGAGGGCATGCTCCTGCCCGACGGCTCGACCATCGACTTCAGCATCGACCCGTTCGCCAAGCAGATGCTGCTGGCCGGTACCGACGAGCTCGGCTACCTGCTGGCCAGGGACGCCGATATCGCGGCCTGGGAGGCCGCCCACCCGCCGCGGATCGACACCATCCACCCGACCGCCTGAACCGCCGGGTGTCGCCCGCACCGGGCCGACGGGAACGCGCCGACGGAACCCGAGTGGTCGTCGAGCCGTCTGCCGCCCATGCATGACCTGCCCGCCCGCGGACGCCTCGCCGGCCCAGCCCTCGCCCTCGCCGTCGCCCTGATC
>JBKHXL010000019.1:0-18825 GCA_046566045.1 Candidatus Limnocylindria bacterium
CCGTGAGCGACCAGGCATTGGACGTCACCCGGACCATGCGCCCGAAGCCGCCCGTCGCGAGCATCACCGCCTTGGAGCGCAGTACGACGAGATCGCCGTCGGCGATCCGGTAGGCGACGACGCCCGCGGCACGTCCGCCGTCACCGAGCTCGCCGCCCTCGGTCACGAGGTCCACGACGTGGTACTCGTCGTAGAACTTCACGCCGTGCTTGAGGCACTGCTGGTAGAGGGTCTGAAGGATCATGTGGCCGGTGCGGTCCGCCGCGAAGCACGCCCGCTTCACCGCGCCCTCGCCGCGGACCGCCTCGGACAGCAGGATGCCGATGCCGACGATCCCGGTCGGGTGGAACTGGTAGAACTCCATGTCCTGCATCGGGATGCCGTGGCGGTACGTCAGCGCGACCCCGTCGCCGGTCAGCGACCAGGCGTTGGAGGTGATCCGGAACATCCGCCCGAACCCGCCCGTGGCCAGCATCACGGCCTTGGCGCCGATGGTGTGGAGCGACCCGTCGGCGATCCGGTAGGCGACGACGCCGGCCGCGCGTCCCCCGTCCCCGAGCTCGCCGCCCTCGGTCAGCAGGTCCACGACGTGGTACTCGTCGTAGAACTTGACGCCGTGCTTGATGCACTGCTGGTAGAGGGTCTGCAGGATCATGTGGCCGGTCCGATCCGCCGCGAAGCACGACCGGCGGACCGGCCCCTCCCCGTAGTTCCGGGTGTGCCCGCCGAACCGGCGCTGGTCGATCTTGCCGTCCTCGGTCCGGTTGAACGGCAGGCCCATGTGCTCGAGCTCGATGACCGTCTCGATGGCCTCGCGGGCGAGGATCTCGGCCGCGTCCTGGTCGACCAGGTAGTCCCCGCCCTTGACGGTGTCGTACATGTGCCACTCCCAGTGGTCCTCCTCGAGGTTGCCGAGAGCGGCACACACGCCGCCCTGGGCGGCGCCGGTGTGCGAGCGGGTCGGATAGAGCTTGGTCAGGACGGCGGCATCGACGCCGGCCCTGGCGAGTTCGACGGCGGCCCACAGGCCGGCCCCGCCGGCCCCCACGATGAGCGCGTCGTGCTGGATCCCCATCAGCCGGCCGGGACGACGTTCGGGAGGGTCACGACCACCCATGTGCCGATGACGAACAGGACCACGGCCAGGGCGTACAGCCCCAGGCGCAGGATGGCCGCCGGGCGACCGTGCGTCAGGTCCCCGATGATCACCCGCATGCCCATGAACCCGTGGAACAGGACCAGCATGAGCATGGTCCAGTCGAACACTCGCCAGAACAGGCTGCTCCAGCGGACCTGGGCGATCCACGAGGCGTCCTGCTCGGCCGGATCGTAGAGCACGTGCAGGATCAGGTAGTGCGTCAGGACCAGCACGAACAGACCGATGCCCGACAGGCGCATCAGGTACCAGACCGCGGTCTCGAAGCGGTCGCCCTGCGGCTTGACCCGTCCGGAGCGTCCGTACCGCGCGCTCATCGCGGCCACCAGCCCATCGACCGGGCGAACTGCCCGAAGATCACCCACGTGACCGGGATCCCGACGACGGTGAAGGCGATCCAGTTCAGGTACCACAGCTGCCGGTGGTAGCGGGTCATCCGCGGCCAGAAATCCATGATGATGATGCGCAGGCCGTTCAGGGCGTGATACAGGACGGCGGCCCCCAGCAGCCACTCCATGACGATGCCGGGCGGCGTGGCGTACACGACCAGCAGGGTGTCGTAGAGGTCGGGCGCGGCGCCGACCAGGAAGATGTCGAACACGTGCAGGACGACGAACAGCCAGATGGCCGCGCCGGAGATGCGATGGAATGCCCACGCGAGCATCCCTTCCCCACCGCGATAGCGAACCAGCATGGAACCTCCGATGTGTCGCTGGGCCGGCCGGCTCGGGCGGTCAGGCGCTCACGGCCGGCGCGGCATCGGCGCCCGCGGCCAGTCGATCGATGATGGCGTCGGCGAAGGCGGCCGTGCCGGCCGTGCCACCGAGGTCGTACGTGGTCGAGCGGCCCTCGGCGATGACCGCCCGGGTGGCCGACTCGACGCGATCCGCCGCGTCCGGATGGCCGAGGTGCCGAAGCATCAGGGCGCCGCTCAGGATCATCGCCGTCGGGTTCGCCTTGTCCAGCCCGGCGTACTTGGGAGCCGAGCCGTGGACCGGCTCGAACACGGCCGCCTCCGTGCCGATGTTGGCGCCCGGCGCCACGCCCAGCCCGCCGACGAGGCCGGCCGCGAGGTCGCTCACGATGTCGCCGTACAGGTTCGGCAGGACGAGGACGTCGTACAGCGCCGGCTTCTGCACGAGCTGCATGCACATGTTGTCGACGATGCGGTCCTCGAATCCGACCCGGCCCTCGTAGTCGGCGGCGACGGTCCGGCAGCTCTCCAGGAACAGCCCGTCGGACAGCTTCATGATGTTGGCCTTGTGCACGGCCGTGACCGTGCGCCGGCCGTTGGCGACCGCGTACTCGAACGCGTAGCGGGCGATCCGCTCGGACGCCGCGCGGGTGATGATCTTGATGCTCTCCGCGGCGTCCCGCCCGACCATGTGCTCGATCCCGGCGTACAGGTCCTCCGTGTTCTCGCGGACGATCACCAGGTCCACGTCGTCGTAGCGCGTGTCGAGGCCCTTGATGGAGCGGGCCGGCCGCACGTTGGCGTACAGGCCCAGGACCTGGCGCAGGGTCACGTTGACGCTGCGGAACCCCTCCCCGACCGGGGTGGTGATCGGGCCCTTGAGCGCGACCGTGTTGCGGCGGACCGACTCGAGGACGTGCTCCGGCAGCGGCGTGCCGTACTCGGCCATGACCGCCTCACCGGCGTCCTGGACGTCCCACTCGAAGTCGATGCCGCTCGCGTCCAGGACGCGACGGGTGGCTTCCGCGAGCTCCGGACCGATGCCGTCGCCGGGGATCAGGGTGACGCGGTGGGTCATGCGCCGATCGTAGCATCGTTCCCAGCCCTGCCGCCGGCGACGTCCGGCCGGGTCCGACCGACACCTGCCCGCCCCCGCGGGCCTTCGGGCGCCGCCGACCGCGCTTCGGTACCATCAACGCCCCGGCCCAGCGCCGCCCACCGGATCGGAGCCCGCCCCGCGTGAAACTCCAGGAAGCCGACGCCAAGTCGCTGCTGCTCGCCCAGGGCCTGCCGGTGCCCGCCTGGGCCGTCGCCCACAGCGCGGCCGAGGCCCGCACCGCCGCCGAGGGATTCCTCGCCGGCGGCGCCGAGCGGGTCGTGATCAAGGCCCAGGTCCTCGTCGGCGGCCGCGGCAAGGCCGGTGGCGTCAGGCTCGCCGGGAGCGGCGCGGAGGCGGAGGCCGTCGCCGGGGCGATCCTGGGCATGGACATCAAGGGCATGACCGTGCGCAAGGTCCTCGTCGGCGCGGCCGCGGACATCGTCAAGGAGTTCTACCTCGCCGCGGTCCTCGATCGGGCCGAGCGCGGGATCCTGCTGATGGGCTCGGCCGAGGGCGGGGTCGAGATCGAGACGGTCGCCGCGACGAACCCCGACGCGATCGTCCGCCTGCACGCCCACCCGACCCTCGGGCTGCTCGACTTCCAGGCCCGCCAGCTCGCCTTCCGGATGGGCCTCGGCGGCCACCTCAAGGCCGCGGTCGCCATCGCTCGCGGCCTCGTGACGACGATGCGCGCCTATGACGCCGATCTGGTCGAGATCAACCCGCTGGCCATCGTCCGCGAGGCCGGCCCGGACGGTGCGCCCGTCGAGCGCCTCGTCTGCCTCGACGCGAAGATGACCCTCGACGACTCGGCCCTGGGACGCCACCCCGGCCTGGAGGACCTGCGCGACCCGGACGAGGAGGCGCCCGAGGACAAGGCCGCTCGAGCGGCGGGCCTGACCTTCATCAAGCTCGACGGCACGATCGGCTGCATGGTCAACGGGGCGGGCCTGGCGATGACCACGATGGACCTCGTCAAGCGGGCCGGCGGCGAGCCGGCCAACTTCCTCGACATCGGCGGCGGGGCTCGTGCCGACAAGGTCGCGACGGCCATGGCCCTCATCCTGTCCGACCCCAAGGTGGACGCCATCCTGGTCAACATCTTCGGCGGCATCACCCGCGGCGACGAGGTCGCGCGCGGCCTGATCGAGGCGCGCGCCCAGCAGACCCGTGACGTGCCGATGGTCGTGCGCATCGTGGGCACGAACGGCGAGGAGGCCGCGGCGCTGCTCAAGGAGGCCCGATTCGAGACGGCGGCCACGCTCGACGAGGCGGCGGTCAAGGCGGTCGCGGCCTCGCGGGGTGCGACGGCATGAGCATCCTCATCGGGCGCGACACGCGCCTCGTCGTGCAGGGCATCACCGGGCGCGAGGGCGCCTTCCACGCGGGGGCGTCGCAGGCCTACGGCACCAACGTCGTGGCGGGCGTGACCCCCGGCAAGGGCGGCCAGACCGCCCTCGACGGCTCCGTCCCGGTCTACGACACCATGGCCGAGGCCGTGGTCCAGACCGGCGCGAACACGTCGCTCATCTTCGTCCCGGCGGCCGGCGCCCCCGACGCCATCATGGAGGCGGCCTCCGCCGGCATCGCCACGATCTTCTGCATCACCGAGGGCATCCCGGCCCTCGACATGATCCCGGCGGTCGAGGTCGTGCGCGCCCACGGCGCCCGGCTCATCGGCCCGAACTGCCCCGGGGCGACCGCACCGGGGCGGGCCAAGGCGGGGATCATCCCGGCATCGATCCACCGCGAGGGCCGGGTCGGCGTCGTGAGCCGCTCCGGCACGCTCACCTACGAGGCCGTCCAGGCGATGACCGACGCCGAGCTCGGCCAGTCGACGTGCGTCGGCATCGGCGGCGACCCGATCATCGGCACGACCTTCCTCGACGTCCTCCAGCTGTTCGCCGCCGACGACGAGACGGACGCGATCGTGCTCATCGGCGAGATCGGCGGGGCCGCCGAGGAGACGGCCGCGGCCTGGGCGGCGGAGCATCTCGCCGACGTCCCGAAGGTCGCCTTCATCGCCGGCCGGACCGCGCCCGAGGGCAAGCGCATGGGCCACGCCGGGGCGATCATCTCCGGCGGCGCCGGGACGGCCGCCTCGAAGGTCGAGGCGCTCGAGGCCGCCGGCTTCCGGGTCGCCGCCTCCCCGACCGAGCTGCCGGGGCTGTTGCGCGACGCCGGCTACCGGGGCTGAGGCTCGATCGGCATGGCGCGCATGGAGCTCGTCGCCGGCGACGTGCGCGAGGTCCTGCTGGTCGTCGGCAGGGGCATGGAGGGCTCGCCGGACCGGAGCGGCGTCCACGCCCAGCTCTCGCTCGGCGGCGGGATGGACCCGACGTGGCTCGACATGTTCTCCGAGGCCGCCCGGATGGCCGCCGACGCCGACGGGCCGGTGGACCTGCTCGATGCGCGGACCGAGCTCGATGGTCCGGACGACGGCAACGACCCCGACGTCATCGTCGAGCGCGTCGATCCGGCCTGGATCACCGACGTCGCCCGCATCCCGGACGGCGCTCTCGACGCCCTGACCGGCCGCTGGATCGACCGGCTCGAGGAGGAGCTGGGCCCGCTCGGCTCCGAGGAGAAGCCGTGGATCCGCGAGCTGGCCCAGCGGATCGTGGCCTTCTGCCGCTCGGCCGACCGCGCACCGGCGGTCATCTTCGTGTGGAGCCCGCGCTGAGCGCGACAGGCCGGCGGCCACCGTGCGCCGGCGGGGCGCCCACCGCCGCTCGAGCCTGATCCCGCGTACACTCCCCGGGTCGAGCTGTGCGCGGGCCTCCCGTCCGTCCGGCCGAGTGAACCGGAAGGACGAGCATGGTCAAGCGCGCGAAGTTCGAGCGCGAACGGCGCACTGCCGAGCACGCACGAGTCAAGGACATCGAGGCCGCCTGGCTGGGCAGTCTGCCGGCCGCCCTCGTCAAGGACTTCAACGAGGCCGTCGCCCGCGTCCGCGTCCGCGCCGCGCGCGAGCCGCGTCCGGACATGGCGCCTGGGACCCTGCCCCGACCGCCCCGTCCCGGCCGCGAGCCGAAGCCGAGCAAGGAGGAGCGCAAGCGCTCCCGGCCCTCGTTCGGCGACTGAGCATCGGCCCGGCCACGTGCCGGGCCCGCCGGCTCAACCGAGGCGGACCGCCGTGCCGGAGGCCGTGACCATGAGCATCGAGCCGCCCTGGCCGACGGTCTCGTAGTCGAGATCCACGCCGACCACCGCGTCGGCACCGACCGCGACCGCCGCGGCCTCCATCTCCTCGAGCGCGATCGAGCGGGCCTTGGCCAGCTCCTGCTCGTACGCGCCGGAGCGACCGCCGACGATGTCGCGGATGCCGGCGAACAGGTCCTTGAACAGGTTGGCGCCGAGGATCGCCTCGCCGGTCACCAGCCCGCGGTACTCGGCGATGGTGCGGCCCTCGATGCTCGGGGTGGTCGTCACGATCATGGTCGGATCCCTCGTCAGCCGGCCGGCGGGGGGTAGCCGAGTGACGCCCAGGCCGGCCCGCCGGGCGCCTCGATGAGCTCGACCAGCACGCCGTGGCACGACCGCGGGTGGATGAACGCCACGGGACCCTCGGCACCGCGCCGCGGCGCGCTGTCGATGAGCTCCAGGCCGTCGATCTCCAGGCGGGTCAGGGCCGCGGCGAGATCGTCGACCTCGAAGCAGACGTGATGGAAGCCCTCGCCCTTGCCGGCGAGGAAGCGCGCGACCCCGGTCGAATCGTCGGTCGGCTGGACCAGCTCGACCTTCGACTCCCCGACCGCCAGGAAGGCGATCCGGACCCGGTCGTGCTCGATGTCCATGACCGTCTCGAGCTCGAGCCCGAGCAGGTCGCGCCAGAAGCCCAGGGCGGTCTCGATCGAGGCCACGATGAGCGCCACGTGGTGGACCTTGCCCATCCCGCGGATGTGCGCGGGGAGGCGGCTCGGGAGATCGTGGGGATGGCTCATCCGGTCGGTCGCTCCATGCCGTTCATCGTACCGGTTCGGATCGTACCGGTTCGGAGGGAACCGCCTCAGACGGTGATGAGCTCGCGATGCTCGCCCCAGGCCGTGCGCAGGCGGTCGCTGATCTCGCCGACCGTGGCGTACGCGCGGACCGCCTCGAGGATGGCCGGCATCAGGTTGCCGTCGGACCGGGCGATCCGTTCCAGCTCGTCCATCGCGATCGTCCAGGCCTCGCCCGATCGCTCGGCCCGGACCCGCCGGACGCGCTCGACCTGGCGACGCTCCCCGTCCGGGTCGATGCGCTGGGTCGGCGGGGTCGCCACCTCGTCGTCGCGGAAGCGGTTGACGCCGACGACCACCTGCTCCCCGGCATCGATGGCCCGCTGGACCTGGTACGCGGCCTCCTGGATCTCGCGCTGCTGGAACCCGTGCTCGATGGCGCTGAGCGTGCCGCCCATCGCCTCGATCTCATCGAGGTAGCCCCACGCCGCCGCCTCGAGCTCGTTGGTCAGGCTCTCGACGTAGTACGAGCCGGCCAGCGGGTCGGGTGTCTCGGTCACGCCGGCCTCGTAGGCCAGGATCTGCTGCGTGCGCAGGGCCAGGCGGGCGGCTTCCTCGGTCGGCAGCGCGAGGGCCTCGTCGCGCGAGTTCGTGTGCAGGCTCTGGGCGCCGCCCAGGACCGCGGCGAGGGCCTGGACCGTGGTCCGCACGACGTTGTTGTCGATCGACTGCGCGGTCAGGCTCGAGCCGGCGGTCTGGACGTGGAAGCGGCACAGGAGCGAGCGCGGGTCCGTGGCCCCGAACCGCTCGCGCATGATCGTCGCCCACATCCGGCGCGCCGCCCGGAACTTGGCGACCTCCTCGAACAGCTCGCTCCAGGCGGCGAAGAAGAAGCTCAGCCGCCCGGCGAAGGCGTCCACGTCGAGGCCGCGCTCGACCGCCGCCTCGACGTAGGCGATCGCGTCGGCCAGGGTGAACGCGAGCTCCTGGGCGGCGGTCGCCCCGGCCTCGCGCATGTGGTAGCCGCTGATCGAGATCGTGTTCCACTTCGGCAGCTCGGCCGCGCAGAACTCGAACACGTCGGTGACCAGGCGCATCGACGGACGCGGCGGGAAGATGTACGTGCCGCGCGCGATGTACTCCTTGAGGATGTCGTTCTGGGTCGTGCCGCTGATCGTCGGGCGGGGCACGCCGTGCGCCTCGGCCGCGGCCACGTAGAGCGCCAGCAGGATCGGGGCCGTGGCGTTGATGGTCATGCTCGTGCTGACCTTGTCGAGCGGCAGCCCGTCGAGGAGGACGGCCATGTCGGCCAGGCTCGAGACCGGCACGCCGACCCGACCGACCTCGCCCTCCGCGGCGGGGGCGTCGCTGTCGTAGCCCATCTGGGTCGGCAGGTCGAAGGCCACGCTCAGGCCGGTCTGGCCCTGCTCCAGGAGGTAGCGGAAGCGCCGATTGGTCTCCTCGGCCGTGGCGAAGCCCGCGTACTGGCGCATCGTCCAGAACCGGCTCCGGTACATCGTCGGCTGGACGCCCCGGGTGAACGGGAAGGCGCCGGGACGGCCCAGGTCGCGCTCCTCGTCGAGGCCGGCCACGTCGGCGGCGGTGTACAGGTCGCGGACCTCGATCCCTGACGAAGTCGTGAAGCGCTCGCGGCGCTCCGGCGCCGCGGCGAGGGCCCTCGCCCGGAGCGTCTCCCGCCAGCGCGCGCGGCCCGGGTCCTCCCCCTCCCCGACCGGGCGGTCCGGACGGGTCATCCGAGCACCACGAGGACGTCGCCGACCTCGACCGTGGCGCCGGCCGACGCGGCCACCCGCTCGACCGTCCCCGCCCGCGGCGAGCGCAGCTCGTTCTGCATCTTCATCGCCTCCACGACCAGCAGCGCCTGCCCCTGCTCGACGGTGTCGCCGGCGTTGACCCGGACCTCGACGACCCGCCCCGGGATGATGGCACGGATCTCGAGCGGCCCACCGACCGACGAGCCGGCACCCCGGTCGCGGCTGGCCCGCTCCCGCAACTCGGCCCGGGCGGCGTCCTCGACGACGGCCTCGAAGCGCCAGCCGTCCACGACGACCTCGACCGTCCGCCGGCCGTGGGCGTCCGCGCCGCCGACGGTCCCGATCGTCGCACCGGCGGGCAGGGCGTCGGCCGCTGTCCCGTCGGGGACGACCGGCGGGGCGACGGTGACCGGCGGGGCGCCCATGAGGCTGACCCGCACGGGTCGGCGGGTCATCGCGGCCACCGGTCGGCGGCGTCGGTGCGGCCCCGCACCCGCCACGCGGAGACCGCGCCGGTCCCCCCGTCCGTGTGCAACGACGGGCTCGGCCCGGCGCCCGCGGTGGACGTTGCGACGCCGGCCGCGGCCGCCGCGGCCGCGGCGGCAGCGGCGGCGCGGTCCGCACGGTGGGCCCGTTCGGCCGGCCCGTCCCAGTGCGCTGCGACGTAGCCGGTGGACAGCTCGGCGGCGCGGAAGACCGAGCTGCGCAGCAGCTCGCGGTGGAACGGCAGCGTCGTCTGGACGCCGGTGACGACCACCTCGTCGAGCGCCCGGACCATCCGGGCGACGGCCTCGTCGCGGTCGGCCCCGACCGTCAGGACCTTGGCGATCATCGGGTCGTAGTCCGGCGGCACGCGGTCGCCGGGCCGGATCGCGGAATCCACGCGAACGCCCGGGCCGGCCGGCATCGACCAGTGCCCCACCCGGCCGGGCGCCGGCGCGAAGTCCGTGGACGGGTCCTCCGCCGACAGGCGCACCTCGATGGCGTGACGCGTCGGTCGGGCCGACCGCTCGGCGGCG
This sequence comes from Candidatus Limnocylindria bacterium, assembly GCA_046566045.1. Taxonomy (GTDB): domain Bacteria; phylum Chloroflexota; class Limnocylindria; order Limnocylindrales; family CSP1-4; genus SPCO01. The sequence continues at coordinate 9,685 of JBKHXL010000019.1, forward strand.
GCGAGGACGCCCGGGCGCAGCGGATGGCCGGCCGCGATCCAGAGTTGCTCCGCGACGAGGTCGAGGTCGGTCACGAGCTCGGTCACGCCGTGCTCGACCTGGAGGCGGGCGTTGACCTCGAGGAACCAGAAGCGGCGGTACTCGTCGAACAGGAACTCGGCCGTGGCCGCGTTGTGCAGGCGCGCGGCGCGCGCCGCCGCGACGGCGAGTCCGTGCAGCCGCGCTCGCTCCTCGTCGGTCAGGCCGGGCGCCGGCGATTCCTCGAGCAACTTCTGGTGGCGTCGCTGGATCGAGCAGTCGCGCTCCCCCAGCGCGACGACGGCGCCGTGCACGTCGCCCAGCAACTGGACTTCGATGTGCCGCGCCGGCAGGACCTCGCGCTCCAGGTAGACCGCGCCGTCACCGAACGCCGCCAGCGCCTCCGCGGCTCCCGCGGCGAGCGCGGCCGGCAGCTCCCTGGCCGAGGCCACCCGTCGCATGCCCCGGCCTCCCCCGCCGGCCGACGCCTTGACCAGCAGCGGGAACCCGATCCGCTCGGCGGTCTCGATGAGTCCCGCCACCGCGTCCGGGCGATCGGTCGGCGCGGGCTCGAACGTGCCGGGTACGACCGGCACGCCGACCGCGTCGGCGGTGCGTCGGGCAGCCAGCTTGTCGCCCAGTGCATCGATCGCATCCGCGTCCGGACCGATGAACGCCAGCCCGGCCTCGGTCACGGCCCGGGCGAACGAGGCGCGCTCCGACAGGAACCCGTAGCCGGGGTGGACCGCCTCGGCGGCGCTGGCCAGCGCGGCGGCCACGACCAGGTCGGCGCGCAGGTAGCTCTCGGACGCCGGGGGCGGTCCCAGGCGGACGGCGGCGTCGGCGGCACGCACGTGGGCCGCGTCCGCGTCCGCGTCGGAGTACACCGCCACCGTGGCGATCCCCATGTCGCGGCACGTGCGGATGATGCGCAGCGCGATCTCGCCGCGGTTGGCGATGAGGACCCGCGTGAACGGCGGCGGACCGTCTTTGCGTACGGACAACGCGGGCGCCTCGATCGTCACAGGGGGATGTTCCCATGCTTCTTGCGCGGATTCGTGTCGCGCTTGTCGGCCAGCATCGCCAGCGATCGGATGAGCCGCGGGCGGGTCTCGGACGGCCGGATGACATCGTCGACATAACCGCGCGCGGCCGCGACGTACGGGTTGGCGAATCTCGTCTCGTACTCGTCGATTCGCCGCGCACGCTCGGCGGCGGCATCGGTCGCGGCCGCCAGTTCATCGCGGTACAGGATGTTGACCGCACCCTCGGCGCCCATGACCGCGATCTCCGCCGTCGGCCAGGCCAGGTTGATGTCGCCGCGCACGTGTTTGCTGGACATGACGTCGTACGCGCCGCCGTACGCCTTGCGCGTGATGACGGTCAGCTTCGGCACGGTCGCCTCGCAGTAGGCGTAGAGCAGCTTCGCGCCGTGACGGATGATGCCGCCATGCTCCTGCGCCACACCCGGCATGAAGCCGGGCACGTCGACCAGCGTCAGCAGCGGGACGTTGAAGCAGTCGCAGGTCCGGACGAAGCGCGCCGCCTTGGTCGCGGCATCGATGTCGAGTGCGCCGGCCAGGACGAGCGGCTGCTGCGCGACGATCCCGACGCTGCTACCGCCCAGGCGGGCGAAACCGGTGATGATGTTCTGCGCCCAGCCGGGTTGGATCTCCAGGAAGTCGCCGTCGTCGACGATGCCGCGGATGACGTCGTGCATGTCGTAGGCCCTGCCCGGATCGTCCGGCACGACGTGGTCCAGGGCCGGATCCATCCGGTCCAGCGGATCGGTCGTGGCGGCCCGCGGCGCATCCTCGAGGTTGTTCTGCGGCAGGAACGAAAGGATCCGACGCGTCGCCGCCAACGCCTCGGCCTCGTCGTGAGCGGCCAGGTGCGCGACGCCGCTGCGCGTCGTGTGGGTCGTGGCGCCACCGAGTCGCTCGGCATCGACGTCCTCGTGGGTCACGGCCTTCACGACGTTGGGCCCGGTGACGAACATGTAGCTCGTCCCCTCGACCATGATCGTGAAGTCGGTGATCGCCGACGAGTAGACGGCGCCGCCGGCGCACGGCCCCATGACCACCGACAGCTGCGGCACGACGCCGGACGCCAGGGTGTTGCGCAGGAAGATGTCGGCGTAGCCGCCGAGCGAGACCACGCCCTCCTGGATGCGCGCCCCGCCCGAGTCGTTGAGGCCGACGATCGGGGCGCCGACCTTCATCGCCAGGTCCATGATCTTGCAGATCTTCTCGGCGTACGCCTCGGACAGCGATCCGCCGAACACGGTGAGGTCCTGGCTGAAGACGAACACGAGCCGACCATCGATCGTGCCGTGCCCGGTGACGACGCCGTCGCCGAGGTACGACTCGGTCGAGTCGGCATGGCGGTTCGTGACGAAGGCGTCGAGCTCGATGAACGAATCCGCGTCGAGCAGGAGGTCGATCCGCTCGCGCGCGGTCAGCTTCCCGCGCGCGTGTTGCTGCTCGATCCGGGCGGGACCGCCGCCGAGCAGCGACTCCGCTCGCATCGCGTCGAGACGGGCGAGCCGCTCGTCATTGGTGGGCACGGTGGACGCTCCTCCCCCATCCCGGGGTGTCTGTACGCAAGGACGGTGCCATCATACGGCCCCACTTATCCACGGAAACGGTGAACAACTCCCGGACGGTGTGGATAACACGGGTGCCGCACGGAGCGCGCGGCGGAGTACCATGACGCCCTTCCCGCCCCACGGCACCGGCGCGTCGCGACCGGTCGGAGCGATTCGAGGTGATGCCCCGGTGACCAACGTGATCGCGATCGCCAACCAGAAGGGTGGCGTCGGCAAGACGACCACGGCGATCAATCTGGCCGGCGCGCTCGCCGAGGAAGGCTATCGCGTGCTGTGCATCGACATGGATCCACAGGCGAACCTGACCGCCGGCCTCGGCATCAACCTCAACACCGTCGAGAAGTCGATGGCCGACGTCCTCGCCGACGGCCGCGCCACGCTGGTCGACGTGATCCTCGCCACGGAGAGCGAGGGCATCGACGTCGCCCCGGCCCACATCGACCTGGCGTCCACCGAGGGCGAGCTGTTCACGGTGCTCGGCCGCGAGACGATCCTGCGCGATGCGATGTCGAGCGGCCTCGACGAGTACGCTTACGTCCTCATCGACTGCCCGCCCAACCTCGGCCTGCTGACGGTCGACGGCCTCGTCGCCGCCCACGGTGTGATCATCCCGGTCCAGACCCAGTACTACGCGATGAAGGGCCTGAACAACCTGGTCAAGGTGATCAACCTGATCCGCGCGAAGATCAACAAGGACCTCAAGATCCTCGGCTTGCTGCCGACGTTCTTCGACGGTCGGACGAACCTGGCCCGCGACATGCTCGATGAGCTGCGCATCGTCGGCGACCACCACGTGTTCCGCAGCATCGTCCGCAATACGGTCAAGCTCGGCGAGGCCCCGCTCGTCGGCCGGCCGATCACGTCATACGCCGGGAGCAGCGACGCCGCTCGCACGTACCGCGAGCTGGCACGAGAGGTGGTGGACCTTGACGCGTCCTGATTTCCGCGCCGCCGCGGCCCGGCGGCTGTCCGAGGAGCGCGAGCTCTCGCCGGCGATCGTGAGCCTGCTGTCGGCCGACGGCCCGACCCGGAGCGTCGGCGTCCGCGTCGTCCCCGTGGAGCGGATCGAATCGAACCCGCAGCAGCCACGCCTGTCGTTCGATCAGCAGACGCTCGACGAACTGGCGGCCTCGATCCGCGAGCATGGCGTCCTGCAACCCATCCTCGTCCGTCCCATCGGCCCCAACCGCTATCAGTTGATCGCCGGCGAGCGCCGCTGGCGCGCCTCGAAGATCGCCGGCCTGAGCACGATCCCGGCGCTCATCGAGGAGATCGACGACGACACCGCGCTGGAGATCTCGATCATCGAGAACCTCCAGCGGGAGGACATCTCGCCGCTCGACGAAGCCTCGATGTATGACCGGATGATCCGCGAGCACGGCTACAGCATCCGCAAGCTCGCCGAGAAGCTGGGCAAGGACAAGGGTTACGTCGAGAACCGGCTCCGCCTCGCGGATGCTCCGCCGGAGGTCCGGGCCCTGGTGTCCGTACGCAAAGACACGCTGTCGCACGCGTACGAGCTGATGAAGGTCGAGGACCCGAAGAAGCGCCGTCGCCTGGCCGACCAGGTGGCCAGCGGTGAGCTGAGCCTGGTCAAGCTGCGTGACAGGATCGAGGGACGCCGGACGCGCCCGCCGAAGGCCGACGAGGCCGCCGTCCCGGAGGCCGCCGACGTCGCGCCGGCGGTCGACACCGACGGCGCCGACGCCCGGACCGACGAGATGCAGGCGGACCCCGCCTGGGCTCGCTCCGGCACGGCGGCTCGACCGCTCGACGACGACTCGCTGGTCCATGCGAAGCACTCCCTGGCCGAGGCCCTCGACGACCTCGTCGGCGTGCTCCGGTCACCGGACGCCATCCGCCAGATCGAGGACGTCGACCGGGCGAACCTGGCCAAGTACCTGACGATCGCCAAGCTCAAGCTGGAGAACGCGATCGCCATGGTCCGCTCGGGCGATCCGGGCGACTGAGCCGACCCCGCCCGTCACGGACACGATGAAGCCGGCGCCGATGGCGCCGGCTTCCTGCTAGCGAGCGCACCGCGCCACGGTCAGCCGCCCCCGCGACCCGCCTTGCGCTCCGCGTTGCGAGCCTTCGCCTCGCTCGACCGGCCGGGGCCGGACGAGCCGCCCGTGACCTGCGCCTCGTCCTCGCCCTCGGCCTCGGCATCCTCGTCCTCGGCGGGCTTGCCATCGTCGCCCCGGGCGATCTCCGACACGTACTCGCCGTGGTTCCGGTAGCCGTCGGGCGTCGGGCCCTTGGCCGCCTCGGAGACGTACCAGCCGTGGTTGTCCGGATGCTCGCCTGCCGCCTCGGCGCCATCCTCGTCCTCGGTGGCGGGCTCCTCCGGCTCCTCGCCCTCGGGCTCCTCGGGGACGGTGGGCTCCTCGGGAATGGTGGGCTCCTCGTCCACCTGCTCGGTCGGCACCGTCTGGCCGGAGGCGTCGGTCGCGCGCTCCAGGCCCGTGTCGCCGGTCGGCCGGGCGGCGAAGGCCACGCCCGCGGTCAGGGCCAGCGTGGTGATCGCGACCAGCAGGCCGCGAAGGTGAGACGTCAGTCGATGCACGGATGCTCCTCCCGTGGGGCCGACCGTCCGGTCGCCAGGGACCCGCGGGTCGTTCGCTACGGTAACGAGCGAGCCGGGTGGTGCGTTAGGCGTACGTTGGTCGCCTCCCCTCCCCCGCCAGAGGTCCGGCGCGCCGAGGCACCGCCCGCGATCCGGTCGTCAGGGCTCGGTCGCGATGACCGCCACGAGCCAGGCCACGGCGGCCACGGCCGCGGCGACCGCCTGGATCCGCCACGCCCACTCGAGCCGCTCCGGACCACCCGAGCGGCCGACCGCCACCCCGACCGCGATCGCCCCGAACGCGGCGAGCACGGGCGCCAGCGAGCCCGGCTCGGCACCCAGCGCGACCAGCCCGCCGACGGCGACCGCGGCGGCGCCGGCCCAGGCCAGGGCCAGCACGGCGGTGGCCCGCTCCCCGAGCGAGGTCGCGACGGTCGTCACGCCGGTGACGCGGTCCTGTTCGACGTCGGCCCGGGCGTTGGCCACGGCGATCGCGCCACCGGCCAGCGCCGCGGCCGGCAGCAGGGCGACCGCCCACGACGGGACGGTGCCGGTCGCCCCCACCCAGCCGTAGAGGGGCAGGAGCGGGATGCCGATGGCGAACGGGAGCCACGACCAGGGCGTCCCCTTGGCGAGGAGGTCGTAGCCGAATCCGACCACCAGGCCGAGCCCGGCCAGCAGCAGCAGGGCGGTCCCGAACGTCGCCGCGAGGCCCAGCCCAAGCGAGGCGGCGACGACCACCACGACGCGGGCCGCGTCCGGGCTGACGAGCCCGGACGGGATGGGCTTGGGCGGGACCCGGCCGACATCGTGCGGGGCGTCGTGCACGTCGTTGAGCGCGCCGATCGCGAACTGGAGCGACGTCATCGACACGCCGACGCCGAGGGCGGTCGGCATCGCCGCGCCGGCGACCAGGGCGACGCCACCGGCGACGACCCCGTCGAGCAGCGACGGGAACGGGTGGACGAGACGACCGAGGCCGCCCAACCGGGCGGCCGCCCGGTCAGACGTAGACGAGCTCGTCGAAGTTCGCCACGAGGTAGGCGACGAGCCGGTCCCGTCCGTCGGCGACCACGGCGCGCAGCCCCGGCACGAACGCGTGGAGCGCGACCGCCGGCACGATCAGGTGTCCCCGGGCATCCCGGCCGACGACCGCAGGCGGGCCGTCGCCAGAAGCGAACGCCCGTTCGATATCGGCCTCCGACAGGCCGGCGGCGGCGCGCAGGTCGTCCATCACCCGCACGATCCCGCGGCGCCTCGCGACGTCCCGCATGAGCTCGGCCGCCCACAGGTCGATCTGCTCGTCCGACTGCTCGGCGAGCCGACGCTGGTATTCGGCTGGGTCGGCGGAAAGGCCGGTCGCTGCCACGGTGCCTCCTGCGGTGTCGATCTCGCGCCCGAGTATGCCAGACCGGGCGGCTCAGGCGCCCTCCCCCGCGGCCGCGCCGGCCTGGGATTCGTGCTCCCCGGACGCGCCGTCGGGTGTCGCGGAGCCGGATGAGCGCCAGGCCGCCAGGGCGGCGTCGCGCGAGCCCTCGGGCCAGTCGTTGAAGACGTCGGACATCCAGCGCCCGATGCGCCCCGGCGGCGACGCCTCGGGGACGTCGGCGATCATCGTGCGCAGGGCCCTGGCCAGCGCCTCGGTCGTGGCCGCCAGGCCGGCTCGATCGGCCCGCACGTCGGCCGTCGCGATCGGCTCCCCCACGCGCACCCGAACCCGGCCCCGGAACGGCAGCCAGCTCGTTCCGCTGATGGCGACCGGGACGAGCGGCACGCGGGAGCGCAGGGCGAAGTACGCCGCGCCCTCCTGGAGCGGCAGGAGCGCGCCCTCGACCGGCCCGATGCGGCCCTCCGCGGCGATGGCGACGACCGACCCGGAGGCGATCACCGCCCCGACCCGGCGGGTGGTGTCGAGAAGGTCGTTCTTGCCCGGCTTGTACGGGATCGTCGTACCCGACCAGGTCATCAGTCGGTTCCGGGCGCCACGCCCCATGTCCTCCTCCCTGGGCCCGAAGAACGACAGCCGCGGACGCATCGGCAGGACGGCCCCCAGCACGAACGGGTCCGCCCACGACAGGTGGTTGAAGGCGTAGATGGCGGGGCCCTTCGGCAGCCGCTCACCACCCTCGAGCCGGATCGCCAGCCAGGCGCGGGTGAGGACGGCCACGACGACCCGCGTGACCCAGTAGCGGACCGCCCGCTGGCGGGCGCCCATGGTCGGTCCCGGCACGCCGCGCGCCGGCTCCGGCGCCGTCACGGCGGGACGCTGGACGCGGAGCGACCCGCCGGCGCCACGGCCGCAGGATCGAGGTCGGCGAGCCGTTCCAGGACCAGATCCGCCTCCTCGTGCGTGCCGGGCGCGGGCGGGACGCTCTCGTTCGGCACGAGCACGACGGTCATGCCCGCGGCGCGCGCCGCCCGGACCCCGTTGCGCGAGTCCTCGACCACCAGGCAGGTCGCGGGGTCCACCCCCAGGCGGCGGGCCGCCTCCAGGTAGACGTCCGGCGCCGGCTTCCCGTGGGCGACCTCATCGGACGACACGACGAGCTCGAACACCTCGTCCAGCCCGGTCGCCGCCAGGGCCGCGTCGATGACCTCGCGGTGGGCCGAGGACGCGACGGCCACGCGGCGACCGGCGGCGATCCGCCGCACGGCCTCGACCGCCCCGTCGATGCGCGGCGGGCCCTCGTTCCGGTAGCGCTCGACCACACCGTCCACGATCGCCCGCTCGATGGCCGCCTCGTCGAGGTCGAGGGCCATCCGCTCGCGCATGATCCGTGACCACGCCGCCGAGTTGGCGCCCATCACCGCGGCCTGGTCGTCCGGACCCCAGTCGCGCCCGTGCGCCGCCGCGAACGAGCGGCGCACCTCGTCCCACCAGATCTCCGAGTCGACGAGGACCCCGTCGAGGTCGAAGATGACCGGGCCGTTCAGCTGTCGCCGTCCCGGGGAGCGGGCAGGGCCGGCGGGGACTTCGGGCTGCGCGCGGCGGCGCCCCTGGGCGCTCCGGCGGCGATCGGCGCCGATCCGCCCCTGGCGGCCGTGCCCGCCTTGCCGCCCTTGCCCGGTCGGGCCGGCGGGACGAACGGGCGCCCGTCGATCGCCGCGAACAACTCGAGCGCGAAGGCGGCGATCGCATCGGCCTCGGCGTCGGCGCCCTTGAGCAGCTGGCCCTCGACCTGGAACGTGAGCAGGCGATGCCCGTCGGCCATCTCGACCGCCAGCTCGCCCGTGGACACCTTCGACCAGCGCACGACCTTGCCCGAGGCGCGCGGGCCCTCGCCCGGCACGCTGACCCGAACGTGGACCTGGAGCAGGCCGGCCGCGGTCGGCACGAGGAGCGTGTAGCGCGCGCGCGGGTCGTCACCCCACACGACCCAACAGCCGGGATCGGGCTCGGCCCCGAGCGCCTCCAGGACCGATCCGGTCACGGCCAGCACCCTGGGCGCGACCGACTCCTTCGCCGGGGCCCGGGTGCTCCACTCACTCAAACGCATCGCATCCTCCGTTGTGGGTTCGTCCCAGGCTCGTGGCGCGAGGCTAGCACAGCGCCGTGCCCTCGCCCGTACGATGGGCGGGGATGATCTACCGCTACGACACGCGCAGCGCGACGCTTCCGACGGCCCCCCTCGCGTGGGTCTTCGGCTGGACGCCGCGCCAGTTCTTCGCGGCCCGGCCGGGGGGGACCGAACGGCCGGGCGCGGCACTCGGCCACGGCGGCCCCACGTGAGGATCGGCGACGCACCCGAGCGCCAGGTCTGGCTGGTCCGTCACGGCGAGACCGAATGGGCCCGGCTGGGCCGGCACACCGGCCGGACCGACATCCCGCTGACCGACGCCGGCCGAGAGCAGGCCCGCGCGATCGGGACGCGGCTCGCCGGGCGGTCGTTCGCGCTCGTCCTGACCAGCCCGCTGTCGCGGGCCTCGGAGACGGCCGCCCTGGCCGGGT